>QCQK01000009.1 GCA_003209565.1 Prochlorococcus sp. AG-449-J16 | reverse complement strand
TCTATTAAACCACTTCTCTTAATTCCAATCCTGTTCAAACCTCTCAATCTTCCTGGATGCCCTTCGGCCAAACAAAAAGGAGGAACATCTCTATCCACTCTAGTCATTCCTCCAATCATTGCTAAATATCCAATATGTACAAATTGATGAATACCTAAACAACCGCCAATAATAGCTTTATCTTCAATCTTTACATGTCCTGCAACTTGCACACTATTAGATAAGACTATCCCATCCCCCAGTACACAATTGTGGCCTATATGAGTGTAAGCCATCAACAAATTATTATTGCCAATAATAGTTTGTTCTCCTTCATAAGTAGCCTTATTAATAGTTACGCATTCTCTAAAAGTATTATTATTTCCAATAATTACTTCAGTAGAAGCTCCTTTATATTTAAGATCTTGAGGATCAAGGCCAATAAAAACATTTGGGAACACTTTATTGTTTATACCAAGTTGAGTTCGTCCTGTGATAACAGCATTCGGTCCTATTTCAGTTCCTTCACCAATTACCACATTTGGACCGATTATGGCTCCTTGGGAGATATTGACCCCATCGTGTAATACAGCACTGGGGTCAACATAGGCATTTGGGTGCACTTTTGCACCACTAAAACTTGAATTTAATTTAGTTTTTTTATTATCCATATCTCTAATCAACTAATGAGAACATTAATTCTCCGGCACAAACTAACTTCCCATCAACGTGTGCCTCACCTTTAACCTTGCCAAATCTTTGTCTTTTAATACTCAATAACTCACAAGAAATTATTAATTGATCTCCAGGTACAACAGGTTTTCTAAATTTAACATTATTAATTCCCGCAAAAACGAAAAGTCCTTTTGGGAGATCTGGCATTTGCGTTACAATTATCCCCCCAACTTGAGCCATTGATTCAACAATAAGAACTCCAGGCATTAAAGGTCTTTCTGGAAAGTGTCCTTGAAATTGAGGCTCATTTAAAGTTACATTTTTTATTGCAACCGCTCGCTCACCAGGAATATTCTCTATCACTTTATCTACAAGCGCGAAAGGATATCTGTGAGGTAATAAACCTAGTATTTTCTCAGATGAGAGTTGATTATTAGCACTGGATAATTTCTTTTCCAAAACAATTTAAAATGAAGTTAATTTTTTAGCGAAGAGGCCAATAGAGCATTTAAAGAATGTGATCCTTTATAAACTAAAATTTGAGCCTTAGGTAACCCTACCAAAGCCAAGTCCCCAATAAGGTCCAAAATTTTATGTCTTATTGGTTCATTACTAAATCTTAATGGCGGATTAACCCACTCATCTCCATCACAAACAAGAGCATTATCTAGGCTTCCTCCTTTGATTAATCCAAGTTCACTTAACTCTTGAAATTGATCCTTGAAACCAAATGTTCGTGCTGGAGCAATCCTTTCAACGAAACTTTTCGGATTTAAATCAATAACAAAAGTTTGATTTCCAATTGCTTTATAGGAAAAATTTATGGTAGATATAATTGTAGTTTTTTCAGAAGGAATTGCTGCTATAACTGAGTCTTCTTTATTTAAAATTATTGATTTATTGATCTCTCTAAAAAAATTATCTGGTTTAGCTGCCTTTTTTATCCCTACTCCTTCAAACTCTCTAACCCATTGGATTGCCGAGCCATCTAAAAGCGGAATCTCTTTCCCATCAACTTCAATATGAATATAGCTCAACCCACACCCAGCCATTGAAGATAATAAATGTTCAATAGTATATAAATTTCTTTTACCCAACTTAACGGCGGTACATAACATAGTACTTCCAATTAAATTTTGATCTAATTTAAAAACTTCATTAGGCTTATCTGCAAAAGACACAAAATATCCTTCTTTTTCAAAAGGAGAAATTCTAACTCTTGTTTTTTCCCCACTATGTAGCCCTATACCTTCTTTTATTATGTCACCAGCGAGGGTGTAGCAAGAGTCATAATTAGTTGGCCAAGCAAACACTTAAAACTTCCATCCCACCCCGAGGGTATATCTATAATCACCACTAAAGTCTTTACTAGCAACGTCTAATCGCAATGGCCCAATTGGAGTTTTAACACCTATTCCTCCACCTACAGAAAAACCTGAACCTGATTTTTTCAATAATTTGCCTGGTTTTCCTGGAACATCATCTTGTGAGCCTAAATCACTCCCAGCATCGGCAAATAAAGCACCTGAAATCATCCTCCATATAGGAAATCTATATTCCGCAGTTCCCTCAACAAAGGTTTTGCTTACAGCAAGGTCGCAAGATGACCATCCTCTTACCGATGAGGTGCCTCCCATGCAAAAAGCTTCATAAGGGGGCAATTCCCCAAAAATTGTTCCACCCTTTAATTGAAAACCAATAGCTTGAGAACAATCATCGCTGGAAGGATTACTTGACTTACATCCTTTTGTTAAATTTATTAACCTCGTGGGAATGAAAAATGCATATGAGGCATTCACTCGATTAAAAGTTGGTGAATTTTCACCTAATGGAATAAATTGCTCGCTTCCTAACTTAAGTTTATTACCTGATGTTGGGTTAATAGAATTATCCAGATTATTCCTAGTTGTACTAGCGATAAAGCTTACTAGTGTGTTTTCATCTGGACAAGAGCCATCTGAAGCTGTATATCCAATACAAATTATTTCATTAATATTTCCCTTTGTGGGGGTCATATCTCCATATGGCTTGCTATTGCCGCTACTATCGATCATTCTTACTCTTTTAAAATTCATCCCTCCAAGAACCCTCCATTTAGAAGCTTTAAATGGATCGCCGCCATTCAGAGGTCTAGAGAAAGAAAAACCACCTCCAGTTTTTTCCAAAATAATTGAAGAGAATGAATCTGAACTATTGGAATTCGTATCATTCACTGCATATATTTTTCCATTACCTTCGCTTCTAAATTCTTGAGGATAATCCCTGCTTAGGAATACATTAGTTCTAAAAGAGGTCTTATGCTTATCCCCCTTAATCCATGGATCATATAAAGAAAAATTATAAGTAGTTGAATATTCACCAAAATTCAGATTGAGACTAGAAGACCATGCTCTTCCTAGTGCATTTGTTTCTTGTAAACCAATTGAGGCAAAGATGCCTGAACTATTACTATAACCAAGGCCACCCGTTAATGATCCTGTTCTTTGCTCGCTCAAATCTAAAAAGATTATGACTTTACCAGGATTCGAATTGTCAGGCCCCAGTGAAACCTTGACATCATCAAATAATGATGTGGCATATAGTCGACTGATATCAGCTTCTAGAATTTTTCTATTAAATATAGTGCCAGGTTGTGATTTCAGCTCTCTTTTTATGACCCAATCTTTTGTTTTACCTTTCCTAGGTTTTCCGTCAACAAAAGATTCCCCATCAGATCCTGGGAATCTTAACTTCACATCAGAAATTATGCCCTCAGAAACATTTAATGTTAATATCCCGTCTTCACTGATTCTTTCTGGTCCACTAATTCTAGCTAAAGAGTAACCTTCACTTTCATAACGCTTTTTTATTATGCCGATCTTATTTTGTAGTTCTTTTAGATTTAGAGTTGTGCCATAAAAATTATTAAAAATACTATCTACATACTCACTTGAGATTACAGAGTTTTTTGGTTGAAGTTCAACTTTCTTCAAAATTGGATTAGGAACTACATTTACAATTAGCCTCACTCCTAATGGCCCATCTTGAGACTGAATTTTGACTCCTGAAAACCAACCACTAGCATAAATTGAATTAAGGTCTTTATTTAAAATTTGATTATCAACAATACTTCCTGGTTTTATGCTCATAGAGTCATATGCAGCCAACTCAAGTTTTCTACCTTCAGGATGATCTTCCCAACCTTTAATTATTATTTCTGAGATAAGAACACTTTCTTGATTTATATTTTTTTTGTTTTCTGCAATTAAGTAATTTTTCTCTTGTTTATTATCAAACCCCTTCAAAAATTGATTTTTAATGTTATTAGTTTCTAAAGTAGTGATTGATTTCTCAAAATCTTTTGGCAAATACTTAGCCGCTAATTCCGAATTATTTGATATTAAAATCAAAGGTGAGCAAGCAATATTTGTGAATACCTTTCTAAATTTTAAAAATTTTTTTTGCATAGTATTTTTGATTTAAAATCAATTAAGCATCATTGTTAGAATCAATTGAAATGAAATCATTAATTCTTCGATTGATTTCACTATAAGCTTCAATTAAACCACCTAAATCATTTCTAAATCTATCTTTATCTAGACTTACAATTGTATCATTTTTCTGATTTAGATCCCACAATCTGCAATTATCAGGACTTATTTCATCTCCAAGAAGCATATTATTTTTCGTATCATATCCAAATTCTAATTTGAAATCTACAAGTTCAAGCTTAATATTTTTGAAAAAACTTTTTAAGATTTCATTAATTTTTAAAGTTAAATCTATTATTAAATTTAAATCTTTAGAACTAATTATATTCATTAATTCAATTCTATCTTTTGTAATCAACGGATCGTTAAGTTCATCATTTTTAAGATAAATATCAACTAATGGTTTTGCCAGAACAGTAGCCTTTTTTATAGTCGTTTGTTTACATAAGGATCCATATGCAATATTTCTCAAAACAATCTCTAAAGGGATTACTTTTATTTTTTTAGCAATCATTGTATTTTCGTTTTTAAGTTCAAGAAAATGAGTTGGAATATTATTATCTAAAAGTAATTTAAAAATTCTTGCACTTATTAGACAATTCAATTTTCCCTTTCCTTCAAATTTAGCTTTTTTCAAAGAATTAAAAGCCGTAGTATCATCTTTGAATTCTATTATTACTTTATCTACATCATCATGTGAAAAAACTTTTTTTGCTTTACCTTCATAAATCAATTTATATTTATTATTCATTAAATTTACGAACTCCTTTGATTACTAAAATAGCTATTTGTAATTAACATATTTATTAGGAATCAACTTTTCGAAATAGTTTATTTCATTTTAACTGATTATTCATCAAAACCTCATAACCTAAAAAAACAAATTTATGAGTATTAATTCAATAAATTCTAAAAGCTTAATTAGATTAGAAAATATTTTAATAATTGGAAATGGCGGTAGAGAAAACTCTCTAGCTTGGGTTATTCAAAAAAATGAATTAGTCAAAAAAGTTTATTTAATCCCTGGCAACGCAGGATCAGAAAGAATAAAAAAATGTGTAAGATTAAAAATTGACATAAATAACAAAGATGAATTAGTCGAAAAGCTTAATATTTTAAAAATAGATTTAATAGTAATAGGCCCAGAAATACCTTTAGCCGATGGATTAGCAGATTTTCTCCGAAAAAAACACTTTAAAGTATTCGGTCCTGGTAAAGATGGAGCAAAATTGGAATATAGCAAATCTTGGGCGAAGGAATTTATGCAAAATGCAAATATTCCAACAGCAAATTTTTGGAAAGTAAATTCTCTAGAAGAAGCTAATGAAATAATCCATTCATCATCGAGGCCACTGGTAGTAAAAGCGGATGGTCTGGCTTCAGGTAAAGGTGTTTTTGTACCTAATTCAAAAGATGAATGTTCTAGAGCAGCAGAATCCATCTTCAATGGTAAATTTGGTGACTCTGGCAATGTAGTAGTACTTGAGGAAAAAATTCAGGGTCCGGAAGTTTCAGTTTTTGCTCTATGTGATGGCAATAAATACGTACTCCTTCCAACAGCACAAGATCACAAACGCCTAAATGAGGGAGATAAAGGGCCTAATACAGGAGGTATGGGAGCTTATTCTCCAGCTCCATTATTAACAAAAGATTACCTTGACAGAATCATTAAAGAAATAATTGAACCAACAATAGATCAACTAAATAAACAAAATATCAACTATAGAGGAGTAATTTATTTTGGATTAATGATCACAGAATCTGGACCTAAAGTTATAGAATATAATTGCAGGTTTGGGGATCCAGAATGTCAAACAATAATGCCCTTAATGGATCAAAATTTTGTATTTCTTTTAGAAAAATGTTCAATGGGAAATCTAACTGGTGACGAAAAAATAGACACTTCCGGTAAAGTTAGTGGTTGTGTGATAGCAACCTCCAGAGGTTACCCTAATGCATATAAAACTGGCTTTCCAATAAAAATAGGAAATATTGAATCAGATGATTGTCAAATTTTCGACTCTGGGACTTCTTTAAGTTTAGATGGGGAATTATTAACTGATGGGGGCAGGGTTTTAAGTATTGTTTGTCAAGATAAGGATTATGATATGGTTTTTGAAAAAGTATACGAAAATTTAAAACAAATAAAATTTGAAGGTATTTACTTTAGAAATGATATAGGTCATCAAGTGAGAAAAAGTCCTTCTAAGGAGAATTAAACTTATGGGAGATACCAATAATAGAGATACTAAAGTATATGATATTGCCGAAAATGAAGATATCAATAATAACTTTTTGATTAATAGAATCATTTCTTGGTGGAGCGGATTTAGTCTAAGAACAAAATTGTTGGCAATCGCAACTTTAGTTGTAAGTCTCTTAATGACAGGAATAACGTTTTTTGCACTTAATAGTATTCAAAGGGATGCTGGAATGAATGATACAAGATATGCTCGAGATCTTGGTTTATTATTATCTGGAAATGTCACAGAATTAGTTGCGAATAACCAAAAAAAAGAAATTTCAAATGTAGCTGAAAAGTTTTGGAGATCAAGTCGAAATCTACGTTACATATTTTTTACTGATGCTGAAGACATAGTTCAACTTGGAATACCTATTAGTGCTACTCCAACAAGTTCAGATAGTCAGTTCCAACTCACAAGAAGATTAAAACTACCATCAGAATTAAAGAAAAGGCCTCAATTTCCACTAGTCAGACAACATACTACACCTCAGGGTCAGGTAACAGATGTATTTGTCCCAATGCTCTGGAAAGGCAAGTATCTTGGAACTTTAGCCCTAGGTGTTACACCTAACAAAAAAGCTTTAGCTAGTGCAGCACTAACGAGGGAAGTTACGATAGCAGTTTTTATTTCTATTTGGGTTTTAGTAATTCTTGGTGCGGTATTCAATGCGCTAACAATTACTAGACCTGTAAGGGAATTAGTAAGGGGTGTTAGGGAAATTTCAAAAGGGAACTTTAAATCCAGAATTTCTTTACCTATGAAAGGCGATCTAGGAGAACTTTTAAATGGATTTAACCGAATGGCTACTCAGTTAGAAAATTATGATGAAGCAAATATTGAAGAACTGAAAGCTGCTCAAATAAAGCAGCAATCACTAATAGCTACTATGGCTGATGGAGCAATATTATTAGATTCACAGGGGAAAATTGTACTTACTAATCCAACAGCAAAAAGATTATTCCGTTGGGAAGGAAGATTATTAGAGGGAAAATATTTTTTAAATGAAATACCCGAAATTTTAAGTAATGATTTACATACAAATATTGAATCAATTTTAAACAGAGAAAAAGAGAAAGATGATTTAAGATTTAGCTTAGGAGAACCATCTAGAACCTTAAGAATCGTCTTACAGGCAGTATTAGATACAAACAGAGTTGAATTAAAAGGAATTGCCGTCACAATTCAAGATCTAACCAGAGAGGTAGAACTAAATGCGGCACAAAACAGATTTATAAGTAATGTTTCGCATGAATTAAGGACTCCTCTTTTTAACATTAAAAGTTACGTAGAGACCTTACATGATTTAAAAGATCAGCTTTCTAATGAAGAACAACTCGAGTTTCTGGGTATCGCAAATTCAGAGACTGATAGACTCACCAGACTTGTTAATGATGTACTTGATTTATCAAGATTAGAGTCAGGTAAAATAATTCAACTTGAAGAAATGGATGTAAAGCCTGCGATAGAACAGACTCTCAGGAATTACAGACTTAATGCTACAGAAAAAAATGTTTCATTAGCTCATGACATAGAAGAAACTATTCCTTCAATTCTTGGAAATTTTGATTTACTGCTACAAGTCTTTGATAATTTGCTTGGTAATGGATTGAAATTTAGTCCAAAAAATAGCAATTTAATGATTAGGGCCTATACCTGGCCAGATACCTGTCCTGCTTTTCCTCCAAATAATAGAGATGATGGGGCTCCCCAATGTGAATTAGTTTCACCATTGCCAAAAGTTAGAATTGAGATTGCTGATACAGGGTCAGGGATATCTCAAGCAGATCAAGAAAAGATATTTGACCGTTTTTATAGAGTAGAAAATTCCGTTCATACTGAGCAAGGAACCGGTTTAGGTTTATCCATAGTGAGAGGGATAATTGAAAAACATGGAGGGGAAATTCGTATGGCTAGCGAATTGGGAGTTGGAACAACGTTTTGGTTTGACTTAGCATTGGCACAAACTGATAAAGATGAATTATTGACGCAAACTATTAATAATTCAGATACTTTTTCAAGCTCTGAAATCAACTAAACAACTAATTATTATCTAATCCCTTAAAAACATTTTGAACATTTTGATCAGGAACTACTCTATGAGGAGCACCACTAAATATCTGTTCAAAGTTAGAAAAAGAATCTCTTATTTCAGGACCTCGATTTGTAATAATAAATTCTCTTATTCTTTTATCATGCCAAGATCCCCGCATTTTAAAAACATTTAAAGCTCTAGCCATTTCTCCTTTTATTTCTACATATTGAAGTAACAAAATGGTATCAGTAATGGTTGAGATGTGAGAGTCGGTAATAGAATGACTTCCCATAAATTCTTCTGCAGTATTAGTAAAAAATCCAGCTATCTCTTCTTGTTTTGTATAGCCAGTGACTGCAATTACAAACTGTCTAAATGCATTTAAGCTTACACCTCTGGCCAATGCGGAGAGAGAATCAATTGCCATTCTCTTTGGTTTAAATTGATTGATTTGAGTTTTTATGATTTGCAAGTGATCTTCTAAACCAGTTGATTCGGGGTATGCACAAATAATTTTTAATAACCCATCACTTTCCATCTTTTCAAAATCTATTCCCCAACTAGTAGCATTTCTAAGTAATTGAGCCCTAGATTCTTCATATGCAAACAATATTGCTCTTTCATTATTGTTATAGGCATCTTCTACAAATTTTGATACAAGCATTGTCTTACCTGTACCAGTAGCCCCTGTGGCGAGAATAATTGAATCTTGAAAATAACCTCCTCCACACATTTCGTCAAGATCTTTAACTCCAGAACTGATCCTAATGTTTGAAGATCTTTGAGTAAGTCTCATTGCACCAAGAGCAAACACACTGATACCATCACTACCCATAGTAAATGGATATTCACCCTTCATATGAACAGTACCTCTTAACTTCAATACTTCTAATGTTCTTCTTCTTTTCTCTGACTCTAAAACATTCCTTAATAAAACAACATTATCAGAAACAAATTCTTCTACCCCATATCTAGCAATAGGTCCATAATCATCTACCCTTTCTGTTGTCATAACAGTTGTTACTCCTATTTCCTTTAATCTTGCTATAAGTCTGAAAATTTCTCTTCTAACAACATAAATAGCGTCATACTGTTGAAAGACTGCAGTTATTGAATCTATTGCAACTCTTTTGGCTTTGTATTTTCTGATTGCATAACTAATTCTCTCAATAAGACCAGACAAGTCAAAGTTACCCGCTACATCTTGACCGTCAGGGTCAGGAGAGGCATCTAATATGAATAACTTATTTTGATCAATTAAATCTTGTAAGTCCCATCCGAAACTAGCTGCATTTCTTATTATATCCAGTGGCGATTCTTCAAATGTAACGAATATTCCAGGTTCATCAAAATTACAAATACCATGGTGTAAGTATTGAAGAGAAAAAACAGTTTTGCCCGTTCCTGATGTGCCACTAACGAGAGTACTGCGAGATATAGGCAATCCTCCCCTACAAACATCATCAAAGCCCTCTATGCCAGTAGGTAATTTTTGTACTTGCATTTTATTTGATTTGCCAAATTTCTTAACTTTCATGGTGTTTTTAAAAAGAAAATTCAATTCAAAATAAATATTAGATTTATCTTTAATTGAAAAAATTTATATACATTACTTATCTCCACTATATTCAGTTTCAGTTAATTCATCAAAAAGTAGATCTAAGCCAATTAAAACTTTCTCTCTATCAGAGAGATCCCCAATTATTCTTCTAACTGGTGGAGGTAAAATTTTAGCTAAGGTTGGGGTAGCCAAAATCTTATCTTCTTCTGCAAGTTGTGGTTGTTTGAGTACATCAATAACTTTTAGGGCATAAACTCCTTTAAATTCATTTTCTAAAATCTCTCTTAAAGTATTTAAAGCTCTCATTGAATTAGGGGTATTCCCAGCAACATAGAGTTTTAAAATATATGTTTTTCTTGCTGCCATTGTTTAAGTTCCTCAAATTGATATAAAAAATTTAAAATAGGCCTTGACTTATTACACTACAAAATAAGAAAATAAACAAACAATTCCGATTGCTCATTAGGCTTAATCAAATTACAAATTTGAGCCTAATAGTGTCTTAAAAATATGACAAATTCCAAAAACGCTGTCAACGATTCATCAAAAAGTAATGAATTGTATGCAATAGCAGAAACTTCAGGTCAACAATTTTGGTTCGAAGTTAACAGATACTATGATATTGATAGGTTGCAAGCAAAGGAAAAAGAAAAAATTACACTGGAAAAAGTTTTACTTTTAAAGAATAAAGACTCTATTACTATAGGTAAACCTTACATAAAAGATGCAAAAATTGAATTAGAAGTTGTTTCTCATAAAAGAGATAAGAAAATTCTTGTCTATAAGATGCGCCCTAAAAAAAAGACAAGAAGAAAGATGGGTCACAGGCAAGAACTCACAAGAGTTATGGTAAAATCAATAACATTAGGTAAAAGCACTCCTAAGTCTTCCTCTAAAAAGGATACTGTTAAAAAGGAAACTAAACCAAAATCTGAAAAATCTACAAATTAAACATTTCTTATGGCACATAAAAAAGGAACAGGTTCTACAAGAAACGGTAGAGATTCAAATTCCAAAAGATTGGGTGTTAAAGCTTATGGAGGAGAAAAAGTAACTGCTGGATCAATTTTAATTCGCCAAAGAGGTACGTCTTTTTTGCCAGGGATCAACGTTGGCAAAGGTAAAGATGACACGCTTTTTGCACTCAAAGAAGGAACCGTAACTTTTGAAAGTATTAAAAGGAATCTGCGAAATAGAAAAAGAGTCAATATCGTTATTTAATTTTCTTGTACGCTCTTGTAGTTATAAGGATAGGATGAAAAACTTCTATATACTTTGATTGAAGTGTCTTAAAAAAAATCTCAACTATTGCACTATCGTCTATATGAAAAGGGTATTCATTTTTTTCACCTTTATAAAAATACCAATTAAATAAAGCCACAGAATTAAAATCCATAATCTCACTAAAAACATCAATTTGAGAAGCTGGATCAGCAAGATGTTCCAAAACATCGAGACAAACTATCGTATCAAATTTCGATATTTGTGACTCTTTAATCGACTCACAAAAAGTAAGTTTTTTTTCAACCCCTAATTCCTTAGCCCTATATTCAACGAATTTCCTATTTGTTTGATTAATATCTATGAAAAAAACATGCTCAACTTTTGAAGACATTGCATTAGCTAAGGCATGAGTCCCAATCCCTCCTCCAAAATCTAAAACTAAATCTCTAGAAAATCTCTGCTGAAGTTTTAAAGTATCACAGATATAATTTTTGCTTGTAATATGCCATGCAGCTAAATCTGCCACATGCCGATCTCCAACAATATCAGTATAGAAATCTGAAACATTACTTAGAGCATCCCCGGGATGTAAACTTGCCAAGTTTATCTTTGCATTTGCAAGGAATCCATCTAAATCATTTTCTTTCATCGAAAAGAATTCCATTAGATGTAATTTTAAATTAAAAGCATTATCTAAAAACTCTTCTAAAATGAGGCTATCGTTTTTCAATTTCTTATTTTTTTTTCAATACAAAAATCATAGGATGATAATAAATCTTTCTCAAAGCATTCTTAATATTAAACATGGAAACAAAAAATGGATTCTTAGTAATTAATAAACATAAAGGCTGCACCTCTCATGATTGTGTAAAACAAGTGAGGAAGTTACTTAATACAAAAAAAGTCGGGCACACAGGAACTCTTGATCCAGAAGTTACAGGAACTTTACCAATAGCAATAGGTAATGCGACAAGATTCATTCAATATCTGCCTCAGGGTAAAACATACATAGGAAAGATTAAATTAGGGATAAAGACTAATACTGATGATATTCACGGAGAAATAATTAATCAAAAAGATTGGCCCATAATTAGTGATGAGCAATTAGATCAATATTTAAATAAATTTAGAGGCATAATTAAACAAATTCCCCCAAAAATATCTAGCGTACACGTCAACGGTGAAAGAGCTTATAAAAAATTTTTTAATAATGAAAATTTTGAATTAGCACCAAGAGAAGTAAATATTGAGGAGCTAGTTTTAATGAAATGGGATCAAAGAAAAGGAATCATAGAAATCAAAATCAAATGTTCTGCAGGTACGTACATAAGATCAATTGCGAGAGACTTGGGTAAAGTTCTTAATTCTGAGGGTTGCCTTTTTCTCTTAAAAAGAATTTCTGCTTGTGGATTTAATGAACAAAATTCTATAAAAATATCCGACATCGATAAAAAAAACGCAAAAAATTTTATTATTCCAACCATTACTGCTCTTAATCACATTTCATCGTTAGCATTAAATAATGATGAAGAAATCAATTTTTGGCAAACTGGTAGAACAATTAAAATTGATATTAATAACTTTAAACAGATCAATATTTCTGACCATAAAAAGCCCATTAAAGTAATAGATAAAAAAGGAAATTTACTAGGTATAGGCTTTTTAAATAAAGAAAAAACAAATCTAAATCCAAAATTAGTCCTTAATGCAAAATAATTTTCAAATGTAATCATTTCTAAAAGGTTTAATCTGAACACCTCTGTAGAAATGTTTTAAAATTTTTTCAGCTTTTAGGCCTTTCGAGGCCATATATTTTGCACCCCATTGACTCATTCCTACTCCATGTCCAGATCCCTGTCCGAAGACTATTAAACCTTGTTTAATGGGAAATGTGTTTTTTGGTTCCTCTTCAAAAAATTTAAACCTCGCGAAATTACTCTTGAGACCTAATCTTTTTCTCAGATCTACTCCAGACATCTTATCAGAACCATAATCACCAAAAAGTTTTACATTTTTTACCCGCCCAGTACGAGTAATGTCAAGAATCTCTATATTTTTTAATCCTCCAATCTTGGGAAATAAATTTGTTAGTTCTTTACTTGAAAATTTTTTTTGCCATCTAAAATTTGGATTTTTTTTATCAAAATCTTTCACACTTGTTAAATATGGGTATTTATTCTTCCACACATCCTGACTATTTTCTGTCATTCCTCCTGAACTACTATGAAACAATGCATTAATCAATTTATTATTATGAGTCAGAACCAAAGATCTTGTACTTTTAACGGCTCTGGTAGTTTTATAAGTTCTTGACTCCAAACCATTATAAACTTGATTTTTCTGAGTCGAATCTATGTCAAATAAATTATTTCCCTTTTGCTTTAAAGCATAAGTTCTAGAGGCAATTGCTTGTGCTTTTAATGCTTCTATAGGCCATTTTGTTGGCATTTCTGAACCAACTACACTACTAAGGTATTTTTCAATTTTTAAAACATTTACTACCAATATTTCAGAATCAAGTAAAAAAATATTAAGCTTACCAGAATATCTTTTTTGACCTACCCATATACCTCTTCCATCAGATGATCTAACTTGAAATTGTTGATTACTTTTTAAGTCATATATTTTTTGTTTATTCTTATCAAAATATAGAATATTTCTATTTTTCTCGTTTTTCAAAGTTAAGCCTTTTATTTTTTTATTTGAAAAGAATTTTCCCTCTATTGTTAAAGGGATTGATTTATCTGATCTAATCCTTACATTGTTATCTTTTGATATCAATACTCTAATTATGGGCTCTTTAGATGCAAAAACAGATTCACTTTGAAAAACACAAATAAACGAAATACTAATTAGGCACCATTTAATATAATTATTTTTAAATTTAAGTATCACTTTGTTTAAAAAACAAATTCTTAATTTGCCTTAGTTTGACTGAAAGTCTAGATTTAATCCAGATATAAAAATAAAAATATCATAATTAAGTGAATATCACCTTCTTAGGAACAAGCTCAGGAGTCCCATCTTTAACAAGAAATGTTTCTTCCTTGGCACTTAAATTATCACAATCATCAGAAGTTTGGCTTTTTGATTGTGGGGAAGGAACACAACATCAAATAATGAAAAGCAATATTAAATCTTCGCAAATCAAGAAAATATTTATTACACATATGCATGGAGATCATATTTATGGTTTGCCTGGTCTTTTGGCTACTTTGGGTTTATCAGGAAATAGTAATGGTATTGAACTTTATGGACCTTCAGAATTGCAAGGTTTTATAAATTCTGCTCTTAAAAGTAGTTTTTGCAAATTATCTTTTCCGTTGCATTTTGTGAAAGTTGAAAATTTTGCATCAGAAAGTGAAATTTTATTTGAAAACAACAAAATAAAAGTAAATTGCGCCTGCCTTAAACATAAAATTCCTGCTTATGGTTATCGAGTTAGTGAAAAAGATAAGCCTGGCATATTTGATATCAAAAAAGCAAAGTCTCTAAAAATAGCACCTGGACCAATTTATTCAGAACTTCAACAAGGTAAAAAAGTCGTATTAGCTGATGGCAGGACATTTGATGGGAAAGAATTCTGTGGACCTCCTAGAGAAGGTGAAAGTTTTGTTTATTGCACGGATACAATCTTTAGCGAATCTGCTGTTTCACTGTCAAAAAATGCCGATTTGCTCGTACATGAATCGACTTTTTCAGAGGAGGACGAAAGCATGGCATACGAAAAATTACATTCCACAACAATCATGGCTGCCAAAACAGCGTTATTATCTAATACAAAAAAATTAATTATTACTCATTTAAGTCCAAGATACACCAATAAAAATGTAATAAAGCCAAGCGATTTGCTTAAAGAGGCTCAAAAAGTTTTTCCAAATACTCAGCTCGCAAAAGATTTTCTAACGGTAGAAATAAAATAAACTGCAACAGTTCGTGAGAAGAAGGGTCGCAAATGACCAACCCATGGAATAATAGTCATAGGTTTTTCTATATTGATGTTGATCGAAATGGTTTCTATTTTTTCATCACTACATAAGTCTTGTAAAAGACTATTTATTTTTCTTCCATTAATTATTGGTTTACTTATTAATCCAATCTCTGCAAACGCACTATACCCTAGTGATCCTTCATCAGTTGACGTACTAAAAGATGATCTACACGGTGCCGATCTTCATAATACTGAATATGTTAAATATGATTTATCTAATCAAGATTTAGGAGAAGCTAATCTTCAAGGCGCATATATGAGCGTGACAACTGCAAAAAACTCTAGTTTTAAAGGAGCCAATATGACGGACCTGATTGCATATGCAACACGCTTTGATAATGCTGATTTTACAGATGCGAATCTTACCAATGGTGAGCTAATGAAAAGTGTTTTTGATGGAGCAATTATTGATGGGGCAGACTTTACTGACGCAAATCTTGACCTTTCTCAAAGAAAATCATTATGTGAAAGAGCTAGTGGAACTAACTCACAAACTGGAGTTAATACAATTGACAGTCTTGAATGCACCGGCTTAAAAGGTTACATGCCTCCAAAGCCAAAAGCATAATATTTATAGTTAACTAACTTCAGAAGGTAAGATATTACCAGGCTCTTTTGAGCCTGGTTTTTTGCTGTACCACCATTCTTGTATATCGGAAGAAAATTTCTTAGAAAAAAGAGTTATAACTGTCTTAACAGGTTTTGATCCAGGCTCTAAAATCTCTACTGAGTAAGATGGGCATTTTCTTGAAGCCATATCAGCAACAAACCTAGAACCTATTCTTCTCCAACTAGGCTCCTTACTTCTCCAAGCAAGCCTTGAGCAGGGCCAAGGTAGTTCTTCCCTGTCATAGAGTCTGCAACATGGTCCAATTACCTTATAACTGTACTGACCCCCAAAACTTGATTGAACACTACCTGTTTTGAAAAATTCAAATTTATTCATTTACAAAAAAAGCCACCTTCATAGAGGGTGGCAGATAAATTATGAATAATCAACATAGTAAGTTAATTTTTTATAATTAATACAATTCTTCCTCAGCATGAGTTGTAATTGTTACGTCAGATGTTGGATAAGCAACGCAAGTTAGAACAAAACCAGCTTCTAATTGATCATCATCCAAGAAACTTTGATCTGATTGATCAACACTGCCTGAAGTAACTTTTCCAGCGCATGTAGAACATGCTCCTGCTCTACAGGAATAAGGTAGATCGATACCTTGCTCTTCAGCAGCATCGAGGATGTACTGGTCATCAGGTACTTCAATAGTTGAATTAAGACCTTCACCTTCGCTGATGAGTGTAACTTTGTAAGAAGCCATTTAAATAAAAAATTGTTGGTAATTAATACCTATCAAATACATTTTTAACATCGATTGAGGCGATATGTGAGATTTTGAAGTAAAAAATGACACAATAAAATGTATTAAAGAGTATCGATAAGAAAAACTTATACTTAGGTTGAATCGCTGTCCTTTTGAGCAGAAATGCATACCCAATCTTTTCTAGTTGATATATCCACTAATTTCAAGTTATTCCGAATTAATATTTTTATAATTTCATCTTTTTGCGAGTAAAGAATTCCACTGAAAATAACTTCCCCATTACTTCTTAAACACTTGTAGATATTTGGAATCATTTCTTTTATTACTTCAGCGAGAATATTGCATAAAACAAGATCGAATTCTTTGAGTTGGTATTTAAAAATTACCTCATTAAAAGATCCCAAAAATGTGTTTAGGTTATTTAAGTTACCAAAATTTAATTGAAAATTAGATTTAGTGGAATTTATTGCTAGATAATCATTATCAACTGCACAAACCTCTTTTGCTCCACGTAATGTTGCGGCAACACTCAAAATCCCGCTACCACTTCCAATATCTAATACTTTTTTATCAGGCAACAAAATATTCCCCATTTTTTCTAAACAAAGATAGGTCGAAGGGTGACTGCCTGTACCAAAGGCTGCTCCAGGATCAATTTTTATGATTTGTTTATCTTTAAATTTTTCATTTAGATTTATCCAACAAGGCAATATCAGAAAATTATTTCCTACTAATTCAGGCCCCCAATATTTCTTCCAGCTTGTTAACCAATCTTCCTCTTTAATAATACTCCAGTCAAAAAATTGATTCTTAGGGACATTAATGTTTAGAAGTTTGCTAATTATTTTTTCAAAACCATTTCTAGAACTATCTCCCCATTCATCAATTGGAAGCCATATGTTCACCTCTTTTTTATTTTCATTTTTAATTAAGTATTCAAATGAAAAACTAAATATTCCCAGCTCATTTAATTTCCAAATAATAATTTCTTCTGAATCACTTTCTATAAGAAAAGTTAGTTTATACCAATCCTTAGTTTCCATTAATTAGGGCAAGTCTCTTTATAAAGTAACTGGATTAGCATTGGTAATTCCCTCTACTTCAATAATAGTATCAAGCAACTTATTAGGTATTGGATCATCAATACTTAGAACCATAACAGCTTCACCTCTAACAATTTTGCGCCCAACTTGCATTGAGGCAATATTGACATTGTTACTACCTAATAAAGATCCCAGCTTGCCAATTATGCCAGGCATATCTCTGTGCCTAGTAACCAACATATATCTGCTTGGCGATACGTTAACTGGGTATTGATCAATACTAATTATTCTTAATTCCCCATCAGCAAAAATGCTTCCTGCTACGCTATGGTCTCCATTATCTCCATAAGTGGTTAACTGAAGCGACCCACTAGCAAATTCAGGTCTTGCCTCATCTTTATTCTCAACCACTGAAATACCTCTTGAATCTGCTTCTAAAGAGGCATTTACATAATTAATCCTATCTCCCAAAGCT
This sequence comes from Prochlorococcus sp. AG-449-J16, assembly GCA_003209565.1. Lineage (GTDB taxonomy): Bacteria > Cyanobacteriota > Cyanobacteriia > PCC-6307 > Cyanobiaceae > Prochlorococcus_A. Next base: position 31,714 of record QCQK01000009.1, on the reverse strand, counting down.
TTACTTAGAAGACCTTTAAGACTAGCTATTATTAATGGCTGGGAAGGATGTTGGACAAATTCGCCTTGAAGCTTCACCTCTAGTTTTTGAATCTGTCCACCTGAAAGCTGGCTTATAAGCAGACCCATTGTTTCAGCCAACTGCAAATGAGGTTTGAGACTGTCCATAATATCAGGGCTCAAACCTGGTATGTTTACTGCTGTTCTAGCAGATAACCCAAGCAAAACATCTCTTATTTGTTCTGCAACATCAACAGCTACATTTTCTTGTGCTTCCCTAGTAGATGCTCCTAAGTGGGGAGTAAGGATAAGATTCTTTTCAACCTTCAAAAGTGGTGAATTAGATTCTAACGGTTCTTTAGAAAAGACATCTACTGCAGCGCCTGCAATCAATGATTTATTTAAAGCTTCTGCTAATGCCTCTTCGTCAATTAAACCTCCTCGAGCACAATTAATTAATTTTGCGCTACTTTTCATACTTTTAAGAACTTCTATATTTACTAAATTCTCTGTCTCTGGCGTTCGAGGCAAATGTAAAGTTACATAATCGGATTGTTGGAATAAATCATCTAGATCAGATAATTTAACTTGGATTTGTTGAGCTCTTTCAGTTGAAACAAAGGGATCATATCCGCAAACTTCCATTCCTAATGCATTAGCAACTTTCGCTACATGAGCACCAATTTTTCCTAAACCTACTACACCTAATTTTTTCTTATAAAGCTCATTCCCAACAAATTTCTTTCTCTCCCATTTACCTAACAAAGTACTACTATTAGCAATTGGAATATGTCTAGATAAAGCCAACATCATAGCTATAGTATGTTCAGCTGCAGCTATTGTGTTACCCCCTGGAGAATTAACAACAAGGACTCCTTTTTGCGTAGCAGCCTTAACATCTACATTATCGACTCCAACTCCTGCTCTCCCAATGATTCTCAGTTTACTTGAAGAGTTAATAATCTCTTCAGTCACTTGAGTACCCGAACGAATCATTAAAGCATCATAATCTTTAATGATGGAAGCTAACTCAGAGTCTGAGATTCCTATCTTCTGATCAACCTGGGCAACTTGTGAAAGAATATCGATTCCTGTTTGATCAATTGGATCTGTAATGAGAACTTTTGTCATTTAAGCTTGGTTCTTTAATCTTTTACTTTAACTTAATCTATAGTGTATGTATCTTATTTTATTAATTTGAATAACACACAAACATTTGAGGATTGAAATTTGACTAAAAGTATTGTGATATTCGAAGACATTGATAAATGTATCCAGCTATTTGATGTTTTCAAGGAAAAATCAGTAATGCTCTCTGAAGCTATTTTGATCCCACCAATAAGTGAGAAAATATCATTAGTCGAAACAGAATTGCTAAATGCGAAAGCAAATATCTTATTCAAATCTCAAAATTTTGAAGATATAAGAGTCTTAAATCCTAAACTTGATAGAAAGATCAGACAAAAAGATATGAGTAGATGGCTAATGCCATTTGGGTTTATAGCTGGAATAGCTTTTTCTAATATGACAAATTTATCTACCTTTAGCTTTCTTGGTTTAAATAACATCGGGGAATCATTAATTGGAGGTCTTCTAGGAATGGGTTCAGGTTATTTAGGAAGCATTGTTTCTTCTGCAAGTATCAACATCAATAGAAATAAAGAGTTAAGATCAATCATTAATTTTAATAAGGAGGGTAAATGGCTTGTTCTACTTGAAAATCAAATTGGAACTGAATTACCTTGGGCTTTGATAAAACAATCAGAAGCAAAAGATATAATTTTTTTAGAAGGCTAAATGATTGATTTAAAAGGAATCTTAATAAATTCAAACTACAAAAAAGAAACTGAAGAATTAATAAATATTGCAAACTTAGCCTACAAACACTGGGAAACTTATTGGACGGGATTTTATTCAACTTATGTTTGCGAGGAGATTTTAAAAGATTTTGAAAATTTAAATGATTTCAAATTTTTTATTTATGGAGGATTCTCCTCTTCTCAAAGATCAAGGATAGCTTGCTTTAGAGGAGATAATATTCCTGATGAGGATGAGCTAAAAAGTAATTTTCCAGCTCAAGGAATAAAAATTTATGGCAATTTTTTATTTGATAATGCTACACAAGACGACTTTAGATCCCTCTTAAATGAGATTGGGTTAAATCAATTAAAAGTAGGAGATTTATGGACTACTGGCGATAGGGGAGCACAAGGAATAATTGATAATTTAGATATTGAGCATATAGATGAAAAGATTTTTTATTTGAGAGAAGTAAAAGTAAAAATTAATTTAGTTGGTATAGGTGAATTACAAATACCTTCTGGAAGATCAAAAAAACTTGTTAATACAGTAGAAGCCTCAACAAGATTAGACGCTATAGCTTCTGCAGGTTTTAGGATATCAAGAACCAAAATTATTGAAAGGATAGAAAACGGAATGCTCAAATTAAATGGAAGTAAAGTTAATAAGCCAACTATTAATCTAAAAATTGGTGACAAACTAGAATTAGAAAATAAAGGATTCATCGAAATTCTAAATTTAGAAATCACCAAAAGAGAAAGATGGAAAGTTAAATTACTTAGAAAATGAAACTTAACCTGCTATTTTCTTATAAGGGGAATTTAAAATTCTTCAATTTGGGCGATTAGCTCAGTGGTAGAGCACTACCTCGACACGGTAGTGGCCACTGGTTCGAATCCAGTATCGCCCATTAAAACTTTTGCGCATCAACTTTATATCCACAGAAAATAATTTCTTTTTTTAGATTGTTAAAAAAGATGAAACTTAATCAAATAATTAATCTTCATAAGGGGCTAACAGCATTTGTAGTAGTAGGTCTTATGATGTATTTTGATAATTTTACAATCGCTCCCTACGTTTATTTGGCTCTCCATGGTACTTATGGATTACTTTGGCTTCTAAAAGAAAAGATATTTCCGGATCCCTATTTTAAAGAAAAAATCAATTTTTTAACTTCAGTTTCTGGTTTTATTTTCCTTGGAAGTTATTGGGTAGCCCCCTACATTCTTATCTCATCGCAGAAATCTGTTCCAAATATCGTTATAGCTGCGTCTGTATCTATAAACATAATTGGTGTGTTTTTACACTTTGCTAGCGATGCCCAAAAATATTTTTCTCTTAAATTAAAAAAAGAACTAATTAAAGAAGGTTTTTTCAAAAATATAAGAAATACAAATTATCTAGGAGAAATACTAATTTATCTATCATTCGCCATCCTTTCAATGAGTTTCATTCCATTAGTAATTCTTGCAATATTTTTCTCTATAGTTTTTCTGCCAAGAATGATAAAAAAAGATAAATCGCTCTCAAAATATGATTCATTCGAAGAATACAAAAAGAAAAGCGGTTTTATTTTGCCTAAATTAAATGCTTGATAACCACTTACCAAGTTGGAGACAAGCTTTAAAATCCTCTAGAAAAAAAGAGGGCAAATCGGCCTCTAATAGATGGATACAGCTTGCAACAGTTAGCGAAGAAAACCATCCAAGGTTAAGAACAGTTGTTTTCAGAGGATGGCATAAAGATAGTTCAATGATTATTTTTACAGATAGAAGAAGTGAAAAAATTGGGCATTTAAAATCTAACCCTAATGCAGAAATATTATGGTTCTTTTTGAAAACAAGATCGCAATATAGATTCAAAGGAAAAATAAGAGAACTTATTGATAACAAAAATTATTGGGATTCATTATCAGAAAAATCAAAAACCTCTTGGTTTTGGGGGTCTCCTGGAGATAAAATAAACCCAAAAGTCCAATCTACTCATGAAATATTATCCAATCCACCCAAGTCAGAAAATTTTGTGGTTCTAAATTTTGAAATTGATTCAGTAGATCTTCTTAAATTAGAACAGCCTGTTCATAAACGATATCTTTGGGAAAAGATTAAGAAATGGGAAAAAGTTGAAATTAATCCTTAAATATTTCTAAATTGTATATTTAGGTTGAAAAACATATCGTGATCAGTCAGTTTTAAAAAAGAAGTATTATTTATATGAATTTCTCAGAAATTCCGGAAAATCCTTTTATTTTTTTATCTTGGGTGACTGCTATAGGGCTGTTTATAAGTCTCTCTGAAGCAACGATTAAAATAAAACTTGAGAAGAGAAACAATTATCGAAAAAGGTTAGAACTAATCAATAGTCTCTATCCTAAAAAGTTAGCTTGAAGTATCTGAGAGTATATTCGCTTGCAGAAATTGAAATAAACCACCTTTGTTTGTTTCTTCTTTAACTTCGACTTGCTTGGAAGATTTTACTTTTTTTGAAGGTATAATTTCCTCTTCATCTTCTGATTTCAAAATTCTGATTATGACTTCATCTAAGGAGAAATTACCAGGCCCTGTTAATGCAATTGAAATTGATGAAGCAAAATACAAAAGTAAAAGCTCTAGTAAAAAAATATTAAAACCTGAAGTTACAAGTGCATGATATATAGCCACAGAAATAGTTCCAACAATTGCCAAAGCTCCGAATCTTGTAGCTAAGCCGATAATTAGTAACCAACTACCACCTATTTCTGAGAATGCTGCTATGTATGATAAAAATATTGGGAATGGAAGATGTAAAGGTCTGACGAAAGCATCAGCGAAATTTTCTATGTTTGCTAATTTCTCATAACCGTGATGAATAAGAACTGTTCCAGTTATAACTCTAAGAATTAATAAAGCAGTATCTTTGCTAAACGACTTGGTAAGAATTGTTGAAAGCACTATAAAAAAATTATCCTTAAGTAAAAATAACTAGTCACATTATCCATCGTGGATTAAAGAGCAAAAGTCGCACCTAAATAAGTATTTATACTTACTAACTAAAGGAGTTATTTTCTGATTAGGAATTCAACTAAGTTAAAAAATTATTTTTTGAATAATTTTCTAATATTCTCTGATTTATTTTTGGAATATTTTCTTTAAATTTGAAAAACCCTTTTTTAGCAAATTTCCAAGCAAATAAATCTTCATCCCTCACAAGATTAAAAATTTTTTTATGGTGTAAATTTTTAAACTCAGTTATGTAATCATAATTTTCTCCCACCCCAGGATAAATAATGTCTATTTCGTTAGTATTTTTAAAAGTATTTTCCAGTGAATAAGGATCAATCTGTTCAACATTATCAAAATCCTCTACAAATTCAGAGACCAAATCTTGTTTAAATTTCAAAACAGATTCAGACAATTTAATTTGTCTTTGTTCATTTTTTAAAAGGATAATAAATACTTTTTTATAGCTTGTAAGTAAATTTTTAAGAGTTCCAAGGTGCAGATCATTTTCAAACATAATCAGATTATCTGATTTAGGGTACATATCATTTTTATAAATCTCATCTTCTAATGGTATTTGATTAGATTCTTCAAGAAATATTTGTTGATTACTGATATTTTCTGCATTAAATCTATTATTTGAAAATTTTCTGAGGTTTGATGTTGAAAAAAGATATTGTTTTCCCTTCGTTTGCAATCCTCCGACCCATCTCCAGCTAAGGAGATTAGATGCAGCATCACCATCAAAAAGATATTTAAAGAAAAACTTTGCTCCCAATTGCCATGGAAGGCCTAAATTAAATATCCAAGTACTCGCAAACCACATTCTTGTATGGTTATGCAAATAGTTGTACCGCTTTAATTCATGGACCCAAGAATTAAAAAAATCTAATTCTGTATTGCCATTAATTGCACTTTCATATAGCTCATAATCAAAATCGAGATTGTTTTCTGAAATAAAATTGCTCCAAACTTTAGGTCTATTTTCCATCCACCCTTTCCAGTAAACTCTCCAAAATATTTCTTCAACAAATTTAGTTGAATTTTTGATTTTGTACTTACTTTTAATATCATGAATAAGATCATATTCCGATAAAATTCTGTGAGTTATGAAAGGCGATAATTTTGAAACTGAACTTTCGTTATTTGGCCCAAAATCAAAATTTCTTAATTTTGCATAATCATTAATTTTGTATTTCGCAAAATTTTCCCAGGTATTTTGGGCTTTTAATAAAAATGACATTTTCTTATAACTTTAAAAAATTTTTTTTTGTATTGATATAAATTTCAAAAATTCACCCGCAAATTAATCCTTAAAATTTTCTGTTTCACTTTTAAGTAAATATGTTTGATTAAAATATTTAATTTAATCGTCTTATCAGTACATTTTATACTCTCAAATAGCTCTCTGCGTAGGAGGATATTTAGTGGTCAATTACTTTTAAAATCTAATTTTAATTTTCAAATCTTTATTTAAATGATTTTTTAATTATTTATCAAAATTATTATGAATAATTTATTAGTGAGAGATGTTAAGTATCTAGATGAACAATACAGAATAGGTGAAGGCATAATTTCGGATGATGCATTTAAGCAACTTGAAAAGCTCTTTATTCCTGTTGATCCAAACCCTAACTACTTTAATCAAAAAAATAATAAACTTTTGCCAAAATTAGCTAAAGCAAACTATAAAGAATTTTTGAAAAGTTTATTAACAAAAACAAGATTAAGCATTCAACCAAAAATTGATGGCTGTGCTATTGCAATTAGATATATAGATGGCAATTTTAATAAAGCCATTACAAAAAAAGGATTAGATGTCTCAAGCAAAATTAAACAAATTAAAAATGTCCCCGATTGTATTCCTATCAAACGAGATTTTCAAATTAGAGGTGAACTATACGCTACAAACCAAGTTGCCGGCATTTCCCAAAGAATTACAAGAAAATACCTCAATGATAAGGAAGGGATTGGAGAAAGTCTCCGCTTTTGCTGTTTCCAAATACTTAATGGAAGACTTAATCAATACGAAACCCTTAACTATCTTAAAAAATGTGGCTTCAGCACCCCTGAAAGTTACTTCACAAATCATACAAGCGAAATCCAAATATATAAAAAAAATTGGTTAGAGAGAAAAATATTTACGAAATATCCAACTAATGGGATAGTTATAAAAATAAATAGTAGGAAATTACAGTTACTTAGGGAGAAAAGTTTATCTCAAAATAACGAATGGCAATATGCAATTCAAAAATAATATCAAATAGTACCTTCAACAAGAGCTCACGATACTGACTTCCAGTATTTACAGTAGAAGAGTAATTAAATTTTGGTTAAATTCCAAAGCAATTTGCAGGATTACTAAATGACTGCCACTATTTCAAGACCTAAAATCTTTAACTGGGAAACATCTAATATTCCAAACCTTGCAGGCAAAACAGCTCTAATTACTGGTGCGAATAGTGGTCTTGGATACTACACTGCAAAGGCCTTAGCAGAAAAAAATGCTCATATTGTTGTAGCTTGTAGATCGCTTGAAAAAGCAAATCAAACTATCAAAAAACTTAAAGGTCTTAATCCTGAAGGATTATTTACACCTTTAGAACTAGATTTGTCAGATTTAAAAAATATTGTTGAAGTTCGGTCCAAAATTTTTGATAATTTTGAAAATTTGGATTTACTAATCAATAATGCAGGCATTATGCATCCGCCTAAAACTCTTAGTACCCAGGGATATGAAATACAATTTGCAGTTAATCATTTAGCTCACATGCTTTTGACTCTAAAGCTACTTCCAATGATTGAAAAAAAAGAAGAATCTAGAATAGTGACAGTTACTTCCGGAGCACAATTTTTTGGCAAAGTTGGTTGGAAAAATCTGAAAGCCGAGAACTATTACAACAAATGGGAATCTTACTCAAATAGCAAATTGGCAAATGTAATGTTTGCTTTGGAACTAAATGAGAACATTAAGCACAAAAATATACTTTCTTTAGCTGCTCACCCAGGAATTGCAAAAACAAATCTCTTTACTGCTCAAAAACCTAAACCGGGTCCATTAGAAACATTCTCATTGGAATTATTTAGCCCTATTTTTCAAACTGCTGAGATGGGTGCTTTACCCCAACTTTTTGCAGCTACTTCACCAGACGCAAGAGGCGGCGATCATTATGGTCCTAGATTTAATTTCAGAGGTCATCCAAAACTTTCCCCTACTTCTCCTTTCGCCATGAATAAAAAAGAAAGAAAAAATTTATGGGAAAAAAGCCTTGAAATACTTAATAACTTCTTATAAATTTTTCATTTTTACTAATTTTAGAAAATACTTCAAGATATGTAATTCACTCTCTGAGAGTTTCATAAATTCCGTTAAGGCATCATAATTTTTTTCATCAATTTTTTTTGACAATTGAATAAAACTATCATGGTTTTCATTAACAAAGCGCTCAGCAATCTGAGACGGAGTTAAACCCTGTTCAATTAATTCACCTGGAGCATTTTTCTCCCACTTTTCATAAAACCAAGAGAACCAATATTTTGCAGTATTATCTTCCATTAATTAACTTTTCTTGGGCGAATACTATAAATACTGAAGAAAGATTTCATGATTGAATTACCCCTTAAACACAATTAATATAAATGCAATTATAAATTTAATGATAGATAATCATTCAAGTAAAAGAAATATTAATCTTGTAATTGGATTAGGTAAATCTGGATTTTGGGCTGCCAAGTATTTGAGAAGCATCAATAAAAGAGTAATTGTTTGGGAAAGTAAAGATGGGATAGAATTCTTAGAAAGAAAAACAGCATTAGAAGAGCTTAATATAATAGTTTCTCTAAATAAAGAATTTGTATTTGAAGAAATACAACCTTTTGTGAAAGAGATCGAATCTGTTGTTGTAAGTCCATCAATACCTTATGACCATATAACTATTATTAAATTAAAAAAAGAGAGAATTAAAGTAATTGGAGAAATTAATGTTGCATGGGAAATTTTAAAAGACACAAATTGGATAGGTATTACTGGCACTAATGGCAAGACTACTGTTACTCATCTACTAAGCCATATACTCTGCGACACTGGATTATACGCTCCTTTTGCTGGAAATATTGGTACACCTTTATGTAAATATGCTCACTCCAAAAAAAATGAAAAAATTGATTGGGTTGTAGCTGAATTAAGCAGTTATCAAATAGAAATATCTCCAGAAGTAAAACCTAATATTGGAATATGGACAACCTTCACAGAAGATCATCTTGAAAGACATAAAACACTTGAAAACTATTTCAACATAAAAAAAAGCTTGTTAGAAAAATCTGATTTTAGAATTTATAATTATGACGATAAAAACCTAAGAAATCACTACAGTAAGCTATTAAGAGGGGTTTGGATAACAACTAGTTTCGATAAATCAAATTTTATTCATTGCGATTATTGGATAGATGATCAAGCATACATTGTTGAGAGAGGGAAGAAATTATTCAAACTTGAACATTTTTCTTTAAAAGGAATGCATAATCTTCAAAATCTTTTATTGGTAATTGCAGCAGCAAGAAAAGTTGGATTATCTGGCAAAAATATTAAAGATTCTTTATCTAATTACAAACAATTACCCCATAGGATGGAAACAATTTATAAAAATAATGATCTGGAAATCATTAATGATAGTAAAGCTACAAATTTTGACTCATCTATTGCGGGAATAAGTTCAATTGAAGGTCAAATAATAATTATTGCTGGGGGTAGATTAAAAGGCAATGAATATACTGAGTGGATAAAAGTTTTAAAGAAAAAAGTTAAATGTGTTTTTCTTTTTGGAGAAAGCTCAAAAGTCCTAAAAATGGCGCTTATTAATCAAGGATTTAAAAAAAATATTTTTGAATTTTCAGAACTAAAAGAGCTTTTAAATTTTGTTTTTCATTATTTACAAAATAATAGGGTTGGAACATTATTATTCTCACCTTCATGCTCTAGTTTTGATCAATTTAAAAATTATGAAGAGCGTGGAGATTATTTCAAGAAACTAATAAGTGAAAAATTAAAGGTTAATAAATCCATTTTTTGTTCAAATATCATTTCTTAATTTTCAGGTCGGTCATCACAACCGTTTAGCCTCTAGCAAATATTCGCTTAATTAGTTAGATTTTGACTATAAATTAACTACTAGAAATGAGTGAATCTAACAATTTACCTCAATCAATAAGTCATAAAAAATTAAGTTACTTGATGCTTAAAGCACAAAAGGATACTCATTTTTCTGATGAATTAGCAGAAATAGAAAACCCCGAAAAAAGAGAATTTGAAGAGTTAATAAACAATTGGGAAGCTTCAACTAAGAAGGTAGTTAATGAGTTATCAAAAAGAAAGGAGAGTTTACTAAAAGATAAATCACCAAATTCTTTAATCGCACTTGGTGCCATGGAAGTTCACCTTAATATGGCTTTGCAAGCCTTAAATGCATTTAATAAAGGAGTTGATGGGTAAAAGTAAAAGATAAATTATAAGTTAGGCATCGAAAATAAGAGGAAATCTAAGTCTTTTTCTGTATCTATAAAAACATCATCATAATAATTAACTTCAAAACCCAAACCATCTCCAGATTCGAGCAATATATTTGAATTTGAGTCTTTACTTTTTAATAAAAGATTACCTTCTATTATTTGTATCCAATTATATTTATCGATTTTTAATGGCAATTTTTTTTCTTTAATTGGCTTATATTTACAACGCCATAAAGAGATACTTTGATTTAGAAAAAGCTTATTATTTTTACCGTCTTTGTAATTAAAAATAAGATTGTCCCACAACTTTTCATTTAATGAAATTTGATCATATCGAGGTTTGATATTTTCTTTTTGAGGGTATATCCAAATCTGGAACAACTTACAGTTCTCATTTTCTTCATTCTTCTCGCTATGAGTGATTCCAGTACCTGCAGACATAACTTGTACTTCATCTTCGTGAATTTTTCCAAGATTGTTTAAAGAGTCTCTATGAGTTATTGCTCCTTTTGTTACGACAGTAATTATTTCCATATTTGCATGAGAATGTGTATTAAATCCTGCATTAGGAGAAATAATATCTTCGTTTATAACTCTAATTTTCCCAAAATTATCCCATTTTGGATCTCTATGCTCTGCAAAAGAAAATGAATGCATCGAATTTAGCCATTCTCTAGTCGATCTAAATCTTTCGTGCGATTTCCTTATTTTAATTATTTTCAAAGACATAAATACTAAGAAATGAATATGGAGTATTGGTATAAATTAAATATTTTTGAAAATTATAAATTATGAAAAGTGGAATTATTTTTATCTATTTGTTGATTTTACTTTGTGCTTTATTTGCTTTACTAATTATTTTTTTTGCTTCTTCTCTTGTAGAACATTTTTCTGCCTCAACATTCAAGTTTTTTAGTTTATTTAATTGCTTTGAAATTTTCATATAAGTTTAAATTACCAACTAGAAATTAACACATATTTTATGGAATAGCTAAAAAATATTGTTCTGCATTTGAGCCTTACTACCTAAAAATAAGATTTGAGGATGGAATTGTCAGAACAATATAGAGGGTGTATTGGATTATCTTTGATTGTTTTCTTAATTAAAAGCGGTCCAAGAGGATTATCAAAATTATTTTTCCTAATTGAGTTATATTGCATTATTTTTTTTGATATTCTTTTATTTCTATTTAGAAATTTACCTTTGTTACCCCAACCTAACCATAAATCACAATTTTTACTTTCAGACCAGTGTTTTAAGTTTTTATAAATGTGATTATTGTTTAAATAACCCACAGGGTTTTTATGTTTAAAAAGTTTTTCTGGTTTGCTTGAAATAAGGGCAAATAGATTTATTAATTTTACTTTGCCGTAATTATTGTTTTTCGAAATTTTGATTATCTTTTTTGTTGTGTTGTCCAAGAAAACTTCATCCGATAATGAGGGATTTAAACCAATAAAGATAATCTCTTTTTTAGATTTAGAAATCTTATAACTTAAACTCCATCTATATATTTTGTTAGCACTTATTAAACAATTTCTTTCTAGAAATAAATTTTTCAACCTAAACCTACACCTCTAGCCATGAGAGTGGCAAACAAAGGTATTGTTGCAAAGCCTACTAATTCAGTAGTAATGATTAGTCTGAACCTCTTAACTAATTTTTCGGATATTTCAGGTAATTTATTCTTACTTAATGGAATGGCCCATAAGATATAGGTTGTTGTTGGATATAAAGAAAGTAATCCCACGAGAATGTAAAGAGAAACTTTTATCCAAAAAACAGGATTACCTGTATAAAAATCACCTCCTTGACCAAAATATTTAACACGCAAAATCCCAGTAACCAATATTGCAACTCCTGCCAAACCGTAGACCACATCTGCAATTATCATTGAAATCGTCTCATTTCTATTAAGACCTACTTTGAGAGTCAATCTTTCAAATAAAAGAGAACCGAAACATAATATAATTCCTAAATAATGAACATATGCTACTAATGCACTTTTAGCAATTTCACCTGTTAATAAAGTTCCTAATAACATTTTATAGTCAAAATTTATACAATACTAACCACCAAATAAAGAATTTGTTTAGAAAATAGATTAAATAATAAAAAGCAATTTATTGATTCTAGGACTCTAAAAACCTTTTTTGACCATCTTCAAAAAAATCCTTTTTATTCCACACTTCGATTACATCTGGGAAATGTTTTTCCATACAATTATCACAAACCCCATGACTAAATCTAATATCACTAATTTTCGAAAGATATTTTTCTAAATGCATCCAATCGCCCTCCTTATTTTTCACTTCTCTGCAATATGAACATACAGATAAAATCCCTTCCTGTTTATGCAAATTAGATAGAGCATCTAGCAAATTTAATGACTTTTTTCTAAGCTCTAAAAATGAAACTATTTGCTTGGATAATAATTCCATAATATTAAATTGTTGTGTGGTTAGATTTCCTGGCTTTCTGTCTATTACACAAAGAGTTCCAAGCTTATTTCCATCACTATTTCTAAGGGGAAAGCCTGCATAAAAACGAATCTTTGGATCTCCAGTTACCAATGGATTATTTATAAATCTTTCATCTTGGAAAGCATCATGAATAATTAATGGACTATTTTCTTTTATTGCATGTGTACAAAAAGACCAATCTCTTTTAGTTTCTGATATTTGAAGTCCTATTTTAGATTTAAACCATTGTTTATCTTTGTCTACCAAAGTCATTAAAGAAATAGGCACATTACAGGTTGTAGCAGCAATTTTTGTAATATCGTCATAACATGATTCTGGCTTGGTTCCCAAAATCCTATATTCTGCTAAAGCTTTTAATCTTCTTTCCTCTTCTTCTTCTTTTTTTGATACAAGATTCTGCATTAATCTTCACCAATAATTAAAACTTTAAAATTAAAGTTTCTCCAAAAAACTTTTTCCGTTTAATACTTAATAAAAAAAAGATAAACTTATTGAATTGTTACTTACTGATTTATTTCTTATTAATTTTTTATTGATTGATTTAACTTTGAGACTGCCATCCCAGCGATCCATCCACTTGTCCAACAATGTTGAAAATTAAATCCACCAGTGATCCCATCAACATCCAAAACTTCTCCAGAAAAAAATAACCCTGGACAAATTAAGCTTTCCATACTTTTAAAATTAATCTCATTAATTTTTACGCCTCCGGAAGTAACAAATTCCTCTCCAAATGGACCTTTGCCCGAAATTATATATTTATCCCTCATTAGAGTATTTATCATTTTCTCTCTTTCATCCGCCAGTAAATCAGCCCACTTTTTCTCTTTATCAATACCTATTTTCTTTAATAAAAAAGTCCATAATCTTTTTGTTAATAGTGGAGCAGGTCTACTATTAATAAGATTCACCTTGCCTTTATTTAATCTTAAATAATTAATTTTTTCTTTTAACTCCTCATAACTTAAAGAAGACCATTTAATGATTAGATTAAATTTATATTTTTGGCTATAAAGCTCCCTTGCCGCAATTGATGAAAGTTTTAATACTGCTGGCCCACTAAACCCCCAATGCGTTATTAGTAAATCGCCTCTATTTTGAAAATTATTATTGTTTAATTTAATTTCTATATCTATGCCCTTTATCGATACCCCACTACATTCATCCAAATTTGGTTCTTTTGTAGAAAAAGTAAAAAGCGATGGTACAGGTTTAACAATGGTGTGTCCAAGCTTTTGAGCTAATTTATATCCGCTTGGATTACCCCCAGTTGAAAGAATAATATTTTTTGCAGTTACCTTTTCTTTTTTAAGACTAAAAATATTGAATATATTATCTGGAGTTTTTGAAATTTCTTTTACAAAAAATTTTGTTAGAATCTCAACGTTTTTTGATAAGGCACTTTTTCTCAAACAATCAATAACATCTGAAGAAGAATTAGATACTGGGAAAACTCTTAAATCTTCCTCAATTTTTAATTGTAACCCTTTTTTCTCAAACCAATCGTATACATCTCCAGCAGCAAAACGATTAAATGATTCCAAGAGCTGAATTCCACCTCTGGGGTAATTCTCAACAAGTTCATTCGGTATCCATGTCGCATTAGTGACGTTACATCTTCCCCCTCCACTAATCCTTACCTTCTCCATAAGTTTTGAAGTACCTTCAAGAATTATTATTTTTTTTACTCCATTTTCAGCAGCAGTAATTGCTGTCATAAAACCGGCTGCACCACCTCCTACAACTGCTAAATCAAAAGGTTCCAAAAGCTTATAATTCAATATGCTTCTATTTGATAATAGCAAGGAGTTATAAAGAAAAATTATTCCCAAAAACTATCAAAAAAATAAATAAAAAATCCATAATAAATAGCTTCATTTCACTAATTTTTAAATATCAAAAAAAATCAACACAATCGTTATTTTTATGCTTTAACTTAGTTAAATGGGTCTAATATTTTCTTACGTCAAATATTCTGAGGCCAGTTTTCCTATGACTGGTCAATATACTGCTCTTCTTTTAATAACTTCTTTTATTTGGGTTTTACTTTGGTTTGGTTACAGACAAAACAAGATAAATGATGAGATCAAGAAAAAAGAAAAAGAAGAAAGAATTAATGCGAAAGTTCAAAGAAGAAAGAAGTTAGAGAGTTTATACCCTAGTAATAAAAAAACTGTTTAGAATTAAAATATATTTAAGTAAGTATGACAAAAAAGAATTTCAAATCATTAATTCAGTACTTACCGGGGATTTTGATTCTTGTTTATGTATTCTCTTTAGGAATTACTCAATTTATAAAATAAAATTTCTAAAAATTATTCGTTTTGATTGGAATCCTTTCTGCTTTTGGAGCCGCTACATCTTGGACTTATGCGTGCTTTATTTGGCGCACGCAAACTCAAAAATATGAATCAATAGATATAAATTTAATAAAAAATATAATAGCTTTTTTAGTTTTTATACCTGCTTTTATTAATCTAAGTTCTATAACAGAATTAAAACACATATTTATCTTACTAATAAGTGGAATAATAGGTATTGGTTTAGGTGATACTTTCTATTTAAAGTCACTACAAACAATTGGCACAAGAAAAACTTTATCTATAGAAACGCTTTCTCCCTTAATAGCGGCTTTGTCAGGAGAAATTTTTATTAATGAAAATTTAACAACTAAATCATGGTTTGGAATAACCATAGTATCGATTTCGCTATTCATAATTCTCAAAAAAAGTAATAATTTGAAAGAGGAAAACGCACCTTTTTCAGAAAAAAATAACTTTAAGATTTTTGCTTTTCCTTTTTTATCAGTTTTATGTGCTGTTCTTGGAGGTCTTTTTTCAAGGTTGGTTTTTCTTCAAAGCAATTTATCTCCTTTTCTTACAACTGAGATAAGATTATTTGGGGCAATAATTTTCTTGCTTATTCTAAAACGGTTTAAGATTAATTTTTTCTTAAAAAAAATTGAAAAAAAACAGCAAAAAAGATTTTTGATTTCAATACTTTTTGGAACCAATATAGGAATATTGCTACAACAAGTTGTTTTTAAAACCCTTCCCATAGGAGTAGGTTGGGCTTTATTAAGCACATCTCCAGTAATTTCGTTATTTTTTGCTAAGAATGAGGAAAGAGAAATTACGAAAAAAATAATATTTTTTACTTGTTTTTTATTTTTTGGCTTGACATTAATAATTCTTTAATCTCTGAGTTAATGTAATAAATACTCATGTTAATAGAAATCAGATTAAATAAAATTATCCTATAAACATTCAGAATAATGAAAATTCTAAAGAAAAAAAAAATTGGAACTCTTGAAGTTTATATAATTTTTCTAACCTGCATTTATGCAGGCTTTATAGGTTATAAATCACTATTAAACACCCTATTTACTTTAAATTAATTAATTTTTTGGAATGATCTAATCAACTTACCTCCATCTTGGTCATCATCGTCATTTGAAGCAAAAAATAAGAAAAATATACCTAGTGAAGCTATAGATAGCGAAATTGATAATACAGAAAGCTCATCCATAAATTAAAATTTTTTTTATGATAAACGAAAAAAAATAAAAGACAGTAAAGAAATACACACTCTCGAAAATAAAAATTTCTTTTATTTGTAAAATAAAAAAACACATTCGAACTATTTCGTGAAAGTTATAATATCTTCTCCCTGTAGTGCAAGCGTAATAATTCAGTATGGAATAAAAAGTTGGCCTATTTGGGAATGTGAGCCAAGTAAATTTCAATGGAATTACGATGATAAGGAAATTTGCTTTATTATTGAAGGTCAAGCGAAAATAATTACCCAAAACGGTGACATTTGCGAGATTAAAGCTGGGGATTTAGTTGAGTTTCCTGCTGGACTTAGCTGCGAATGGGAAGTAACCAAAAGTATTAAAAAACATTATCGATTGGGTAGCTAAATTTAAGAAAAAAGATGTTTCTTCTTTACTGTTAAGTCAATGTAGATAAAATACGATTAATAAAAAATTTTCAAGAGGGGAACTAATATTATGCCTTTTACTGATCAAGAATATTTTGAGGTTATCGAAAAAAACGAAATAGTAAAAAAGGCCTTTGAAAATATTAAGCAAATTTGCATTGATTTACAAAAACAAACAAATTGTCCTGAAGAGGATCTAAAAGATTTTCTTGAATTTATTTCTAAACAATGGAATAAGTAATAATTAAAAAGCCTTTAAAAATACTAAATTTAGAATCTCAATTTAGTTTTCTGACAGAATAAATTCTAATCTAATTCCTTTTTTGGTTTTGTATTTATACTGGAAGTTCCCTTAGCAGCAGAAACGAAGAAAAAGAAGCCTACAATTCCTGATATACCAAATATCGCAGCTAAAGGATCAAAAGTGAAAGAAAACATAGAATTGATAAAAACAAGATAAATAATAGTTTTTGAATCAAAATTGTACAATCATTGTTAAGTATAAAAAATAACAAATGCGCGATTCATTATGTCATTATAAGTTTTGCAGTAGGTTTAATAAAATTATAATTCAAATTAATATTGAAGAATAAAAATATCAATACACTCCTGAGATCTATACGTGCGAAAGAGAAAAGCTTTTAAAAATATTTATAGAAATATTGAATAAAACTACCTAGAAGATCCACAATTATTGTTTCTTTAGATTAATATCAATTCATGACAGAATTGTACTCAGCTTCTTCCTCAGTAAGTCCTTTTACCGCTATATTATGGTGCTTGTATCCTATGGCTGTACTTATAATTATTGAGTTACTTCTAGGTGGTGGCTTTGATGATGATAATGATGATCAAGATGGCGGAATGCTTATACCTGCTTACTCTAGACCTAACGCTTGAAATTTTTAAATTTTAAATAAAATCTTCAAAATATTTTCCCAGTAAATTGACTATTACTGATACAACACTTATATCCCTGATTACACTTACTTTTCTTATCATTTCCTCTCTGTGCTGGCTTGTCTTTAGAACCCTTAAAGAAGGTAGAAAAGCTCTATCTGAAATTAATAAGGATAGATTGTAAATATCATCAAAAACATTTAAAAATAGAATTTCCATTGGATTTATTAAACTCTTAGATTTATAAGTTTTACTAACTAAAAAAAATATTCCTAATATTAAAAATCTTTTCCTTATAAGAGTTTAGGGAAATCATAAAAAACTTAAATAAATACTAGAATTTGTACAATTGATAGTTTAAACAATTACCAATTCATTGACATCCTTTTTTTGTGAAAGGCCTTCCTTGGTAATTAATTTAATAATTAAACATGCATCTAAATTCTTTACTTTATATTTGTTCTATATCTTTATTCATTTATATAATGGCTCTATTTTGGAGAGACTTGCCAAATCAAAAAAAGTAAAAAAAAATAATTAATATTAATTTTGTTGCTTATCAAAATAAATTAAGTTATTAATTTAATATTGGATTCAATTTTTTTATATAAATGCTGAAAGAATCTTCAAACAACAATAACAAAAATATTTTCTCACAGACTACAAGTACTGCAAAAGAAAAGATGATTTGCAAAGACGGATTCTGTTCATTACCGAATCAAAAAGAGACCTCAAAACAAGATGCAACTGATATGAATTTATTTGATCCTATTTAGTAAATAAATAATTTTTAAAAAATTGAAGATTAGGTTGATAGTATTTAATTTTTGTATCTAAATTTATGCTTAAAAACTTTTTATATGCGTATCAAGAGTTTTGGATTAAGGCTACAGACTTCACAGGGGTCACTTCGCGAACGGACTGGTGGTTTGTACAATTAGCTAATCTAATAATTTCTTTGCTAACTATTCCAATATTTTTTAAGATTTATGGTTTTAATGTTTATGGAATACTTTGCATCATACCTCAAATAGCTATTGATATTAGAAGAATTAAAGATTTTGGCAAGGATTGGAAATGGATATTTATAAATTTAATACCAATATTTGGGTGGATCTTATGGTTCATCTGGTTAGGATTTGGCAAAACTGGAAATGGGAAAAATTAACTATTTTTTTTTCTTTTTTTAAAATCTACAAATCTTATATTGTTTCTTAAAGCAATTTGTTTTTCAAGAATTTTAAAAACATACCACTCACATTCAGTCAATTTAATAAACTGATTGAGAGTATCCTTATCTTCTTCATCAAAATTTTCGAAAACCTCTGAAATAGAATTACTATTTTTAGAAATAAAATCCTCTGCAACATCCTCTGGATTTTTACCTCTGGCGAAATCTTGAAAAGCCTCATAAGAATTAAGTTCTCTCGTTAACCACTTAAACCATGGTTCATTTTTATTATATTTTTTATTCATTATTTTTTTCATAAAAAATTTTTTTTCTAAACTAATCATTATGAGTTATTTCTTTTTTAGCAGCTGTAAAATTACTCATTTTTCTAAATTGAAATAAAAAACTTAATGTTTTAATTCTCACCACATATCAAATTGCTTAACAAAAAAATGCTTTAAAAATTAAGTATTTATTACTCATTTATTGATGTAATGGATAGCTAGACTTAAATTTTAATAAAGAACATTGTCAATCCCTTTTTATGACTTCCCTTCATCGCCAATTTTAATAATTGGTGCTCTTGGTATCACAGTAGCAATAGCGGTTTTTTTTGTCGCATATCAAAAATATTTCAATTCGCCTCTTAATAAAGAACTTGCAGAAAGGAGAAAAGCCTTAATAAAGGAACAAAAAAAATTAAATGAAAGATTAGAACAAATAGAGCAAGATTTAAAAAATATATAAAATTGAGAATTTTAATCATACAAATTAATTAAAAAATTAATTTTTAAAAATGACTTAATGATCTCGAATTCAAGATCTTAATTTTTCAAACAAGAAATATGGTCTATAAGGGGTTATGGATAAAGATCATCTTATTGAGTTAATTTCTAATAGCCTTCTTCTTGAGCGTAAAGATTCTGAATCGACCAAGAATCTTAATGATTTTAAGAATTACTTAGAAAGATTAAATTTAGAACAACTAAGAACTATGTCTAAAGAGTTTATACTCTAATTAGATTTGCAAAAATTTGTTTTTATTTAGTTAATAATCAATACTTTATAAAATTTGTTAAGTTCTTTAAAAAAGGGAAGCATGTTAGAAGTCAAGAGAAGTGATTTTTTAATCAAGCCATTTCTTAAAAGAAATAACTTTAAAGCTTTCTATCAAATTATTTCTACAATAATTCCAATAATATTTATTTGGCTAATTGTTTACCTAGTAATAAATCAACCTTTTTCTTTATTAACTAAAGGATTTTTATTAATACCTATTATTTTTCTCTTAACTCTATTCTCTTCAAGAACATTCTCATTAATGCATGATTGCGGTCATAATTCTCTTTTTAAAAAACGTAAATTAAACCGCTTTTTTGGATTTTTGCTTGGTTTGGTCAATGGTATTCCCCAGAAATCATGGTCAATTGATCATGCATTTCATCATAGAAATAACGGAAACTGGGAAATTTATAAAGGCCCGATAGATGTTCTAAGTCTTGAAGATTATAATTCCCTAACAAAAAGAGATCAAATATTTTATAGAGTAAGTCGACACTGGATAATGCTTTTCCCTGGAGGCTTTTATTACTTAGTTTTAAAACCTAGATTGGGACTGGTTATTATTATTTTTAATTTCACTAAAGATATACTAGAAGAGACTTTTACAAAAATTAGAAACAGAAAAATTTCTAAACTATTAGCTATTAATTCAAGAGTAAAGCCACCTTTTTCTGACTATGGGGATAATTTTAGTGAACTCTTTGAACTAATATTAAATAACATAGTTGTAATAATAGGTTGGATTTACATGAGTAAATGGTTTGGCTTAGCTTTTTTCTTATCATTTTATTCTGTAGTATTAACCCTATCTGCCGCAATTTTAATATGTATCTTTTTCGTCCAACATAACTATAAAAATGCCTATGCTAAAAATACAATGAATTGGAATGTTGTCGATGGAGCGATTTTGGGAAGTAGCAATTTAGATATACCTAATTGGCTAAATTGGTTTCTAGCAGACATCTCTTTTCATAGCATTCATCATCTATCTGAGAGAATACCAAATTACAACTTAAAAGCTTGTCATAAAGCAAATATTCATTTGCTTCATCAATCAAAGTTCTTAAAATTAAGCGATTTTTCAAACTGCTTCAAATATATTATTTGGGATAATAAGAATGAAAAATTAATCCCACTAGGTTAATACCTAATTAAACCTTCTTCTTAATTTTCTTTTAAGAGGGATACTGCTATATGCATGAGTACCAATAGAAGGAGGTAAGTCATTTTTAAGAGGATGCATAAAAGCGTTTGCCATACTCTCTAACATTTTAGAAAGCCAATTAATTACTGATTTCATTTGAAAACCTAAAAGTGTACTTTTTTATCATCTAACTAAATTACAAAAAAGTAAATCAGTCTTTATGCTGATTTTTTTGGAATATTAACTTAAAAAATTAATTTAAAATAATCAAAAATATTGTGTACTTTTCTCTTTTAAAAGAATCAAATTACTACCTTTTTAAAGATAAATCAGGTGCAAAATGCATTTAGTAAATAATACTTATTTTTTCTAATTCACTTAATAAATTTAATTATTGAACATAATTTCGTGCTATATCTCTATTCCAAATAAATCTAACAATATTATGAATGATTCTTTTGTTTCTAATAACCAGAATACAGAAATAGACTCTATAAATTCATATTTTGAGTGTATTACTGAATGCAGTATTGTTGATGGTCATCAAGAATGTATTACTCGTTGTTTAGAAATTCACTTAAAGGGCGGTGATCAAAATGAATAAAAAAAATTCACCTCAAAGGAAAACAACTTTAAAATGGAACTCGAATGGAGAGCTTTCGGAAATTGATATGTTGAGAATTTTAGAAAAGATATCATCTGATAAACTTAATCAATGTCAATTAACATGCGATTCTGATCAAGGTTAAGAATTATCAATATAAAGACTTCATTTATTAGTAAATTATTAATAGAGCAGATGGATTAAACAGATATATCTAAATAATTTTTTTTCTTTTGCATTTTGCAGACAATAATTTATATATAGCTAAATTCAAAAAAATAAAGTTAGTGGTGATTCTGAAATTTCTATTTCTCAATACTTCAGTCGAGATCTTAATTGAAAATATCAAACTTTATAGATTCAGAATATAGATGCTTTCTGTTTGAAAATTGTTAATTTAAATTTAAACCTCTCTCAAAAATTTAAATAATTTTTTTTATAGTTAATTGTTAGGGTTCTTGTCTTTTTTTAATAATTTTTCGCTAATTTCTTTTTTTGTTATCTCAATCTGTCTTGCCATACCTGAATCACCATGAGTTGGACAATAATATGTAATTAACATCCATTTTTTTTCTTCATCCATAAGAAATAAATCCTCTTTAAATAAAATATTGAGTAATTATTTAGAATGAAAATTGAAAAAATTGATCTTTTTTAATCTTTTTTTCTTTTTTGCTTAATAATTTTATAGAAGTTTTTAAAGTAGTTCTCATAAAATAGAGATAAATACGCATGACTCTAAAAAAAAATCCTGCTATTTTTTTAATAATATTGAGATTATTTCATGTCTTTAGAATCTATATTAATGGTAGTTGCTCCATTATGTCTTTTTACTGTCGGAGTAATTGTTCTTCCTATTTTAGTAAAACCTCGTAAACAAACAGGTCTCACTAAAAGGTATATTCGAGGTCTTTAAATTCAATTAAACTTTAACAAAGGCGAATACATACAGAGTAAACACTTATTAAGTGATAATCTAATTAATTTTGATAAAAGACTAAACTCAAAAATGTTCGACTTAATAAGTTTGCAAGAAATCAAAATTTAATTTTTACAACTTTACTTAAGACACAAACTATACATTATTTTCATAAAAAGGCACTTTGATGGATAATAGAGTTAATAAATTCACTTTTATTGAACAAAATTCTTAACCAAAAAAAATTTGAGTAATATAAAATTTTCAGGTCTTAAAGGCCAAGCGCTTGTAATAGAAGATAAAGATATTCCAAGCTTAAGAGAATTTCAGGATGTTATCCCAAAACACTTCTTTAAGTGCAAAACCAAAACTTCGTTAAGGTATCTTTTACAAACAGCTTTAATCCAATCATTAGTAGTTGCGATAGGGTTATCTATTCCATTTAGCCCAAAAATGATACCAATTTGGATTATTTACGCATTACTATCCGGTACCACAGCAATGGGATTTTGGGTAATCGCCCATGAATGTGGGCATGGAGCATTCTCTAAAAACAAGACATTGGAATCTATAACTGGTTATTTACTACATTCATTACTTTTAGTGCCTTATTTTTCTTGGCAGCGTTCGCATGCAGTTCATCATCGATTCACAAATAACATAACTAATGGAGAAACTCACGTCCCTTTAGTCATTAAAGGGAATGGAGTTACAGAAAAAGTTGGCGGAGAAAAAGAATTACATTTTTCAAATTCCTTAGGCAAGAAAAATTACGGAATTCTTCAACTTGTTTTACATCTTATATTTGGCTGGCCTGCTTATTTACTTACGGGAAGTACAGGAGGTGTTAGATATGGAACTTCAAATCATTTTTGGCCAACTAAACCATTTTCTAAAGCATTATGGCCATCAATATGGGCCACGAAGGTTTGGATATCAGATATTGGTGTAGGTTTGACATTATTAGGCATTATTTATTTGGTTCTCAATTGTGGAATATTTCCAGTAATTGCTCTGTATTTTGGTCCTTTATTAGTTGTTAATTGTTGGCTAGTAGTTTATACATGGCTTCATCATACAGATTCTGATGTACCTCATCTTTCAAATACGGAATTTTCCTTTATGAAAGGTGCATTTCTATCTATAGACAGGCCTTACGGTAAAGTCCTTAATTTTCTTCACCATAATATAGGTTCTAGCCATGTCGTTCATCATGTATGTCCAACCATCCCTCATTATCATGCAAAAAAAGCAACTGTCTTAATTAAAAAAGCCTTTAAAAAAGCATATCTTTTTAATCCTGATCCAATACACAAAGCTCTATGGAATATTTCTTGCAATTGCGTTGCTGTTAAGTCAGATATCAAGAGAGGAAGATATATATGGCAATCTTCATACAAAATGGTGGATTAAAAAATAATAAACATTAATGATTTATCACATTAATTTACGCAAATCTGAAAAGAATATAAAAGAATTTGCAATAATAAATTTTTCATCTTAGAAAATACCTAATTAAAATAGTTCTATGAGTGGTGACAATTTACATGGTAAGCAACCTATTAAATTTTATTCGGAAAAAATAACACTTTCAAAAGTCGAATTATTAGAAAGACAGTTGAGTTTAGGCGAAAAAATTTCAGATTTAGATCAAAAGCACAAAGAATGGAGCAAAAAACTATCAGGTTGATCATCTAATATTATGAATATTAATAACTCATTGATATTTGTATCTAACTTATCAAGAAACTTTTCTATAAATTATTGAAAAATTATTTGCAGGCATGCTAATAATATCCTCTTGAGAAAAACCATTTTTCTTACTCTCATCACAAACTTCTTCAAGATTTTTAATACCCCAAAGATCATTTTGCATTTTTAATGAATTATCGAAAAAATAATTACTTTCACTTGTATGCTTATTACAAATTTTAAATGGCCCATACAAAATCAAAAATTGTCCCTTACTGAGTAATTTTCCTGACTCTCTAAAGAGTGCTACAGTACAATGCCACTTGGCTACATGAATCATATTTATAGAGACTATTCCTTGCAAAGAATTAGCTAATATCAATGGAATTTTCCAAGGAATTTTTTCTACATCAATCTCAAGAGGCTGGGGCATTTTCTTAGTTAGGTTTTCATACTCAATCCATGAACTTATACTTTTTCTATGCACAAACTCTGGGTCACTTGTTTGCCAAATTATTCCAGGAAATCGTTTTTGAAAAAACACTCCATGTTCACCACTTCCACTCCCGATTTCCAATATTGAACCTTTTTTTATAATTCGAGATAGTACATCTCCAATGCAGTCTCTATTTCTTTGAGTTGCCGAAAAAAAAAGTCTATTATCCAAAATTAAAAAAAATTGGGCGCTTCAGTAAAAATAATAATTCTTAAATCCTTGATTATTTAACCTTTCTCAATTTAGGAGTCTTGAAAAACATTATTTTAAGGCTAAAGAATAATATTGAAATTGTAAGAGCAGGCAAGATATAAAGTATTAAATCAGAATTCATTAAAGAAGGAATTCTTCCAAAAATTAAATGGATGTAATAGGTCTCGAATGACATAAATTCATATATATCTAATTTATTAATAGCAATTATTTGAATTCTAAAAACTACTTTAAGTCAAAAACTAAAAATTCTCAAAAGAAGAGTCAGCCTGTATCCCTACTAGCTGACTCTTGCAATATATTAATTTAAATTACCTCTAAATGAGGATATGCCTCAAAAAAAATAAGATGAAAAGCTTATTTTTTTTTTTCAAATTTAAAAAATAAGAACAAAAATAAAAACATCGATAAGGTATATTTCGACACAATTATGTAGCAGTTTTTAAATTTTCCTGACAAAGAGAGGAATAATCCTTAATTTTCTTTACATAACTAAATAATTATGTTATATTTATTTACAAATTACACAAATAAAAATGACTCCAGAAGCAGAACGTTTTAATGGTTGGGCGGCAATGTTAGGTTTCGTTGCAGCAGTTGGTGCATATGTAACAACAGGTCAGATCATCCCAGGTTGGTTCTAATGAAAAATAACGAACCAAAAATAGTTGAAAAAGAAAAAATCGTAGCTGAGAAGCTTAACGGCAGATTCGCGATGTTAGGTTTTGTTGCTCTTGTTGGAGCATATTTAACTACAGGTCAAATCATTCCTGGTTTCATCTAATATTTATTTTTTAGTTTTCATAAAAAGTCTAATTTTAAATTAAATTAGGCTTTTTTTAATGACATTTTTCTGATAATAAATTGTCTTGATTAATTAAGATTTTATTAATCCTGTTTGCAACAAAAAAGTATGCTAAAAATCAGCTTAAAATAATATCTCATATCTAAAATTAAATTCGAAGCTTTTTTGATTAATTTTATAATCTATATTCGCGGAAACAAAACAAACTAGGAAAGTTTATTAGCAACAATATCGAATAAATAATTTTCCTCATTAAGAGATGAAGAAGAAAAAAGATTAATTTAAAAAACTTTTTAAAAAGAAATATTAATTAGATTATTTTTCTCGTTTAAAACTTAAATTTATTCTTTAAATGATGCTATCTTTATCGAGATCATTAGAGGATTTAATGAGAGTAAAGCTTGAACCAGAGACAGCATTTATTGGCAAAAAATTTGCTTATATATTTCTAGGAATAATATTTAGCTTGAATGCCATAACTTTTATTTGGTTTTTCTTATTTTCAAATTTAAAATGAAAATTTAAATTTTTGGTTTAGAAGATTCAATAATATAAGTTAAACAAAAAGTTTAAAAAAACAGTTATTTAGGTACTAAAAAATTCCTGGAATTATTTGTCCTGTTGTTACATAAGCACCTAGTAGTGCAACGAATCCAACCATAGCCCATCTACCATTAACTTTTTCTGCATTTTGAGGATATCCATCGTAAGACACAGTTTCATCAATATAAGGTCTAGTTTCTGATGGGAACATATTCTGTCTTCCACCTGATTCTGTAGTAACTCCTGATTTTGTCATTAAAAAGATAATAATTGTTAATTAAAGTAACATAAATATTAACTTATGTAAACCAAATTCTTCAATGATTTTCCTCAGAGCATTTATGTTATGGGTCAATATATGACATTTCTGTTTAAAAATTCACAAGTCACATTTTTTAAAAAAAATTATTTTTTATCAAATTAGCTATCAATCATTAAAAATAAGCATTTATACTCACAGTAAGTAATTTTACTTAGTAGAATAAAAATAGCATTTAGGAAGTGCTTAGCTGGTTAAGTCAGTAAATCTGAATTAACTATGTCGTCATGAGCTTGCCGGTGGGATACTTGCAAGCTCTTTTAATTTTTTACGAAGTTATAAAACCCTAAAAGAAATTAGATTATCTCTTCGCTTGTATTAAAAACTTTAAGGAAAAAAACTGTCGATATTCTATTTTATTGCTAGATAGATAATAGATTAAATAATATTAATGTCTTTAGATTTCATTCTCATTCCTTCTTGTATTTTTGTCATCCTTTTTCTCTTAAATAGAGAAAATAGAATCTACAAAAAAAATCAAAAGGCTAAGTAGTTCATAATTTAACATTAGATTTAAGATGGTATTTATAATGGTTTTTAATTTTTTTAAATATAGATTTTAAAAGTTTGCTAGTAAATATTAGTTTATTTTTGCATGATTTTAGTAAAACTAAGCTAAATTTTTACTGAAAATTAATTTTTCCCAATATAGTCTAGAACTGTTAATTTGATCTAACTTTTGTTTGCAATGTATGCACTTACACTCTTTTAATAAAGGTTTACTGTTCATTAATTTACTCTTTTCTCTAAGAAATCAAATATTTTGATTAATTGCAAGTATAAGTAAATTCTTTTTTTTATTTATTTTTGGAAACTTAACAATAAATAAATTTTTCATAATCAAATATTGTATATTGGTTTCTAAATCATTGATATTTTATAATACAAAAAAAGATAGTTCAAATTAAATAAAATACTTTTGAAATTTTTAAATCAATCATTAATAAAAACAAACATCAGAAAAATAATTAATCCGTGGTTTTCAATACCTTTAATAGACAGATGGTTATTAGGGCAAATATTACCTCCTATGATATTTGCCATTTCTGCTTTTACTGTTATTTCATTATCCGTTGGGGTAATGTTCGATCTTATAAGAAAAATAGTTGAATATGGCTTACCTGTATTACAAGCTTTACAGGCTTTAATTTATAGCCTTCCTAGCTTTTTAGTCTTATCATTTCCGATGGCTGTATTATTGTCCACACTATTATCTTATGGAAAACTATCAGCAAATTCTGAATTATTAGCTTTAAGGTCATTAGGAATTAAAACATCCAGAATTATAACTCCAGCTATTGCAGTTTCAATTTTCATGACTGGATTAACTTTTTATTTCAATGATAATTTAGTTCCGATTAGTAATAAGCTTGCAGAATCAACTCTAAGATCAGGAATAGGTACTTCTTTTAATCAAGAGAAAAGTAAAAATAACATTATTTTTTCTAGAAAAGGATCAAGAATAGATCCTACAACTAATAAGCCCACGAAAGTAAATACGTACCTGACACATATTTTCTATGCTTCTCGGTTTGAAAACAATATTATGAAAGAAGTTACAGTTTTAGACTTTTCCAGAGAAAATTTAAAACAAATTCTTACTGCAAACAGTGCCATTTTCGATAAAGATAATTCTTCTTGGATATTTAAAGATGGAAGTATTGTTTCAACTGACTCTATAGGACAAACAACAAACATTAAGTTCAAAAAATATTCATATCCTTTTGTCGAAGGGCCATTAGATCTCGCAAAAGTCCCAAAAGATGCAAGTGATATGTCTTTAAAAGAAGCTTTAGAAGCTGAGAAAATATATAAAAAGATAGGTAATCTTAAAGAGATTAGAAAAATTCAAGTACGAATTCAGGAAAAATTTACTTTACCTTGTGCGTGTTTAGTTTTTGGATTAATAGGAAGTATTTTGGGATGTAAATCTAATTTACGATCTTCAAAAAGTCAGGGATTTGGATTGAGTATAATTCTTATATTAGTTTATTATGTAATTTCATTTTTGTGCAGTTCTTTTGGAGTTAAAGGATTACTTCCTCCAATTTTTGCTGCATGGTTTCCAGTATTAATTTCTCTAGGGGGTGGATTTTATTTCTTAAGAAAATCAAGTTCTATATAATCCTTGATTTAAACAATTAAACTATTTAATTTGTTCAAAAAGTTTGCATTATAATATTTAGGTTAAAAGTAATAGAAATTTTTTTAAATCTTATCTATTCTTTTAAAACCATACCAATCAGGATTATTATTTTCTTCAATTAAATTATTTCCTTGAGTTAATTCTAATTCCCAATTACCTATCTTTTTGATAATTTGACAATCATCGCAACCAATTAATCTTTTTAGAGACGCAATATCATCTTTATGTTTTTTTTCGCATCCCAGAAGCCATTTAGATTTTGCTATGTTTTTTGCCTCTAATTTACTTGAAGCCACAACTAAACCAAATTCATGTATTTCTTGCATAGAACTTGGATCATAGCCTCCAATATTGACAAACCATAAATTCTTTTTAGTTATTTTCTCATTCAGAAAATTCTCATTTTTTAATTTCTTATTTTCTATATTTTTTAGATTTATCTTATACCCATCTACGCACTTTATTTTTTTATAGCTGTCAATATGTAATCCTTCAGAGATTCCAAACCATTCACTTCTTAATAGATCATATGTATCCTCAATTTTGGAGCCTACAACCCATCTAACGTCGTGTAATTCTACATTGGCCGATTTCGCTCTTCCTCCAAGGACAACTAAAAAAAGATATATTTTCTCTATAGTTTTCACTTTGTGCAGATAAAGATTTCTTACTTTTAAACTAAATTTTAATATTAATAAATTACTAAATTAATTTATATTATGAATAAAACTATAAAATGTATCCTGCAATTAATTATTCAGTAAACAAACAGGATATTTAATTAAACCAACCTTTTCTCTTTGATTTAATTTCTGGTGATGTCTTAGCTTTAGGCGATTCTTCAGTTCTTCCTTTAATAATCATTAAAGGAACTATTGCCCATAGAGATAGAAATAGTATCCAGAATAAGTAAATGTTCATAGTATTAAAAATCAATATATTAATATTAATCTCGACAAAATGATAACTGTGAGTTTCATTTTAAAGTTTAGGTTTAAAAATATAGTGATTTAATTACTGATCTAAAAACATAATAGAATTTTTAAAAAATATCTACAAAAATGAAGAAATCCAGATTCAAAATTTTGGATATTTAAAATTGAAAAATATATGAAGAATCAATTTAAAAGATTCGCACTCTACATGACCACTGCTTTGCCTCAGAAGATGTGGAGTGCATCACTATAATGACAAGAATAAAATTTATTCGTGAATTTTATTGAAGCAAATTACTATATATTTAAAATTTCTTTAGCAAAATTAAAAATAAATGAAAAGATGTGATTTATGTCATAAGCCAGATAAAGTTCATTATAGGGTTAAATCCATAATTCATAAGAACTGGCTTTTTTGTTGTAAAGAATGTTGGCATATTATTTCAAAACATTATAAATATTCCTATGGAGGCACAAGAAAGTCAGATTAATAAATCATTCGTTCAAGAAAAAGGAGTTTAATTTTTAAAAGAATTCGTTAATTTCTTTTTTTATAGAATTAAATTCCGAATTTATATCTTTGATAAATTCATCGACTTCTTTTTTAGTATTTTTATATTGATTAATTTTTTGTTTGCTTTTCTCATAGAAAATAGATGGTAATGTTCCTGGCTTTACCTCCTCAATCCAATACCCTGCCAAACAATAAAATTGGTTAGGAATTAAATTTAAAATATAAGATTTCTGGGAAGTTTTATATTGATTAATTATTTTATTAACTAAAGCTCCTTTAGTTTTGTTAGAACCAAACAAAGTAATATCATTTGCAAAATTCTTATACCCTGAGAAACATTTTTATTTTTTTCTAATAAATTTCTAGAAATTATTTTTTCAAATGAATAGCAATAATCAATTAAATTAGTATTTTCTTTTTTTGAAGGATAAATAGCTATGAAAGAACTAAAAATTAAAAAAAAAGTTAAAAGTAAATTTTTAAACATTTTTAACGCGAATTAAATATATTATTACATCAAATTAAAATTCAAAAATAGTTCTTAATTTTCTTATGAAGATTCTCATTAATTAAAAAAACTATTAATTAAGACAATGCTTATTATAAGAAAACCCCAAAAGTTTTACTAACTCATTAAATATTTATCTAAAAAATTATTTTTCTTATAATTAAATTATGCAAAAGTCTATTTTTAAAAATAAAAGGATCAAATCTTTTTTAGATTTTTTTTCAAGATTATCAATCACTGCATTATTTATCTCAGCCATACCAGGTAAAATAAATAATTTTTCAAAAACAGTTGAATATATTTCTTCAAAAGGTATTCCTGATCAAATTTCATCTATTCTTCTTGTAGGTGCGATTATATGTCTAATCTTGGGTTCCGGATTTTTTATATTTGGAGAAAATCAAAAAATCGGTTCAGTATTTTTATTACTTTTTATTATTCCAACAACAATAATTTTTCATGTCTTCCCTTTCCATCAAAGAGCGGTACTTATAAATCTCGGATTTATAGGTGGATTAATTATTGCGGCATTGAGGGAACCAAAATAAATTGCTTAATTGAAGAAAGTTAAATATTTTTTTTTCCCTCTCTTAATTCTGGCAAACAACTAGCAATATGAATTAATTCATAAACCTCTTTGCTATCGTATTTTTTATTAGGAATTCCACTTCCCACCTCTATTCCTCTCTCTTTCATCTTCTTTAATATCAATTCTTGTCTTTGCATACTTGACATGGACTTAAATTTTTTAGTTCGTTCTTCTTTTTTCACTAGATGTTAATTTAGTTAAACTTTATTGTTAATGTAATATCAATTATCGATTCATTAAATAAGTAAGAAAGCCAGTAAAAGTAAGTAATTTAAATCCAATAAAAAAAGGCAAATATTTTTTGAGCTTTTTGCCAACTGGCAATAATTTGTTTAATGAATTGATCATGATTTAATTAAACAACTAATTATTTTAGACATCCTAACGAATTTTTTTTAGAATTATCCCATTTCTATTTCTACATTTTTAAACATTAGATCTAAACT
>QCQK01000008.1 GCA_003209565.1 Prochlorococcus sp. AG-449-J16 | reverse complement strand
TTTGAAGATAATTCTGGCAATAAAGGTAGTAATAATAATCCTATTATTCGGGTACTTTCTAATACGTTGTAAATAATTTCTTTAACCTTAGTTAAATTATCTTTCTCTTTTATTAACATCCATGGCTGATTATCATTTAAATACAAATTTGTATTAATTGCTAGGTTGAGCAAATTTCATAGATTTTTTATTTTCTTACTCTTTCTTATTTTTGGATGTGCTCCAAATGTCATTGAAGAAAATAAAGTAATACAAAAAATAGAAAGTTTAGATATGAATATTTTCTCTAAAAAGGGAGAAAAAATATATTCTATTACCAGTCCAAATTCAAGTTATGACAATATTGAACTAAAATTTAAATCACAAAAACCTATCATAAATATATTCAATGGTGAAGAAACTAAATATATTATTAGTTCAGAAGAATCTACATTATCAGACAACAATAGAATCCTAAAATTGAAAGGGAATGTTAAATTAAAAACTCTTAGAAAAGATGAGGATATTTTATATGCTGATAATTTCATTTGGAATATAGAAGAGACTAATTATCTATTAGAGGGAAATATAAGATTTGAGAATGAAAATATCATTTTAAATTCTGGGAAAGCCAAATTGGGTTTAGATAACATAATTGAATTCTTTAATCCAGTAAAGTACATATTAAAGGGTGAAAATAGCGAAAATAAATACGAAATAAATTCAGAAAATGCTTACTATAATCTAAATACTGAATCAGTAAGTTTTAAAGCAAAAGATAAAAGAGTTAAATCAATAATTTATTTTTAAATTTTATTTTTTGAAAAAATATTATTAATTTTTTTGGACCAGTTATCAATCCATTTTTCATCAGACTTCGTAAAACACTTAGCACTCCAGCCTCCTATCAATATAAAAGCCTTATTATTTATAGGGACAACTAAAACAGATGGAATTTCTGCACAAAAATCAAAAAATTCATCTCTTCCTGGATAAAATTTAGTGTTTGCCAATGATATTAATTTCATATCTTTTATAGATCTCAGACAAGTTTCCCCAGGTTTAAAATCATTACTTGAAGTAATTCCCCTCCTCAATATATTAATTCCATCATTGTGGATTAATATTGCTGCTGCTGCTGTAGAAGTTAATATCGCTTCAGAACCCCATGCAAGTTCATCAATAACTTCGTCCGGCATGTTTTTATCAAAGAGAAACTTATTTTCTCCTTTTAAAGCAGCTTTCTCACCAGCTAATGGTTCGAATTGTTTAAATAAAAAACCTATCAAAATAATAATTAGTGAAGCTATTGCAGCTAACACTTGTGCTCTTTCAAGTTCAGGAGTGATAGTTTCTATTGAAATGAAATTTGCTATCTGAAAAATAAAAAGTATAGCACCGACTAATATTAATGATTTCCCATTGAATCCCATATTTTAAATATGTTATTTCTAATTAAATTATGCAAACATTATATTGTTTAGTACATTTAAAATTACTCAAACATATTGTTTTTAATATATAATTAATCAAAACTTTTAAAAATGAACCTAAACATCAATAAATATATACTTTCGCTTATTTTTACTGGCTTAATTTTTATTATTATCCCCTCAATTACGTACGCAAGCGAAATTAGTAGTTTAAATAAATATTTTGGTATTACTCAACAGAAAACTGTTATAAATTACGAAAAAAGTCAGCCTTCATCCATTGATAACCCTGTAGTTGATCCAAATTTTAACACTATGAGATCAAAAGATACTGAGAGTTCAACTGCTACTTACATAGTTATTGGTTTGTTAGTTGCTGCAACAATTATTCCTTTAGCAACATGGTGGTATTTCTCTAAATAATAGAGAATTTATGAATACCAAAGATTTAAACATTAGTGATTATTCATCTCATATAGTTTTTATTACGGGGGGAACAAAGAGTGGCAAAAGTGAATTCGCAGAGCATCTTGCAAAAGGTATAAAAAAATTATCGTATGTCGCTTTATCTAAAAACAATGTAAATGATAAAGAATGGCAAGATAAAATTAATTCACATCGAAAAAGAAGGCCAAAAGATTGGAAATTAATAGAAACGACAGATATATTAAATACACTAAGGAAAGAAGAAGGTCCACTTTTAATAGATTCGATTGGCGGATTCGTTATGGAAATTATTGGAAAGGAACAAAATGAATGGTCAACAAAAATGAATTCACTTATTAGTCTCTTAATGAAAAGAAAAAACATAACATTTATTGTTGGAGAACAAGTAGGTTGGAGTCTGGTCTCTGAATATAAAATTGGTAATACTTATATTGAAAGAATCGGCGAGCTTCAAAAGAGAATAACCAAAATAGCAAAAGATAATTGGCTGGCAATAAATGGCAGAGCAATCAAAATAGATGAAATAAGCATTGAAATACCTACTTAAATTTGGAAGTCGCTCTTTTTGAACCTAGAATCCCGCAAAATACTGGTAATATTGCCAGATCATGTGCTGCATTTAATATACCCTTAAATCTTATAGAGCCCCTGGGTTTTAAACTAGAAGATAAATATTTAAAAAGAGCAGGATTAGACTACTGGCCTCTAGTTCCTATAAATAAGTATGAGAATTTTGATAAATTTTTGGATTCAAAAGCAAAAAAAAGAATAATTTCTTTTAGTAAAAAAAATGGATTATATTTGAATGATTTTAAATTTAAACAAGATGATATTTTGCTATTTGGGAGAGAAGATTCAGGATTGCCAGATTCCATTATTGATAAAAGCGACTTTTTAATATCAATTTTTATGCCGAATTTACAGACTGAAAACAATGATCAAAAAGGTGTTAGGAGTCTAAACCTTTCTGTAGCATGCGGAATTGCTATATATGAGGCCAACAAACAAATTAATTTTCAAAAATCGTAATTAAGTACAATCAATGTCTTACAATAATTTCATGTCTCGGTAGCTCAGCTGGTTAGAGCGGCGGATTCATAGCCCGCAGGTCGCGTGTTCAAGTCACGCTCGAGACATTTTAATTACTTTTCAATTGAAGAAATTAAGCGGAATTTTTCATTGACTTAAACTATTACAGACAATAATGTTTAATTCATTCAGTAAAGTCTTAGATCGAAAGAACTCTAAAGCAAAATATCCAGAAGCAAGGGTTATAGTTCTTGATGATAGTTTTAATACTTTTCAAAATGTCGCAAATTCTCTTCTAACAGTAATTCCAAGCATGAATGAAAAAAGGGCATGGGATCTAACCATCAAAGTCGACAAAACAGGATCAGCGGAAGTATGGAGAGGGAATCTTGAACAGGCAGAGCTATATCATGAGCAACTCTTCAGCAAAGGATTAACAATGGCTCCAATTGAAAAAACATAAAATAATTAAGATTGACAGAAGATTTTTGGCTAATAAATTCGAATCGTCAAAGGTAAAAAGATTTTCAAAAAAAAAAAAGATAACTTTTTTGAATATTTGTTTTTTGACTCTGGAATAATCCTTAGAGTTTTAGGAAAAAAATCCACCTCTTATGACAACCAGAGAAGAAATTAAAGTTGATAAAGCTAGAGATGAAAGGGAAAAGTTAATCGCTCAAGATTGGAGGAAAACCAAACCAGTTTAGGAAGGCTCTTAGTAACCAATATTGTTGCTGGGATTAGTTATATAAATTATGAGATTAAGGACGTAGTTAGCAGGCAAATTTAATGGCTTCAAAAGTAGCAATGCCATTCCTTGAGTTACATTAAATTCTTTATCTTTCATAAAAGAAGAATAATCTTATTTTAATTATAAAAAGACTGTCAAATACAAACCAAGAATACTGAGAGAAGGAAATATAAGAATTGATTGATTAAGGATTTTCAAGATATCTTATATTTAAAAAGTATTTTTAAAAAATTATAAATTTAGGTTTAAATGTTATTTATCTCTTAAAAACAAAATATCCACGTAATAATCTCTAGTGTGTAACAACTATAAATACTCAATGAAAAATCTCATCTCAAGCAAGAGATCCAGAGCTTTAGTTGGTATTGGAATAGTTGCTATCAGTATTGGATAATATCAAAAACAGTAATTAATTATCCAGTTATAGGTTGTGAGAAAGGTCCTCAGGAATAAACTTTAATTTCTAACAATTAATCTTCTTACTTGTTCCTTAATTCTTAAATCCTGTAAGCTTTGATAACTCTTTTATTGACAGTACACCTAAAATAAGTTTTCCATTTATTTCCCATGTCGGAAACCCTTTAATTTTTTTTTCCATGCATAATTGAGTTTGACTATTTATGCCATCTCTTGCACATTCAACTACATTAAGTTCCCTATAAGCTTGCTTACCAAATAGTTCACTTTGATTAAGGCAATTAGGACACCAATATGCTGAATATTTAACTACACCATTATCTTTAAGGTATTTTGCTAACTCGATAGATTCCTTAGTACTTTCTGAGGTGACTACAAGCTTTTTTTGATTATACAAATGAGAGCTATTAACAAGATTTGGTAAAGTAAGAAAAGCTAATAGTGATATTAATAAACGTTTCATTTATTGACTACTTTTCCTCCATATTTTCTCACTATCTTATCGAGCAAAATTCTTATATCTTTATTTTTAAGTTTTTCAATTTGATGAAGATTTTCGAGAAGATCACATATTTGATCTTGCGTGTATTCATTTAATTCACTTACTGCCATTTGTATTTAGATTTTATATCCCAATTTTAAATCAAAAGTAAACTAACAAACTTATTGTATTTATTTTTTTTTATTGCTATTTTTTTATAGCGGGCTAAGGTTCATATCTCCACGAGGATTTAGTCCGCTGAATTTTTAAGGACTCAATTTGTTTTGGATCCCTCTTTAAGAACTTGATTAGAAATAGTAATAAATTTTTTTATTGCTTAATTTCTAAATTCCTTTAAAAAGCAATCTTATAT
Source organism: Prochlorococcus sp. AG-449-J16 (assembly GCA_003209565.1). Lineage (GTDB taxonomy): Bacteria > Cyanobacteriota > Cyanobacteriia > PCC-6307 > Cyanobiaceae > Prochlorococcus_A. The sequence goes on along the minus strand of QCQK01000008.1, from coordinate 45,416 downwards.
AAATATAAAAAGTGTGACACTATTTATTCAAAATATTGTTATTTTGCTTCATTACTCTCTTAAAATATTTAAACTCAATAAATTCATGCATCATTTTTATATCATCAGATAATACTTCTTTATTAACTGCATAATCTTCCTCATTAAGGAGAACTTTATTTTTTTCGGAGAATATATCTGGATCAAAAGCAAAATTGATTAAATTCCCGTTATCAACTTCTTTTTGACCAAAAGATTCATTTAATACACCTCGAGACCTCAACGCTTCTTCGACTAATAAACCTGTGACTTTTGACTGACTAAATTCATTAGCTGTGCATAATTTTTCAATAATTTCATGAACTTCTTCACTTGGTAAATAACCAATTCTTTTCCTCTGAGAGGGCATAATAAAAAAAATTAGTGTCACACTTGCACATTACAAGTGTTGCACTATATTTGATTTAAGTCAACTAATTTTGTTATGCATATTTTAATATTTCCTGTCGGGTTTATTCTTTGGTATCTAGCTTATGAAGCAAAACCTATCATTAATGATGAAGTAAAACTTCATTGGGAAGAGAAAAATACAAATAAAAGAAATAAACTTTTAAATATAATCAACGAAAGCTTTTAAAATTTACTGTTAATAGATTTAGACCATTCCTTATGCTTATAATCTAAATCTGAGATTAAACGTTTTTGATAAGCAAGTTTGAGTTGATTTTCATTTAGTGATTTTTTTGTGATAATCATTTCTTTTGAGAAAAAATCAAGAGTGTTAGAACTACTAGTTTTTTTTTTGACTTCCATATATGTAATTAATCTATTTTTTTTATATGACTCAAAAGGTTATAGTCTCAATATTTTTATATTCTTTTTATATTTCCTTAATATATATTTTTAGCACGTTTGTTAAAAATATTAGTTTATCAAATAAAAAAGGCTATATTTAAACAAAATATAAGTTTTTTTATTATGAATCTTAAGGAGAGAGGGATTACTGTTGGAGACTTACTAATCATACTAATAATAATAATCACTTCTACAATACTAATTAAATCATTTAGCAAGGATAAGAAAACAGCATTTATATATAGTAATCAAGAACAAGTTTCTTATAAGAAAATTATTATCAAAAATTTATTTGAATAGCTTATATAAATTACTATTAAAACTCTTAATTAATTAAACTATTATTTATCTTTTATGTAAATTTAGAAAATTCATAAATAAACAACGAGTTTAATTATTGAATATTTTGATGAAATGATTTAGAACTTTCCCATTTCAAATTATCCTTTAAATCATTGAAATCATTTGATATTGAAACTAAATGAACCATTTGAAGAATTTGAGTTTTATTTAGCCTGTTAATAGCAATAAGTTTATTAAGCATATCTAAAACAGATTTATCATTAATATTCATTGTTTGGATAAAAAAACCTATTATTCTTCAATTCCTATACCTTATCTTATAATTTAAAATTTTCTTTTAAAATTGCACAATATATTTATTGATAAATATAATTAATATTTAAAAAAATCCTAAAAAATAAAACTCTTACTGATAAGTAAAAATCTTTAGCTCACTTTCTTATAAATTCGTTTATTGTAAAAGGAAAAAAATGAAACAAAACTCCAAGAAAGAATACCTTAATAGAGATGAAGTTAATGAAATGATTGAATCAGCTTTAAGGAGACACAATAGAAGATCTACAATAATTTCAAGTGTACTTGGCTGGATTCTAATAGGGGGTTATTCGTTTGGGCTTTTTCAAGCAGTTCAAAATGTCTAATTAATCTTATTCTTTAAAGCAGAACTTGCTAGATGATAAATTAATATAAGAGTAAGCATTATTATGAGGGAATATATTAAGGAAAATCTTACTGTGATAAGAATATATTTAAAAAAACGAAAAAAGTATACATCAAAATTAAATAACGCTTCGATAATGGAAGAATTCAAAGAATGGAGCAAAGATCCATTACCTGAGACGGAATCAATTTGGACTTTACCTGACTTAACGAGAAATGAAAGACTAAAAAATTTTTGTCGCTCAATTAAAAAGGAAATAAGATAATTTATTAACTACCTAGTTGTATATGATTTACTTTTAAGTAAAAATATCCTGCAAATCCAACTATGTTCAATATTATAACGAAAATCCAAGCTCCAATTGGCTGATTAGAATCAAATTTTTTTATTTTAACTTTATCCTTTAGTCTTTCAATATATTTAGCCATTATTAAAAATATTAAAAAGATTAATTCTAATTATAGGGAGTTGAATTTAAATGAATCTTAAATTAAATAAAATTTCTTTCAATTCGAATTTTTATTGTCAATCCTGTTAATAGGATATTTAATTAACTCCTTTTTGAGATTTTTTAAAAGTTTATTATGATTCAAAATTGTGAATTTTCTAGTAAAGGAATAATGCCATTTCATTGAATTAAAAAAAAACTTGCTAATTCATTATTTATAAAATTATAATACTAGTTACGGTCATTCAGACCATACATAATACAAATAAGGACAAATTTATTCATGAGCTTAAGAGTTGGCCAAGAAGCACCAGACTTTAGTGCTACAGCAGTATATGATCAAGAGTTTAAGGAGATTACACTTTCAGGTCTAAGAGGTAAATGGGTTGTTTTATTTTTTTACCCACTAGATTTTACATTTGTATGTCCTACTGAAATCACTGCATTTAGTGATAGATACCAAGATTTTTCATCACTTAATACGGAAATACTTGGTGTATCAGTTGATAGCAAACACTGTCATTTGGCTTGGATACAAACCCCAAGGAATGAAGGTGGAATTGGAGATATTAACTATCCTTTAGTTTCTGACTTAAAAAGAGAAATTTGCCAAGCGTACAATGTCCTTAATGATGATGGAGAGGCCGATAGAGGTTTATTTCTTATCAATCCCGAAGGAGTAGTTATGCATACGACTGTTAACAAAGCTCCTGTAGGTAGAAATGTTGATGAAACACTAAGGATTCTCCAAGGTTATCAATACGTTGCGGCAAACCCAGATGAAGTATGTCCAGCAAACTGGACCCCTGGGGAGAAAACAATGTTAGAGGATCCCAAAGGTAGTAAGGAATATTTTTCTGCGCTATAAAAGGATTTGAAACATTTAAGTAAGTATTAAGTAATAAATAATTATAAAAAAATAAAAAATAAATATATTCAAAATGGGGATTATATCCCCTTTTTGGGGTTTGGGCACTATCCAATCGCTTAAATTAGTTTTATATGACATGAAGGACCACGTATAAAAAGAAATTTCTATGAAGACTAAGATAAAAAGATTAATTAAATTTAAGTCATTTAATCCAAAATATCTATAAATATGGAACTGATCATCAACACTAATATTATTAATTTGAAGATGCCAAAGATAGAGAGAAATCAAAATAAAGTTTACCAATATTATTTTTTTTAACAGAAACCTAGATTTCTTAAAAATTAAACAAATTGATATCAAAAATATGAAAAAACTTAACTGTAGAAGATTATGTTTAGGTACATTAATTCCTTCAAAAAATAAATTAAATATAAGATTAAAATTTATATATAAATAATCAGTTATAAAGTAAGAGAGAAATATTAAATTTATTGCTACTAAGAATAATAATTTTTTTCCTTTAATTATTTTTTTACTATGGATTTTATTCTTATTAAAATTATAGAATGTATAATTTTTTAAAGAGTTTAAACACACTAAAGATGGACATATTGCACCGCTCAAATAGTAAAGAAATGAATAAAAGGAAATATTATTAATATTGAATGAATACAAATTAAACCATTGTTTTTGCACAAATGGAAGAATAAGTAAGAATGAAAGTGTAACAAATAAATTCGTTGTATTGTTTTTAATTATCAAGAAAATATTTTTTTTTAATTTAAAGCAATTAAATCAAACTTTCAACAATTTAGAAGTTATTAATTTAAAAACTTTTTTATCTATAGTTTCTTGATTTAAAAGTATATCAACTAATTTATCAAGTAAGGCTCTATTTTTTTTCAATATTTTTATTGAATTATTTAATGAAATTTTAGAAATATTTATAATTTCATTATCTATTCTAGAACTAGTATTTTCTGCTATGAGAGGCTTTCTTCTAAATAATCCATCTCCTAAATACATTTCATTATTATCTGAATCCATTGAAATAGGACCAATAATTGAAAATCCATATTTGGTAACCATTTCCCTTACAATATTTGTCGCATAAGAGATATCATTTAAGGAGCATTGTGTAATTTCACTTTCACCAAAAACTATCGTTTCTGCTGCTCTTCCAGCTAGAGCAATTTCAATTTTTGAAAATAATAATCTTTTTGAAATCAATCCACTAGAAATTACATCTTCGTCAGGGCATATTTTTGTATATCCTCCTATAGATCCAGATCTAGGTAGAATTGTAATCTTATCTACTGATTCAATTCCATTTCTCACAGCAGAAACAATAGCTCTGCCTACTTCGTTATAAGCGATAATTTTCTTCATATTTGGAGAAGTTATTAATGAACTTCTCAGGCCAATGGTAATCTTATCAAGAGCATTTTCTATATGAAGATCACTGATTAATTTAGATTCATCTCGTGCACAGTGAATAGCACTCTCGTTCATCAAATTTGCAAGATCTGCCCCTGAAAATCCAACTGTTCTAGAAGCCCAATATCCTAAGTCAACTTCGCTTGAAAGTGGTTTTGAAAGTGAGTGAACTGAAAGAATTTTTTTTCTTCCATCTAAATCAGGAAGCATTACTTCAATTTTTCTATCAAATCTTCCTGGTCTTAATAATGCTGCATCCAAAATATCTGGTCTATTTGTTGCTGCTAAAACAATAATCCCTGAATTATCAGCAAATCCATCTAATTCAGTTAGCAGCTGGTTAAGGGTTTGTTCTCTTTCATCATTTCCACCTCCGATCCCAGAACCCCTTTGCCTACCAATAGAATCAATTTCATCGATAAATATAATACAAGGAGATTTTTCCTTCGCCTTAGAGAATAGATCCCTCACCCGGCTTGCACCAACACCAACAAAAAGTTCTACAAACTCTGATGCCGATATTGAGAGAAAAGGAACTCCAGATTCACCGGCAATTGCTTTAGCCAATAATGTTTTGCCTGTTCCTGGTGGACCAATTAAAAGAACTCCCTTAGGAACTTTTGCTCCAAGATTTTCCAATTTCTTTGGTTCTTTCAAAAAGGTTATTACCTCTTTTAATTCTTCAGCTGCTTCAGGAACACCAGCTACATCATCGAATCTCGTTTCTACATCATCAATAGTTACAAATTTAGCTTGATTTTTAGTAAAACCAAAGGCTCTGGATGCCAATTTTGAGGTACTCCTCAAGATTAAAACTACAGCTAATATAAAAATCAGGAAAAGACTTATTGAAGCGAACGAATTAGCAGCTGAAGCTTCTTTTCTACTATTATTTATAGTGAGATCCACTTTATTTTCAGTAGCCTTTTCAAGGATTAATTGATCGTTGTAAAGGATAGGTATTTTAAATTTATCTCCATTTTTATACAAAACATCAATTTCTCTCTGTCTCGGATAGAAAAATATTGATTCTATTTTTCCCGTCTCTATATCTTCTAAAAGATCCGAATAACTTGATTTAGAATTTGAATATGAGAATTTTGATCTAAACACTAATCTTTATAAGTGATTAATAAAGCATATATGCTTATTTAAAAAATTGACGTATTTAAACAAAATATACTCAAAAGTTTTGGAGATAACCAGTTAAGGGTTATATTAATATAAGGAAATAAAGAAACAGAATGGCTGTACCAAAGAAGAAAAAATCAAAGAGCAAAAGGAACCAAAGGCACGCTGTATGGAAAGGGAAAGCAGCAATAGCAGCTCAAAAAGCTATATCTTTAGGTAAATCAGTTTTAACTGGAAAAGCCCAAGGATTTGTTTATCCTATTGAAGAAGAAGAAGAAGAATAGCTCTTAAGACCCTAATTTAAATGCCTCAAGTATGATGGCATAAATTGCACCTATTCTTAATTTATCAACTATGGTCCACATATAATAAAATTTTGAGTTAGAGGAAGGTTTAATTCTTATAATAATTTCAATAAATACAATAATTATTGGGACCATAATCAATTCATTTTTACCTTCAGATATAAATTTTGTAAGAAAATTTGCGAACAAAAAATAACCTGTCAAAACAGAAATTAGACCTATCGATTTTGTCCTCCAAGTATCACTTAGAAAACCAAAAAATAAATTATTTAACTGGTAGGTAATTCTTGAAAAATTAGTTTTTTGCATTACTAAAAGACACTAAATAATCACATAGAAAGCTGTAGTCAACATATGATTTTTTTAGTTTAGGTCCTCTAATTACATTTGCCACATTATTCTCATCACCAAGACTGTCTAAAATACAATCTAATTTAATATTTTTCTCGAGAACAATTGGGATATTTGAGGGAACAAAAATTGTAGGCAGGTTAGCTGCCAAGGAAGATTTCAATCCTGGATTGGAGTCTTCAAAAACAATTGAGTTGTTTTTGTTTATACCACTTAATTGGATCGCCTTTAAATATGGTAATGGATTTGGTTTCTTTAATTCAACGTCTTCACTTGAAATGATGAACTCAAAAGGGTTAAAGCCATTAAAAAGATAATCAACAAGTAGATTAACTTGATTTCTTGAACTTGAAGTAACAATAAATTGTCTTACTTTTTTTCTATGTAATTCATTTATTAATCTAAAAACACCCGTTTTGAAATTAACGCAATTTTTTTTAATAATCTCTAAATAATGAAACTGTTTTGTTTCATGAATTTTGAGAATTAGATTTTCTGAGAAATCTTCATTATTAGATTTAGCATAATAAGCAATCCTATTTTTGCCGCCATTTATTTTCAAAAGTTTTATGTATTTATTAGTATCCCAATTCCAATTAATACCAAGGTCATTGAAAGCATTATTAAAAGCAGGTAAATGAGCCTCTAATTCAGTATTTGCGATGGTACCATCTAAATCCCAATAAACACCCTCCAGATACGTCACAAAAAGAATTTCTTTTATTTACGGTAAAATACAAGAGCAATTATTGCTGGGCCTGCTAACGCAACTACAGCCAAAGGAATAAGTGTTGCCATGATTAATGAATATGTTTTGTGATACTATTTTTACAAATAAATGTCGAAACTGTACTGATACGTTACAAGATTGAATTAAATTATGAAATCATGGACATGTATAGAAAATTGCGGAGCTTGTTGTAAATTCGACTTGAACGAAAGAAGCGATTTGGCTGACAAACTTAACAAAGAAGATATCGCTTTGATAAATTCAATGACGGCTAAAGACGGTTGGTGTAAAAATCTGGACAGAGAAAATAAAAAATGCTTAATTTATGAAACAAGACCACATTTTTGCCGGGTAAGTGAATTTTCAGCAGGATTTAAAGGATATTTGAAATCTGGTGATAAATTTTTAATAGATTGCTGCAAACAACATATTTCATCAAATTATGGATACCAAAGTAAAGAGATGAAAACTTTTAAAATTGCTATTTCAGGAAAATGAATAGTAAATTAGAAAAAAAAGAAAACAATTTAGAAAAAAGTTTTTTTTCAATATTTATAACGACTTTTACAACAATTTTTATTGCTGAACTTGGCGACAAAACTCAGATAGCCACATTAATGCTTTCTGCTGAATCAGGCATGCCAATAATTGTTTTTCTTGGAAGTTCTCTAGCATTAATAAGTTCTAGCGTAGTAGGAGTTCTTATAGGTAAATGGGTATCAAAAAAAATATCTCCTAGCAAATTTGCTTTATTTACTGGTTTATTAATGATAATAATAAGTATATTTTTAGCTTATGAAACTTTCAAAAATTATTTATAAATGGTTTTAAGTTTATTACTATCAACATTTCTAACCGTTTTCATAGCTGAATTAGGTGACAAAACTCAACTAGCTACTTTAACTATAAGCGGCACTTCAAATAAACCATTAGCAGTTTTTCTTGGATCTTCTTCAGCACTTGTTTTTGCAAGTTTACTAGGAGCTTTGACAGGAGGTTCTATTTCAAGTTTTGTACCTGAAGTGGTTCTTAAGTCGATAGCCTCCATTACATTTTTTATCATTGGTATAAGGCTTTTTATCAACTCTTTCACTATCGAAAAAGAAGAAAAAGAAGAGAAAGAAAATAATTAGCTTTAAGCCTGGATAATAAGGTGTAATAATGAAGTGTATACCCCTAAATTAATTTATAATTTCATTTAGATCATGTTTACATCATCTTCAATAATTGATAATTTAAATCATTCAGAAGGTTTAGAATATAAAAAATTATGCAGAACATTAAAAATAACAAGAAAATCCGATAAAGATAAGTTAGATATCGCTTTAGCAGCTCTTGAAAAACTTGAAATAATAAATAAAAATGAAAATAATGAATATACTTGCACAAAAGATTCAAATCATATTGTCGCCAAAATAAGGTGTAGCAGCAAAGGTTATTGTTTTGCGGTAAGGGAAAAAAACAACGAAGATATTTATATCAAAGAAAATTTACTTAATTATGCGTGGAATGGTGATAAAGTTTTAGTAAGAATAATAAAAGAAGGTTATAGAAGAAGGTCACCTGAAGGAATAGTGGATTGTATTCTTGAGAGATCAAATAAAATTCTTCTTTCTAAGGTTGAAATAATAAACGATAGTGTATATGCAATTCCTATAGATGATAGGATTCTTTCTAAAATAAAACTCCCAAAAGAGGATAAGAAATACACTTACAAACCAGACATTAAGAATATTGTTAAAGTAAAAATTGATAGATTTCCCATAGCTCAAGATGAAGGATTAGGTCATGTACTTCAAGAACTTCAACTAGATTCTAATGAGGAATTAGATACAGATTTTGTTTTATCCAAAAGCAATCTAATAAATTTAGGCAACGAAAATCTTATTGAATCTAAGAAGATAGAAAAAAGGGAAAGAATAGACTTATCTGATAAAAATTCTTATATATTCAAAAGTTGGAAATCTAATAATTCTCCATTGCTTCCAATGATTCAAGTTGAGCAAATGAAGGATAAAAGCACTAAATTATGGTTGCATACAAATAATATTGCAGAAAGAGTAGAACTAAGTAGTAAAAAATCCTTAGAAAAATTCTTTGAAGGATTTGAATCATTTCCATTATTGAACAATTGGCAAAACTACCTCAGTGAAACAGTAAGAAATTCTTCTGAATTTAAAATAGGCGATAAAAATGAAGCGATAAGTCTCTGCCTGCAATTAAATAGCAATAATGAAATAACTGAATGGTCATTTCATCTTACTTTAGTAAAATGCTCCTTTATTGTTGGGAGTGATCATACTGAAGCACTTCTATCTAGAAAAAGTAAAACTAGAATAACCTCACTATTGTTAAAACCTATAAAGAAATATATCGAGGATTTAGATAAAATTCTGGAAATTTCAAACTCATTCAGACAAAGACATCTCTTAGAATTTAAATTAGAAATTCCTGCGCCACTAAATAAAATAGAGTCATTAGATGAATTTTTTATTCACAATCCAACTGAATATTCAAAAGGATATTTAGAACCATTAAAAAAAGAAGATTGTCAAACATACCTTTCCCCAATATTAGATGAAGCGAATTTAATATGGTTTAAACATTCAAATCAATATGGCTTAAAAAGTGCAGGATACCTCCCTAGGGGAATAGATAATATTAATGCAAATGAAATAATTAAATACTCAGAATTTGTCGAAAATGATATAGAGCTAAATGAAGATGGCAATATATCATTTAGCCAACTACTTAAGTTATGCGGCGATGATAATAAAAAAAGAATCTTACATAAAGTCTTAATTAATGAATTTAAAGAAAACGAGGTAAGCCTTATTTCTAAAAATGCAGATAATGACTATCCATACAAACTATTTTTTTCTCCCTGGACAATGCCTGGATATGACTTCACAAATCTTATGAACCAATACTCCATTTTTAATTTGATAATAAATGGTAAGAAAACAAAGAAAAATAATATGAATGAAATAAATATAGCGGGGAGCAATTCTTTCAATTTAGTAAATTGGGAAATATTTAATTCTTCAATTTCAAAGAGTTTGGATACTTTATTTAATCATTTTGTAATAAATAAACTTAACGAATATAAGCACAAAGTAAATCAATATAAATCTAATATGATAAGCATAAAAAAAGTAAGAAAGGCAGAAAAACTATTAGGCAATATTTATAGTGGATATATCTTGTCAGTGCAAAGTTATGGTTTTTTTGTAGAAATATCTGAACTAAATGTTGAAGGTCTTGTCCACGTGAGCACTCTAAACAATGATTGGTTTGAATATAGATCAAGACAAAATATATTAATTGGAAGAAAATCTAAGAAATCATATAAGGCTGGAGATGAAATTGAAGTTAAAATTATAAAAGTGGATATCCTTAAATATCAAGTTGATTTAGAGTTAACTTAAATTAATTTTGAAAATAAATTATGAAAGATTTAACACAAATAAAAATGAAGTTAGATTTTTAGAATGATTTTTAAGAAAAAGTTTTTATTATTAAACCTTTTTTTAATAATAATTATACAAACTTTATTATTTACAAATAATAAGCAAAAGGCTTCATTTAGATACTTTAAATGGACTCTTCGAGAAGTAAGTATAGGTAAGTTAATCAGTATTTCGTTTTTTTCTGGTTTATTTGTAAGTACTTTATTGAATACAACAATTACTAGTACTAGTTTCAGAAAAAAAACTTTCGAAAATGTGGAAGATGATTTTGTATCTAATGATAATGAGGAAGAAATGGAACCAAACGTTGAGATGCCGCCACAAAGGGATATTAGAGAAACTCAACCAACAATTTCTGTTAATTACAGAGTAGTCAAAAATATGAATGATAATAATTTAAAAAAAGATCAACGTTATTCAAATCAAGATATTAAAGATGACTGGGATAATACTGATAATGATTGGTAGAAAAATAAATTAATTAAAAAATGTTTTTATAATTTATAATGGTATAAATAGTTTTTTTTTATGGAAGAAAATTTAGAAAAAAATAATGAAGTAAATAAAGAAATATCTGACAACACTACTAAATCAAACTCTGAGGAAATAAAAGGACCTCAATCAGAAAAAGTTATCAATATTAATATAAATAATGATGATTCTGCTACAAACGCAAACGTTGCTATAAAAAATGAAATTAATACTCCCGAAAAACCTGTAACAAAACCCAAAAAAGAACTCCCAATAGAAAAAAAGCCTTTCCAAGAATTTATTAACATACACCTAATTCCCTCACTTACTGAGGAAATTAATCAAAGAGGATTAGAAATAAACAATATTAACCTCACTAACACAAATAGACCTATTGCCGGAGATAAATGTTGGGTAATAAATTGTGAAATTAAAGATACATGTAACTTTTGGTTATCCTTTGAGAAGGATGACATTAGTTCATTAAAAAGTATTTCTTTATCAAAACCTAATCAAAAACCAAGTATTATTGAATCTTTTCTAATTGACGAAAAAAGAATAACCCTAAAATTAATTATTTCAAGAGTACTTCAAAGATTGAATGGGCAAAAGTTAATAGGAGTTAATTAGAAAAACAATAACACCAAGTTAACTTTTCCCTCGAAAATACAAATCATAGTAAATAATAGTATTAATAAACCTAATAAAAAATGGCTCAATCAACTGTTGAATCAAAAAATAAAAAAGATATTAATAATGGAAAGATACCAGCAAAAGAAACAATTTTGTCCCCAAGATTCTATACAACAGACTTTGAGGCCATGGAAAATATGGATTTATCAATAAACGAGGAGGAATTGGAAGCTATATGTGAGGAATTTAGAAAAGATTACAATAGACATCATTTTGTAAGAAATAGTGAATTTGAAGGCGCTGCAGAAAAATTAGATCCTGAGACAAGAGAGCTTTTTGTTGATTTTCTCGAGGGAAGTTGTACTTCAGAATTCTCAGGTTTTTTACTTTATAAGGAACTTAGTAAGAGAATTAAAGTCAAAAACCCTTTACTTGCTGAATGTTTTGCTCATATGGCCAGAGATGAAGCAAGACATGCAGGTTTTTTAAATAAATCAATGAGTGACTTTGGACTTCAGTTAGATTTAGGTTTTTTAACAGCCAATAAAGATTACACTTATTTCCCTCCAAGAAGTATTTTTTACGCTACTTATTTATCCGAAAAAATAGGTTATTGGAGATACATAGCAATTTATAGGCATCTCGAAAAGAACCCTGATAGCAAAATTTTTCCACTATTTAATTACTTTGAAAATTGGTGTCAAGATGAAAATAGACATGGGGATTTCTTTGACGCATTAATGAAAGCACAGCCACGTACTGTTAAATCTTTAAGCCAAAAAATTACCATTGGCGGCTCTACCTTTACACACCCATTATTTGACTACTTCCATAGATTTAGATATTTTCTAAATAATCTTCCATTAACATCCAAGTTATGGTCTAGGTTCTTTTTATTAGCTGTATTTGCAACTATGTATGCAAGGGATTTAGGTATTAAAAAAGATTTCTACAGTTCTTTAGGTTTAGATGCCAGAGATTACGACCAGTTTGTTATTAATAAAACAAATGAGACTGCAGCAAGAGTTTTCCCTGTAGTTATGGACGTTTATGATAAATCTTTTTATGGAAGATTAGATAAAATAGTAGAGAATAATAAGGTTCTTTCCGATATTGCAAACAGTGATGGAAATAAAGTATCTAAAACTTTTAAAAAATTACCTAAATATTTATCAAACGGTTACCAGTTATTAAGACTATACTTATTAAAACCACTTGATAGCAAAGATTTCCAACCTTCGATTAGATAATCTTTAATACAAGGAAGATTTATAGAATCATATGCTTTCGTCACAAATCAAATCAAATGAAATCGTTTTTGGTAGTTGCAATAAAGATTTATTAGAAGAAATTATTTTCTACGGCATTGGACTCGGTGCCGACTTTGTAGAAATATTCATAGAGAATACTGACAACTCAAGCGTTTTAGCTGAAGAAGATTTTATTACAAGTGTAAGTCCATCATTTGGAAGGGGTGCTGGCATTAGAATCTTCAAGGGGAAAAAGGATGGATTTGTAAGTACAAATGATTTAACAAAGGATGGCTTGATGAGATCGGTATCTCAGGCTATTGAGATGTTGGACATAACAGACAACAAAAGAGAAGTATTTAACGGTTTAAATAAACATAGGGACTATAGTTTACCCAAGAAAGAATGGATTAATGAAGTCCCATCTATTCATGAGATAAGTGAAAAACTACTAGTCAGCACAAAGTCATTAAAAAAAAATAATAAAATAATAACTAGAAAAGGAAGTTACTCAAGAAATCTTCAAGAAGTAATTATAGCCTCCAGTGACGGAACCTATGTCTCAGATATTAGATTGCATCAAACAGTTGGACTCAACGTAATTGCAAGTGATGCCCAGTATAGATCTAATGGAAGTAGAAGATTTGGATCGTCAGGAATGCCTAATGAATTCAGATTATGGGATCACGAAAAAGCAGCTAATGACGTTTTTGAAAGTTCAATGGTCATGTTGTATGCAGATTATGTTGATGCAGGACAAATGCCTGTTGTATTAGCTAATAAATTTGGTGGCGTTATATTCCATGAAGCCTGTGGTCATTTACTTGAAACTACTCAAATAGAGAGAGGAACAACACCATTTGAGAATAAATTGAATGAAAAAATTGCACATGAATCTGTAACAGCAATAGACGAGGGCATATCAGAAGGATCCTTTGGTTCATTATCAGTAGATGATGAAGGTATGGAACCCGAAAAATCAGTTCTTATAAAAGATGGAATTTTAAAAAAATTCATATCCGATAGGGCAGGTGAATTAAGAACCGGCCATAAAAGAACAGGAAGCGGAAGAAGACAAAATTATTCCTTTGCTGCAGCTTCTCGAATGAGAAATACTTATATAGCTAAAGGTGATCACTCGAAAGAGGATTTAATCAATAGTATTAGTGATGGTCTTTACTGCAAATCAATGGGCGGTGGCAGTGTAGGTGCTACAGGACAATTTAATTTTGCAGTAGAAGAAGGATATATTATTAAAAATGGAAAATTAACTAATCCAGTAAAAGGAGCAACTTTGATTGGTGAGGCTAAAGAAGTTATGCCAAAAATATCAATGTGCGGAAATGACCTCGAATTAGCTCCTGGATTTTGTGGCTCTATCAGTGGAAGTGTCAACGTAACTGTTGGCCAACCACATATTAAGGTTGATTCAATCACTGTTGGCGGAAGATAGGATATGAATTCAAAAGAAATAACTATTCAAATCTCTGAAGCTGCAGATTCCCTAAATCTTAAAAAATGGGATTATGGTGCAAGCTTTTCTAATGATTATTCTGTGCAAGTAGATAAAGGTGAGGCTAAACAACTTAAGGCATCACAAAAGCAAATTTTAACTATAAGAGTTTGGAACGAATCTAATTTAGTTGGTATTACAACAACTAGTGATATCAGTGAATCTGGCATTAAAAAAGCTCTAAATCAAGCAAATATTGCATCAGATTTTGGCAATAAGAATGAAATAATAGAATTCTCACCACTAGCCAAGGATCCTATTGAAGTTAAGAACTCAAAAAAAAGAAATCCTGTTGGAATAAAAAAATTACTTACTCTTTTAAGACAAGCGGAAGTAAAACTATTAGAAAGCCATGAATCCATAAAATCTGTTCCCTATAATGGTCTATCTGAGAGTTTTTATGAGAGAGTTTATGCAAATAGTGATGGTGCCTTTCGGAGTTATACCAAAAGTCAAGCTGCACTTTATTTATATGCAAGAGCAGAAGAGAAAAATAAGAAACCTCGTAGCTCGGGTTCTGTAAAACTTGGATATGGAGTTGAAGATATAGATATAGAGTCGTGTATCAAAGACGCTTCTAATAAAACAATTTCTCATTTAAATTATTCTTCTATTCAAACTGATAAATATTTAATATGTTTTTCCCCAGAGTCTTTTTTAACGATCATTAATGCCTTTAGTTCAATGTTTAATGCTAGAAGCATTTTAGATGGAGTTAGCTTATCTAATAAAGATTCTATTGGAGAGAAACTTTCTACAGAAGCACTTAATATTTATGATGATGGTCTTCACGAAAAGAATATTTCTTCATCACCATTTGATGGGGAAGGAACTCCTACCAAAAGACTATGTTTAATTAACAAAGGGAGACTTGAAAATTTTATACATTCTGAATCAACTGCAAGAATATTTAAAACAATCCCCACAGGACACGCTGGACTAGGATCAAAAGTCTCAGTATCTCCTGATTGGATTGTAGTTGAGAAATCAGAGGAAAACACAGATCTAAAAACATCATTAGATCACTCTACTTATGAGGGAGAATTTGTTTATATTGAAGAATTAAATGCAATCCATGCAGGTGTCAGAGCAAGTCAAGGTTCATTCTCTCTTCCATTTGATGGATGGCTCTATAAAAATGGTAAAAAAATCTCAATAGAATCTGCAACTGTAGCAGGGGATATCAAATATCTTTTGAAGAATATAGTAAATATTGAATCAAACCAAGAAGTAACAACAAGTGGAATTTCTCCACATATATGGGTAGATGAATTATCAATAACTGGTGACGCGTGAGAATTATATTCTGGGGAACACCTGAATATTCAATTGCGAGCCTTGATATTTTTATTAAATCTAAGCACGAGGTAATTGGAGTAGTTAGCCAACCCGATAAGAAAAGATCAAGGGGAAATAAATTAATATCCTCACCTGTTAAAAGCTATGCCGAGCAAGAATCTATAAAAATTTATACTCCAGCAAAAATCAGGGACAATATACATTTTATAAGTGAACTTAAATCACTATCTTGTGATTTATTTATTGTTATAGCTTACGGGAAAATATTACCTAAAGAGATATTGGAAATCCCAAAATTTGGATGTTGGAACGCACATGCTTCATTACTTCCAAGATGGCGTGGTGCAGCCCCAATCCAATGGTCACTAATAAATGGCGATGAATTTACTGGTGTAGGAATTATGAAAATGGATGAGGGACTAGATACTGGCGACTTATTATTGGAAGAAAAAATTAAAATTGGTAAAGACGATAATTTTAATACACTATCAGAAAAACTTAGTATTTTATCTGCAAAATTATTTTTAAATGCCACATCACTACTCGAAGAAAATATTTATAAAAAAACTAATTCTCAATTAACAAAACAAAATTCCCTTGGAAGAGAAATTACTTATGCAAGAATGATTGAAAAATCTGACTTTAGAGTTGATTGGGGTAATGAGGCAATTGAAATTTCTCAAAAAATAAAAGGATTATACCCACGAGCAAATATAACTTTTAGAGGTAAGAACCTAAAAATACTTAAAATCAAAGTTTTGAGTGTTGATGAAATTAAAAATGAAAAATACCTTTTCATGAGCAATTATTCAAGACCTGGTATTGTTCTTGCTGTAATAGAAAATGAAGGAATAATAATTTCAACCAAAACTGAACCAATTATTTTGTTAGAAGCAAAACTTGAAGGCAAAAACATTTCTAGCAAAAAACAATTGATACAACAGCTAAAACCATCAGTTGGTGAATATCTCTCAGATTAAGTTTTAGATTCTTTTTTAGAGAATCCCCAAATGAAAGCAAAAAGAATCAAAAAATAAAAATAATAGTCTGGAAGAATAGATTCTTTAATTAACGTATTTAGTAAAAGTTTAATCCCAACTATTAAAATTGCTATGTAACCGGCTGTTTCTAATCTAGAAAATATATCCAGGAGTTTTAGAAAAATCCCCGATGTAAATCTTAAGGCTAATACTCCAATCACTGCTCCAAATATAATTAATATGTATTGATCACTGATAGCTACTGCTGTAGTGATACTGTCTATGGAAAAAGCAAAATCAGTAATTGAAAGAAGCGCTACAACCCTTAAGAACCTAAAATTATTTTTATTATTATTTGTCCCATTTTCAATGTTTTCTGTATTTGAATTTAAAAAAACATTTGAGAAGAATAAGTATATTAAATAAAACCCAGCAAAAACTCTAATAAGAATAAACTTTAGAAGAACATTAGATAATATGATCAGAATAATCCTAAATAATAAAGATATTGTTATGCCAATATTTAAGGCTCTTGATCTTAATTCTGAACTGTCGAGGGATTTAGTAAGAGAAGCTAGTGCGACTGCATTATCTGCCGATAATAATAATTCTAGAGCAATTAATATTGGTAAAAGTGTAAAAATTTCGTACCAACTATCCACTTGATCTAGTGTGGGTATAAAAGAATTTATTGCAGCTGAATCCATCAAATATTATTCACAATCAGTATAAAATCTAATATAATGTATCGGATATTTGTAATCAAGATTGATAACTATAAATGAGTTTAAATACTTTAGTTAATTATATTTCGAACTCACAAATAACTTCTGAATTAATAAAAAGAATTTCAAAAAATAATGAATTAAATATTGTTGGTTCAAGTAGATATGCAAAATCAATCATCTTAGATAGCATCGCAAAAAAAGAAGAAAAAAATATATTATTAATTTGTCCTAATGTTGAAATTGCCTACAAATGGATTGGTTATTTTGAAAGTATAAATGATAAAGCAGTTTTATATTATCCTCCAAGTGAACATTTACCATACGCATCAATTAATAAATCCAAAGAGATTGAATTTAGTCAACTTACTGTTTTATCTAAATTAATAAATAAAGAGAAAAATGAACTTAATATTGTTATATCAACTGAGAGATCACTACAACCTCATCTAATAAATAAAAACTTATTAATTGAAAAAAAGTTAGATTTGCAAAAAGGGATTCAAATAGAGATTCAAGAATTAGCAAATAAACTTACCTTGCTGGGTTATACGAAGGACAATGTAACTTCAACAGAAGGATTCTGGAGTAGGAGAGGGGAAATAATAGATATTTATCCTGTCAATAATGAGTTTCCTATAAGATTAGAATTTTTTGATAATGTAATTGAGAAAATAAGAGAATATGATCCCTATACACAGAAAACATTAGAAAGTATCAATAATATTGAAATAATACAGGCTGGATTTGATTTGCTGATAAAAGATAAGTTAAATAATTTATCTAAGAACAGTATTTTTAATTCAGAAGATGTAAATAAAAATAATCTTGATCGTTATTTAGGAATAATTGAAAATGAACCCTCAAATATAATAGATTTTATAGATAGGGAAACAATTCTCGTAATTGATGAATTAGAAGATTGTAAGAAATTTGCAAATAATTGGTATCTAGATTCAGAGAGTAATTTTGATAATTGTGCGTATGAATTAAATGAAAACCTTAAAAATAATGACATTTATTTAGAGGCCAAACCTAATTTGCATTTAAAGTTTGAAGAAATATTAAATTCACTGGGCAATTTTAATTTAATAAAATTCTATGAATTTGAATCTAAAGACAATCTTGAAAATAGGTTTTTATTAAATGATAAAAGATTAAATACATACTCTAAAAATATAGGGAAATTATCCAACGATATAAATAAAAATATAAAAAATAAAGATAAAGTATGGATATTATCAGCACAGCCATTAAGAACAAGGACTTTACTTTTTGAACACGAATGTAATACAAACTTCTTAAACAATCCTAATGATATTGATGCAGCATTTAATTCAATTAATCATTCAACTCCTTTAATTATAAAGAATAAGAATAATTATGAAATCGAGGGTTTTTATCTTCCCATATGGAAAGTTGTACTCTTAACAGATAAAGAACTATATTCACAACAATCTCTTTTTAATAATGTTTTCATAAGAAGAAAAAAAAGAAGTGTCAATTCAAATATAAATGTTAATAAGATTAATCCAGGTGATTTTATAGTTCACAAAAATCATGGAATAGGAAAATTTTTAAAAATAGAAAAAATAAATATAACTGGAGATTCAAGAGATTATTTAGTCATTCAGTATCAAGATGGGAAGATAAGTGTTGCCGCGGATCAACTTAGTAGTGTTAACAGATATAGATCAAGCGGAAAAATTAACCCAAAAATAAATAAATTAGGAGGAACAGAATGGGAAAGAATAAAAGATAAAAATAAGAAACAAATCAAAAAGGTTGCTGTCGATATATTAAAACTTTATGCAAAGAGAGAAAAATTAAAGGGGCACATATACCCAGAAGATGGTCCTTGGCAAGTCGAATTAGAGGAATCGTTCCCTTATCAACCAACACCAGATCAAATTACTGCAGTAAAAGAAATAAAGTCTGATATGGAAAGCGATAAGCCAATGGACAGGTTGGTTTGTGGAGATGTAGGGTTTGGCAAAACAGAAGTAGCTGTTCGTGCCATTTTTAAGGCTATTACATCAGGCAAACAGGTGATATTACTGGCGCCAACAACAATCCTAGCTCAACAACATTGGAGAACAATAAATAATAGATTTTCCCCTTACCCAATAAAAGTTTCATTACTCAATAGATTCAAAACAGTTAATGAGAGAAAGGAAATCTATGCAGGATTAAAAAACAACAAAATTGATTTAGTTGTGGCAACGCATCAAATTTTAGGAAAAGAAATTGAAATTAAAAATTTAGGACTACTTGTTATTGATGAAGAACAAAGATTTGGAGTAAGACAAAAGGAGAAAATAAAAAAAATCAAAACTAACATAGACGTTTTAACTCTTTCGGCAACTCCAATTCCAAGAACTCTTTATATGAGCTTATCTGGACTGAGACAAATGAGCTTATTAAACACTCCTCCTCCATCAAGAAGATCAATAAAAACATATTTATCTGAAATAGATATGGATATTATTAGAACTGCAATTAATCAAGAACTTGATAGGGGAGGCCAAATATTTTATGTTCTTCCAAGAATTTCTGATATTGATCAAGCTGTAAACAAATTAAAAAATATGTTTCCAAACTTAAAATTTATTATTGCTCATGGGCAAATGAACGAAACAGATCTTGAAAATGCAATGATTGCTTTTAATAATGGAGAAGTAGATCTAATGATATGTACAACGATTATTGAAAGTGGATTAGACATCCCTAAAGTAAATACAATTATTATTGAAGATTCTCACAAATTTGGACTTTCACAACTTTATCAACTTAGAGGGAGAGTAGGTAGAAGTGGTATACAAGCACATGCTTGGTTATTTTATCCAAATATAAATAAAATTAATGACGCTGCAAAACAAAGATTGAAAGCGATTAAAGACTTTTCTGAACTAGGAAGTGGATACCAGCTTGCAATGAAAGATATGGAAATAAGAGGTGTCGGAAGTTTATTAGGAGAAGAACAAAGTGGGAAGGTTAATGCTATTGGATATGATTTATATATAGAAATGCTGCATGAGGCTATTTCAGAAATTAGCGGGCAAGAAATACCAGAAGTTAGCGACACGCAAATTGATCTCCCAATAAATGCATTTATACCTGCAACATGGATATCAAATAGGGAAGAGAAGCTTGAGGCTTACAAATCTGCTACTGAATGTTCAAATGATGATGAGTTAACTGAATTAGCTACAGACTGGCTAAATAGATATGGAACATTACCCAAACCTGTTGAGTCCTTAATTACTATAATGAAACTAAAATTACTATCTAAAAAATGCGGTTTTAATAAGATCAAACTCAAAAAGCCAAACATCTTGATAGAGACTAAATTAAAAAATTCTACTTTTAAAATTCTTAAAAATTCATTGGCAAGTAGTGTTCAAAATAAATTTTATTTTGATGAAGGAGAACAATCATCAATCATAACAATAAGAGGTTTAGGAGTAACTGAAATTCAAAATCAAATTGATCAACTAATTTTTTGGTTTGGTTCTTTTGAAAGAGAAATAAAGAATTTCGATAAAGAACTTCTTATTAAAAAAGAATAAATTATTAAATAATTATTTAAAATCCGCGAAAGAGTTTGATTTCGGTTAGGTTTATAAAAATTTATTTATTTTATGGGTGAATATATAGACGCTGGGATACAAACTTCAATTTTGCCATTATCGATTATCCTATCATCCATTGCTCTTGGTGTTTTTGCACTATTTGGAGTAGAAACAGAAAATGATGATGATGATTCAGATTCAGGAAGTGGTGGACTAATGCAACCTATTTGAAATTATTTATAAATAATTTGTTTTGACTTTCTTTTAAAGACCCTAAACAACCTATAAAAAGAACCTATTATTAGTATCAGAGCAGTAGAAGTAGAGACAAAAATAAAAATCACTAAAAATATTTCGTAGAGATAAGTAAATAGATCAATTGTTAATAAAAAAGATTTAGTAAATGTCGTAGGCAAGTTTTGTAGAAGCAAATATTTATTAGGAATTAAATAATTTATATAAACTAATAAAACACTCAAAATAAGCAAAAAGAAAGCTTCAGTAAATAGCCTTTTTTTAGATTTTCTCCTTAAATTTAATTTTTTTTTAAAAATATATTTATCAGATTTTATATTCAAATTTGGGATGTTTAAATCTGCCATACATCAAAGCTTAAAAAATAAATTTAAATTACTCTTGAAAGAAATAAACCTATAGTATCGTGTTTGTATTTAAGATGCTAATGGCTATTTATTCTGGATTTATAAGTTCTTTTTTTTCTATATTTTCAAAAGGATTGTAAAAATAAATAAAAGAAGAGGAGAATAAAATTAAAGAGCAAATTGCAATAAACGGTGGAATAAAGAAATTGAAAAATTTAACTTTTTTATTTATCCCAAATGTTAAATATTTAGGAATGTTATTAGGTACATAAGTTTCTTTAATTCTTACTTTTTGAGATTCACTTAACTGATCAAAACAATTTATGGTATCTGAAAGCAATGAATTACCAATATTTAAAATTAAAGGCTTTACATTTGGTTTAGAGCTCTTGAGAACAATATTATGTATATGGAGATTCTCAGCTTTTATATCAATTAATTTAGACTCAAATAATGGTATTTCGTTTTTTATTAAAAGATTTGAATAAGTATAAAAAGCATTCATGATAGGCCCCAAATGCTCAAGCTTACCTTCAATAAGTGGTTTATCAATTATGGTTAATTTCCATTGAGAGATTATAGATATTTGATCTTTATTTTCATTATTGGAATAATCCGGCAATCCAATTATTTCAAGACTAACAGAAGATTGACTAAATGATATTTTATTTTGCATCATATTAAAAATCGTATAAAAAATTCTTCAACTTTTGATAACCCTGATTTGAAATGCAAAACGATAAAGTAAGCAAAGACTTTACAATAAATTCATCATTATCTGCTTGATTTAAAAGCTTTTTCACTTTCATACTATCTATATTGAATCTCTCTATAATTAACTCAATAAATCTCTTATTAAAATCATCCCAAATAACTGAATTCTCTTGAAGATCTTCTTTAGATTTCAGTATCTCTCTGATGTAAGGATATAAATACTTAGACATTTCAACAGTAACTTTAATTAAAGCATCGAATTCGTTAAGTTTAATATTGTTACTAACATAAGATTTTCTCAATGGATTATTATTTCTTAATTTCCAAATAGTAACTTTATTTGGCAAAACATTATTTAAATTAAGTCTATTTGATAAGGCATAAAGGGACTGTATACCATTTAAGTCAATAGTTTCTAACATTAATAATAATAAATCAAGCTTCTCAATAGACTTTCTCGATACCTGATTTCGTCTAGTTAAAACTGTAATTGCTCTTTATTAAAATACTTACTAACTATAACAGAATTATTGGTCCATTTTTTGAAATAAAAATGAATATAACTTATCCAGTTCTTCAATAGTTAGCATTCCATAACTCCATAATAATATTGGTAGTGGAGTGTTATTTTTTATAGACAATTTTATTCCAAGTTCAATGGAAGACTCCTCTAGGCCTACTACATTAAATAAATAAATTATCAATTCTCTAGAGAAATTATTTTTCATGAGTTTTATTTAATCCTTGAATAAACGAGAGATTTAGTCATTTGATTTAGGACTAATTTTCTTATAAAAAGAAAATTATTTAAAAGTAAAAATGAAAATTTCCTTATTGGAAATAAAAGAAGGTTTCTATTAGTAAAAATTGATATCAATGAATCAGTAATGACAATAGTAACGATAATGTCTAAAATCCTACTTGAAAAATACTTAAATTTAAATAATTTCAGTTGTATATTTGTAATAATAGTATTTTTATTAAAAAGATCATAAATAGTATTAACATCTCTCCAACAACTATTTAGGCCCTGACCACCAACAGGATGAAATGTATGAAATGCATCTCCTACAAAAACTAATTTTTTAAAATTTAAAACTGGCAAATTTAAGGATAATGAAACAGGAAAAATATTAAATTCACCAATTATTTGATCCAACTTAAATTCACCCGGCAAGATAGTTGATAAGTTGTCCAATAAAAAATTCTTATCAGAATTCAATCTTTCAATAGCCTTTAATGTACTGGAAGTCCAAATTACTTGATATAAATTTTTTTCTAAAGGTAATAATGCAAGTGGGCCCTCTTTTCTAAAAATTTCATAAGCGCGCTTTTCAGAATGACCTCTAAGAGAAATTTTAAAAGTTAAACAAGACTGGCTATAACATTTTTTTATATCTACAAAATCTAACAATTTTTTATCAAGTGAGTTTGCTCCAGTTGAAAGAAATTGATAATCAAATAATATTTTTTTACGTAACAATTTATTTGGCGTCATAAAAAAAATATTTTCATAATTATCAATCTCTTGAAAAAATACGTTCATAAGATCCGAATGTTTAACTACCCAACCAATATTTTCAGCAGATCTTATATCATCATCTAAGTCAAAAGTTGATAAGTTGGTCAAAGCAGAGGTTACGCTATCTGAAATTGAAAGGGTATCAAAGCCAAATAAAAATGGTTCTAATTTTTCCCAAAGTCTGAATTTAGATAAGATTTTTCTTGTTGAGTGAGTAATTGCATAAGTCTTATCTTTATTAATTAATCTATCTTTTGTTAATAAATCAATTAAAAAAATATTGCAATCAAATTTTGAAAGTGCAATTGATAGGAATAAACCTGTGGGACCAGAACCAACAATTTTAAAATTGAATTTATTTTTCATCAGACAATATAAATATCAACTATCTATTCATATAAATATAGCAAATTTCCTCAAAAGCTGGTCTTAATAAATAGGGGTACTCACCAACCCATAAGTTAATTTCTGGAAGCCAAGCATCGGTCAAATAAAAATCTCTGTCAAAATTACGGTTATCAGATGTTAATAAACATCTAATACTCGAACCCACTCTAATTTGACTATGTTTATTTTCCATGGGGAAACTTAATTTTTCCAAATAACCATCTTCATCTTCTAATTCAAGTACTAACCAAGTCCTTTTGTTTTCGATAACTTCTAATCGACCTTGCCTATTAGATTGTTCTCTTGAACTTTCAATCTTTTCTGTTTTATAGATATCTGATACATAACCATCAAATATAGAAAAAAATTTATATTTTCTTAATTGCAAATTTTTTCTACTTGATTCAAGAATTGGGCCCCAGATGATATACAAAAAGAAAGCGACACAAAGCAATAACCAGAAATTATTTGTTTGATCTCCTGTCGAACTGATGATTAATGATATAAATCCACCAATTGAAGAAACTATTATTCTTTGAAGAATTTTTCTTGGATTACCCAGAGTGTACTTAAATTGACTTCCGGTACCCACCGCAGGAATAAGTTTTGAAATTTGATTTGAATTAATTGGAATGAGCATTTTAAAAAATCAATTTTTCAAGTCCGTAAACTAAAGTTTCATAATTACCTATTTTTTTTATAGCCTGTAAAACTCCTGGCATATATGCTTTTCGATCAATAGTGTCATGCTTAATAGTGTAAGTTTCACCCGGAGATCCCATAATTACTAACTGATGGGCTAATAATCCTGGTAATCGTACAGAATGTATATTAATTCCTGAATCTCTGACACCTCCACGCACACCTTTCAATGACTCAGACTCTTTCACTAAACTTTGATTAAATATCTTTGGATATTCTTCAATCATTTCTGCAGTTTTTATACTAGTCCCACTAGGAGAATCAGCTTTTTGATTATGATGCATCTCAATTAATTCAATATTGTCATAAAACCTTGCAGCTACTGATGCTGCCTGCTGAAGAAGAACCATTCCTACCGAAAAATTTGGAATTATTGCACAGCCAACGGATGCCTTCTGAGCAAAAACAGACAAATCTTCTATTTGCGAAGGAGAAAGTCCTGTAGTTCCGACCACTGGTGAAATACCGTATGCAATAGCTGATCTGGCATTTTCATATACAGAATCAGGATGAGTAAAATCAACCAGAACAGGTTTGATGTTTTCATTTCTATAATTTTGACTAACAGAACATAAAGTTCCTTCCAAATCGCTAGAAACAAAAACATCACAATTTTTTACCTTCAATAATTCAGAAATATTAGAGCCATTGTTCTTTTCATTTATGTCAATTGCTGCAACAAGTTCACAATCTTTAGAATTTAATACTGCATTTACAACTTCACCACCCATTCTGCCTAAAGCTCCGGATACTAGTACTGGAATAGGTTTTTGAGAATTTTCAATCATTTTTGTAAAAAAATTTTTTTTAAAGGTTGTTACACGCTATTTATATTGCACACAATAACGTCTTTTCATTCGTAGGCTGGTAGAAATACTTAAAGAAAATCAATGTTTACGCAGGTCCGCTCAGCAAACCGCAGAGTATCTCCTGTTGAGGATAACAAACACAAAGTTGTTATAAAAGCAGTTTATGTTGTCCTTGAGCCACAATACCAAAATTCCTTAACGGAAGCTGCAAAGTCAATAAATAACATGAATGGACCAATAGGTATAGATCTTAGCGGATATCTTATTGAGGAACTTAGAAATGAAAATAATTTTGAAGATTTTAAAGAAGACATATCTAATGCAGATATATTTGTTGCTTCCCTAATTTTTATCGAAGATCTTGCTCAAAAAGTAGTTGATGCAGTATCTCCATTTAAAGATAAGCTTAAAGCCTCAATTATTTTTCCCTCCATGCCAGAGGTAATGAGATTGAATAAGTTAGGTTCATTTAGTATGGCCCAACTTGGTCAATCTAAAAGTATTATTGGAGATTTAATAAAAAAGAAAAAAGAATCTGATGGAGCAAGCTTCCAGGATTCAATGTTGAAGTTATTAAATACACTACCTTCAATACTAAAATATCTTCCAGTAGAAAAAGCTCAAGATGCTAGAACATTTATTCTGAGTTTTCAGTACTGGTTAGGTGGCACTACTGAGAACTTAAAAAATTTCTTGTTAATGATTTCTGAGAAGTATGCAGTTTCAGAGATCGTGAAGGATCAAATAGAAGAATTTAAAATCCAAGACCCTGAAACATTCCCAGATCTAGGAATTTGGCATCCACTTGCGCCTTGCATGTTTGAAAATCTTAAAGAATATCAAAATTGGGAGAACAATAGGAAAGATATAAATCCTAAAGATGACAAGACTCCAACGATAGGTTTAGTGCTTCAAAGAAGTCATATAGTTACAGGAGATGATGCACATTATGTTGCGGTAATTCAAGAACTGGAATATAGAGGTGCGAGAGTTCTTCCTATCTTTTGTGGGGGTCTTGATTTTTCTAAACCGGTTAATGAATTTTACTATGATTCCATTAATAAAGATCAACCTATAGTAGATGGAGTTGTATCTCTGACTGGATTTGCACTCGTAGGAGGACCAGCAAGACAAGATCACCCTAAAGCCATTGAAGCCCTAAAAAAGCTAAACAGACCTTATATGGTCGCACTTCCATTAGTCTTTCAAACCACGCAAGAATGGGAAGATAGTGATCTTGGTTTACACCCAGTTCAGGTAGCACTTCAAATTGCAATTCCAGAGCTTGATGGTGCTATTGAACCTATTATTCTTTCAGGTCGTGACGATGCTACAGGCAAAGCTCATACACTACAGGATAGAGTTGATGTAATAGCTGAAAGAGCAATAAAATGGTCAACCTTAAGGGTTAAGCGAAGAAAGGACAAAAAATTAGCTATTACGGTATTTAGTTTTCCACCAGACAAAGGAAATGTTGGTACAGCAGCATACTTGAATGTTTTTGGTTCAATTTATAGAGTACTTCTTGAAATGAAATCGAAAGGATATCAAATAGATGAACTTCCAAGTAATTCAAAAGAATTAATGGAAAAAGTAATTAACAATCCTGAAGCCATGAATGGTTCTCCAGAGTTAAATATTGCTCATAAGATGTCAGTTAAAGAATACGAACAGTTCACACCATATTCACAAAGACTTGAAGAGAATTGGGGTAAACCTCCTGGAAACCTAAATAGTGACGGACAAAACCTACTTATCTATGGAAAACATTTTGGAAATGTTTTTATAGGAGTTCAACCTACATTCGGTTATGAAGGTGATCCCATGAGATTACTCTATTCAAGAAGTGCTAGTCCTCATCATGGTTTTGCCGCTTATTATACGTATGTAGAAAAAATCTGGGGGGCTGATGCTGTTCTTCATTTTGGAACTCACGGCTCACTTGAATTTATGCCTGGGAAACAGATGGGCATGAGTGAAACTTGCTATCCGGATTCTCTCATTGGATCATTACCTAATTTGTATTACTATGCAGCGAATAATCCATCTGAAGCAACAATTGCGAAGAGAAGAGGCTATGCTTCAACTATTAGTTATCTGACTCCTCCAGCAGAAAATGCAGGACTCTACAAAGGACTTAAAGAACTAAGTGAACTAGTAGGTTCTTATCAACAATTAAGAGAAAATAGTAGAGGTATTCAAATTGTTAATGCAATAGTTGAAACTTCAAAACAATGTAATCTTGACAAAGATGTAGAGCTCCCTTCAAAAGAAGCAGAAGAGCTTTCAATAGACGAGAGAGATTTATTTGTTGGCAATGTTTATAAACAGTTGATGGAAATTGAAAGTAGATTATTACCTTGCGGTCTTCATACTATTGGAGAAGCTCCAACAGCAGAAGAAGCTGTTGCAACACTTGTAAATATCGCATCTTTAGAAAGAGAGCAAGAGGGATTAAGATCTCTTCCTGGATTACTCGCAGAATCCATAGGCTTAACTATTGAACAAATTTATGATGGTAATAATAAAGGCGAACTTAAATTTGTAGAGTTAAATGAAAAAATCATTAAGACAGCAAGAGAGTCGATTTTTGCGATGGTCAACTCTTTAAAAATTGTTGATGGCAGAGTTTATTTAGAAAAATCACTTCTTTCCAAACTTTTCGATTTACTTAAGGTTTTTGGTCTAAATCTACCTACCCCTTGGCTAAGGGTCTGCAGATTAAATGGATTTAATGAAGTCAATCAGAAGGAATTAAATAAATTATTTGATTACTTACTTTTCTGTCTGGAACAGGTCTGTGCAGACAAAGAAATGGATAGCCTCATTAAAGCATTAGATGGAAATTATGTTTTACCTGGACCAGGAGGAGATCCCATAAGAAATCCAAGTGTTTTGCCCAGTGGCAAAAATATCCATGCACTTGATCCTCAATCAATCCCAACTACGGCAGCAGTAGCTGCAGCAAAGTCTGTTGTTGACAAATTAATTGAAAGACAAAAGGAAGAGCAAGGGACTTGGCCTGAAACAATAGCTTGTGTTTTATGGGGTACTGATAACATCAAAACTTATGGAGAATCACTTGCTCAAATCTTATGGTTTGTTGGAGTGAAACCAAAACCAGATTCTGTAGGAAGAATTAACAAACTAGAATTAATCCCATTAGAAGAATTAGGTAGGCCAAGAATAGATGTAGTTGTTAATTGTTCAGGGGTATTTAGAGATCTATTTATTAATCAAATGGCATTAATAGATCAAGCAGTCAAATTAGCTGCTGAAGCTGATGAACCATTGGAATCTAATTTTGTAAGGAAACATTCGCTGGAACAAGCAGAAAAAGAAGGCACCTCTATCAGAGAAGCTTCAGCAAGAGTATTTTCTAATGCAAGTGGAAGTTACAGTTCAAATGTTAATTTAGCCGTAGAAAATTCAACATGGGAGGAAGAAAATGAATTACAAGAAATGTATTTATCACGCAAAACATACGCTTTTAATGCCGATAATCCAGGTGAGATGAATCAAAAAAGAGAGGTATTTGAGTCAGTAATGAAAACAGCAGATGTTACATTTCAAAACCTTGATTCCTCAGAGATTTCATTAACTGATGTAAGCCATTATTTTGATTCAGATCCAACAAAATTGATCAAGACACTAAGAGATGACGGTAAAGAACCAAGTAGCTACATAGCAGACACAACCACTTCTAATGCTCAAGTAAGAACACTTGGAGAAACTATCAGATTAGACTCAAGAACAAAACTTTTAAATCCTAAGTGGTATGAAGGTATGCTCAAATCTGGTTACGAAGGAGTTAGAGAACTTTCCAACAGACTTAATTACACTCTTGGCTGGAGTGCGACAAGTGGTCAAGTTGATAATTTTGTATATGAAGAAACTAACGAAACATTTATAAATGACGAAGAAATGAGGAAAAGATTAATGGATCTTAATCCTAATAGTTTCAGAAGAATTGTTGGAACATTGCTAGAAGTAAATGGTAGGGGATATTGGGAAACTTCAGATGAAAATATAGAACAGTTGAAAGAACTATATCAAGAGGTAGAGGACAAAATCGAAGGTGTTAAAGAATAATAAGTTTATTATTTTCTGAAAATTCTATCAGCTACTTTTAGTATTTGATAATTCATTTTAACGTTGTGAACTCTCACAATATCAATATTAAATTGAGAACAAAGACAACTTATTGCGAGTGTTCCTATATCCCTTTCTTTTGGATTTTTCTCATTCAAAATTTCTCCTATAAATCTTTTCCTTGAAGCACCAATTAAAATTGGCAAATGCATTTTTTTAAAAAAATCCAAGTTTCTCAAAATTTCCAAATTTTGAATAATATCCTTTGAAAACCCAATCCCAGGGTCCACTATTATGTTTCTTTCAGATATATTTTTATCTAAAGCATTTTTTATTAAATTATCAAGCGAGTACTTAACATCACTCAATACATTATCGTAATTAGAGAGTTCATTCATATTTTGACTATTTCCACGACTATGAGTTATGACAAATGGGCATTTGAATTTTGAAACAACATCCAAAATTTTCATATCCCTTCTTCCTCCCGTGACATCATTTATCCAATTAGCTCCATTTAATAAAGCTTCATAAGCCACCTCAGAATTAAAAGTATCAATAGAGATTAAAACATCTGGATATTCAGATTTTATTAATTTCAGATGTGGGATCAATCTTTTTATTTCTACACTAGAGCCAACTTCTTTTGCCCCAGGTCTCGTACTCTGGGCGCCAAGATCAATAACATCTACACCATCACGCAAAAAATCATTAACTTGATCCAGAACTTTTTCTGGAGAGTTTAATTCTCCACCATCACTAAATGAATCAGGAGTTAAATTAATAACCCCCATAATTGAAGTTTTTTGTCCCCAACCTTTTGGCCAAGGATCTTTTTTATTGATAATTTGCAATTCTTGCAAAACTTTTTGGATCTAATGAAGCCCCTCCAACTAATACCCCATCTATATCACTCATTGACATAATTTCGTCAATATTATTAGGTTTGACAGATCCTCCATATTGAATTATCACATCATCAAAACCTATTAATTTCCGAATCAAAGAACATATCTTATTAGCGTCTTTAGCCTCACAAGTTTTACCTGTCCCAATAGCCCAAATTGGTTCATAGGCTACTATTAGATTTGAGGGATCTGTATTTTCCAATCCTTGTTCAACTTGTCTAGTAATAACTCTATCTGCCTCTCCTCTCTCTCTTTGTTCTAATGTTTCTCCAACGCAAACTATTGGAGTTAGTCCACTAGATTGAGCAAAGACCGCTCTTTTATTAATTTGTTCATCACTTTCACTAAAATATTTTCTTGGTTCACTATGACCAACTATTGCATACGAGACTCGATGTTCAAGAAGCATTTTTGGAGAAATTTCAGCGGTAAATGCTCCTTCATCTTCCCAGTGTATATTTTGACTAGAAATATCTAGGTAATCAAAATTAGAATGATTTGAAAAGGTAGAAATGGCTGTAAAAGGTGGAGCAATAACAATTTTTCGATCATCTCTTATGCTTTTTATTAGAGGTATAAACTCATCTAAAAAAGACTTAGCTTCAGCACAAGTCATGTGCATTTTCCAATTACCAGCAATAACGGATTTTCTCAAAATATTAACTCCAAGAGAATCATATTAATATAAATTGAGCTTAATAGGCCAACTATTCAAAAATAAATTCATTTTTTAGAAACATAACTTTATCTCCCTTATTTAATTTTCTTCCTCTTCTAGTTTCAATTACACCATTAACTTCTACAGAACCAGATTTAATGAGAATTTTTGCCTCTCCACCAGAGGATGCTAAATTTTTCCATTTTAAGAATTGATCTAATTTCATTGTTTTATAAACCCAAAGATATTGATAAAGTAGGATAAAGAATAAAATATATAATATCTTGAAATTAATACCATCAATCAGACCATATTCAAATAGGTTTATAAAAGGTTTTATATGCATGATTATTTATGTAGCTTGCTGGCCTCTATTAGCCTATTTTGCAGGAAACCTAATACCAGCCATTGGATCTGGAAATCTTGCGAAAGTTTCTAGCATAATAATTAAGTCTTTATTAGTATTTTTAATTCAAAAAACTGCTCAGTTTGGACAAGATGTTTTCATCGCAAAACCTTCTCTAGAAATTAGTGAGGTAATGAGAGGAAATTTATTTAGCAAAATTCAAAAAATAGATATGAAATCTGTAGAAAAGATTTCAGCAGGAGACATCACATATAGACTTACAGAAGATGCAGATAGAGTAAGCGAAGTAATTTATAAAACTGCTCAGGATACAATTCCATGTACCTTACAATTATTCGCGGTTATTATATACATGTTTTATTTAGATTGGTCACTCACCTTATCAACGTTCGTATTAGCTCCATTAATTATTTTCTCAGTAAATAGTTTTGGAAGAAGAGTATTATTAGCATCTGAAAAAAGTCAAGAATCAACTAGTAACTTAGCAGGTTTAATAGGTGAATCCATAAATGGGATGTCGACTGTTAGAGCTTTTGCTGTCGAAAATTGGATTGAGAATAGATTTTATAAAAGATTAAGCGCAAATAAAAAAGCAAAATATAAAACATTAAAATTACTTGCGTTTCAGCATCCAATTGTTGGCTTCGTAGAGGCATTTGGAATATTAGCAATATTAGGTTTGGGAGCAGCAAGAATAAACCTAGGCCTTTTAACTAGTGAAGAATTTAGTAGTTTTTTTGCTGCAATATTGATGCTTATTGATCCAATAAGCCATGTAAGCACAAATTTTAATGATTATAAGCAGGCAGAAGCATCTATAAAAAGATTAAAAAGTATAAATCTAGAACCTATTGAAAACGATAAAGAAAATTTAAAAAGATTATCCAATTTAGAAGGCAAAATAACATTCAAGAAAGTTAATTTTGAATACAAAAAAGATATTCAAGTTCTTAAAAATATAAATTTAGAAATTAAAAAAGGTGAAGTAACAGCTTTCGTTGGAGCTTCAGGGGCTGGTAAAAGTACAATGATGGCCCTGATTTTAAAATTTATAACTCCAAATAATGGAGACATTTTTATTGATGATAAAAATATAAAATTATTAAATACAAAAGATATAAGAAAAAATGTTGCACTAGTTCAACAACAGCCTTTTTTATTTTCAGGAAAAATTATTGATGTGATAAGAATGGGAAGGAGTTTTTCCAAAGAAGAAGTTGTAGAATCAGCAAAAAAAGCAAATGCTCACCACTTCATTCAAAAGCTTCCTAATAAATATGAAACTCAGATAAATGAGAGAGGTTCAAATCTCTCAGGTGGTCAGATCCAGAGGATAGCAATTGCAAGAGCAATACTTGGGAACCCTTCCATCCTTCTTTTGGATGAGGCTACAAGTGCATTAGATGCAGAATCAGAATCAGAAGTTCAAGAAGGACTTAATAGAGCGATGAAAAATAGAACAGTTATTGTTATTGCTCATAGACTAGCCACAACTCAAGAAGCAGATAAAATAGTTGTTTTCGACAAGGGCGAAATTATTGAGATTGGGAAACATTTTGATTTACTCAACAATAGAGGGATATATAAAGAATTATGTGAAAAACAATTGATAAAAAAATTATAACTCTATGTTATTTAATAAAAAGTTAAATCAATGAGCGTAAACACAAATGATTCTGGTAACCCAGTATTAACCTTTGAAGGAAAGAAGTATTTGATAAATGAACTTTCTAATGACATAAAAGAATCTATAAAAGGATTACAAATAGCTGAAACACAACTTAAAATGTATGAAGATACTTTGAGATTACTTTCAATTAGTCGAAACTCTTTAGCGAATCAATTAAGAGATAAGCTAAAAAACTTAGATTAAAGTTTAGAAATTATGAATTTCTTGCAAAGAGTAAGTATCAATTTTATCAATTTGCAAGGCTTTTATCGCTTTTATGGCTGCTTTACCTCCTGGAATGGTTGTGAAAGTCGGGATATTATATTCTAAAGCAGCTCGTCTTAAGTATGCGTCATCATGAAGGGCTTGAGATCCTATTGGAGTATTAATTATTAATTGTACAAGACCAGAACGAATTAGGTCCTCTATATTTGGTCTCCCTTCATGTACTTTTAGCACTTCTTCAACTTGAATGCCTAAATTCAGCAGATATGCTGCAGTACCTTTTGTTGCTATTAATTTAAATCCTAAAATCAGCAATTCCTTGGCAATTTCTTCAAGATTTTTTTTATCTAAATCATTAGTTGACAAAAAAGCAACTCCCTCAGACGGAACACCATTTCCTGCTGCCAATTCAGACTTGGCATAAGCTATACCAAAATCTTTTGCTAAGCCCATTACTTCTCCAGTAGATCTCATTTCAGGACCAAGAAGTGTATCAGAACCAGGAAATCTTTTAAAAGGCAAAACAGCTTCTTTTACTGCCTGATATTTTGGAGAAAATTCTTTTGTAAATTCAACATCTACCAATGTAAAACCATGCATTAACTGGGTTGCTATTTTTGCTACTGGTTTACCTATAGCCTTTGAAACGAATGGGACAGTTCTGGAAGCTCTTGGATTCGCTTCAAGAATAAATAATTCATTTTCCTTATTATTTAAATTCGTGACTGCAAATTGCAAATTAATTAAACCAACAACATTAAGTCTTTTTGCGATTAATTTAGTCCAATTCTTCACGGTTTCTAATGTGAATGGGGAAAGAGAAATAGATGGCAAACAACAAGCTGAGTCTCCAGAATGAATTCCTGCAGGTTCCACATGCTCCATTAAACCAGCGATCACAACCGAACCTTCTGTATCACACAAAGCATCAACATCTATCTCAATAGCATTATTCAAATATTGATCAAGAAGGATTGGATGATCAGGTGAAACCTTAACTGCCTCAGAGATATATCTCGACAATTCATTCTCATCTTTAACAATTTCCATTGCCCTACCCCCTAAAACATATGAGGGTCTCACAACTAAAGGGAACCCAATATTTTTTGCTACCGCTTGCGCTTCATTTTGATTACGAGCTATACCATTTAAAGGTTGCCTAATACTTAATTCCTCAAGAATTTTTGTAAATTCCTCCCTATCTTCTGCTAAATCGATGGAGATTGGAGAAGTACCAAGAATTCTAGATCCAGTTCTTAAACCATCATTGGATTTAAGCCATTCAAACAAAGGTAATGATAATTTCAGCGGAGTTTGACCTCCGAATTGAACAATCAAACCATAAGGATTTTCAGCTTCTATTATGTTGAGCACATCCTCCAAAGTTACAGGTTCAAAATATAAAATATCGCTAGTATCATAGTCTGTTGATACAGTTTCGGGATTACTATTAACCATTATTGTTTTATAGCCATTTGCGGAAGATTGATATGACGCATGACAACAACAGTAATCAAATTCTATTCCTTGCCCAATTCTGTTTGGACCTCCACCTAATATCATAATTTTTTTTAAATTATTATTTTCCGAAATTTCGCTATCTGATATTTGAGAATTTAAATTAATAAAAGGCTCTTCGTATGTTGAATAATGATAAGGGGTGGATGATGAGAATTCTGCTGAACAAGTATCAACAGTTTTATATATAGGTATTATGTTCAGTTCTTTTCTATATCTTCTAACTTCAAAAAACTCAGAATTAGTTAACTTTGCTAACTGTTGATCTGAAAATCCTAATTGTTTAGCGTGCAGCATCAAGTCTCTATCTAAATCATAAAGTTCTTTCTCTTTCAAAAACTCATATTCAAAATTAAATATATTGCGCAATTTTTCGATAAACCATAAATCTATATTTGTAACTTCTTGAATGTAAGAATTAGTTTTTCCTAGCTGCATCGCTTTTTTAATTATGAGAATTCTTTCAGAAGTAGGGGTTCTTAAACTATTATTTAATTCATTTTCGTTCTTGAAATCATCAAGCGAATCATATTCCCATCCACAAACACCCACTTCTAAGGATCTTAATGCTTTTTGAAATGATTCTTCAAAAGAGCGTCCTATTGCCATCGACTCTCCTACTGATTTCATAGCAGTGCTTAAGGTATTTGATGAGCCTTTAAACTTTTCAAAAGCAAATCTTGGAATTTTGGTGACAACGTAATCAATTGACGGCTCAAAACATGCTGGCGTTTTTTTTGTAATGTCATTAAT
Organism: Prochlorococcus sp. AG-449-J16; assembly: GCA_003209565.1. Lineage (GTDB taxonomy): Bacteria > Cyanobacteriota > Cyanobacteriia > PCC-6307 > Cyanobiaceae > Prochlorococcus_A. The sequence continues at coordinate 9,503 of QCQK01000008.1, read as the reverse complement.
AATCTCATCAAGTGTATAGCCTACAGATAATAAAGCTGCAATCTTGGCTATTGGAAATCCTGTGGCTTTACTTGCCAAAGCTGAGGATCTACTTACTCTAGGGTTCATTTCTATAACAATTACTTCTCCATTATTTGGATTAATTGCAAATTGAATATTACTTCCTCCAGTTTCAACTCCTACCTCTCTAATGATTTTTAATGATAAGTCTCTCAATCTCTGATACTCCTTATCTGTTAAAGTTTGCGCTGGAGCTACAGTGATTGAATCTCCGGTGTGGACGCCCATAGGGTCTAAATTCTCAATGCTGCAAACTATTACTACGTTATCTGCAGTATCTCTCATTACCTCTAATTCGAACTCCTTCCAGCCAATAAGTGATTTTTCAATCAATATTTGATTACTAGGACTTTCATCTAAACCTGTTTTACACAAATCTACAAATTCTTCAAGGTTAAATGCAATTCCACCGCCTACACCACCTAAAGTAAATGCAGGTCTTATTATGAGAGGATAAGAATTTATTTTTTTTGCTACTTCTTTAGCTTCAATTAAATCAGATGCTATTCCAGATGGGCAAACATTTACATTTATTTTCTCCATCGCTTCTTTAAACAATTTTCTATCTTCAGCTTTATTAATAGCTTTTAAGTCAGCTCCAATTAATTCGACATTATTTTTTTTTAGGAAATCTGACTCTGATAATTTAACCGCAAGATTCAAAGCAGTTTGACCTCCCATAGTGGGAAGAATTGCATCAGGTTTTTCTCTTAAAATTATTTGAGAAACGATATCAGGAGTTAGTGGCTCAATATATGTTTTGCTTGCGATCTCAGGATCAGTCATTATTGATGCAGGATTTGAATTTATCAAGATAATTTCATAACCAGCTTTTCTTAAAGCTTTGCAAGCTTGAGTACCAGAGTAATCAAATTCGCAAGCTTGTCCTATAACAATTGGTCCTGAACCTAGAATAAGAATTTTTTTAAGATCACCTCTTTGAGGCATAATTTACACCTTGATTTATTTCATGCTACTTATAAATCATCAGATGTTAATCAAGTTACTTGAAAAGCAACATTTGTTTCTATAGTATTGAAAGAAATTAATTTTTTATGAGCGAACTTCAGCGACTTAAAAGTTTGTTGCCTCCAGAGAATGAAAGTTGGGTATTTGTTGAAGCTGCTGCTGCTATTGACCCACCTTTAATAACGCTTGAGGAAATTGGTCGTGACGAAGTTGAAATCCAAATAGATTTAGATGAATGGGATAACTTTGCAATTGACCACAGAAACTTATTATTTTGGCATGAAGTTGGAAAAATCCAAAATGACACGATTCCAAGAGATGGATGGGAAATGGCAGCTCTTGCTATAGGACTTGGTGGTGCGATAGGTGAGTTGTGGGTCCAAGATGGTCTATTGTTGTTACTTGCTCTTGGCTTATCAGGTTTTGCAGGTTATCGGTTATATATAAAAAATAATTCTGAAAAAAAACTTCAAGATGCTATTCTGGCTGATGAAAGAGCTATAGATCTTGCATGTAGATTTGGCTACAGTATCCCAAATGCTTATAAAAGTCTTGGAGGAGCATTAAAAGAATTAATAGAGAAAACTAGAAAAAAGAAAAAAAGAGGTTTCTTTGAGGATAGATTAGATGCTTTAAGAAAAAGTGCAGAAAAAGCCAGATCTGAATTATCTCAACAAGAAGGTTCAGAAAAATCAGTATCAAGCGAAAATGTATATGGACAATAAAACTTTGGTTTTAATGGCAGCAAAAGCTTGTGATGAAAAAAAAGCAAAAGATATCAAACTTATAAAAATTGATAAAGTCTCTTTTATAAGTGAATGGATATTGATTGCAGAAGGATTATCCGATGTACAAGTAAGATCAATTACTAATTCTGTAGAGGGTGAGCTAAGAGAGAATGCACAAATTGAACCAATAAGAAAGGAAGGAGTTAACGAGGCGAAATGGGCTTTACTTGATTATGGTGATTTGATTGTAAATATTTTTCAACCAGAAATAAGAAAATTTTATGACCTTGAATCATTCTGGAGTAATGGAGATAATCTTACATTTCCATAATTAGAATTTCATGAACGAATCCAAATGTCCTGTCCCTAGAGAACAACAACCCACAAATGAATTCATTGAATTGTCAAAATCTAGCATTTTTTCTTTGCCAAAAACAAAAAAATCACTGATATTTGTATTGCTTAAATTTTGGGTTGGTGCTTTTATTCTTTTTCTTGTTATTTCTTCGGGGAGCATATATTTCAGAACATCCATTCTAAAGTATGTTCTACTGAGTTTTTTTACTAGTTTATCAATACCTTTCTTAATTTCTATCAGATTATATATTGGTTGGGACCATGTTTTTAAAAGATTGACATCTGAAAGAGTTGAGTACGAAGAATCCGGTTGGTATGACGGTCAAGTATGGATAAAGCCATTAGTGTTAAAAGAAAAAGAGTCGCTTATTGCCTCAATAGAAGTAAAGCCTATTTTAAAAAATTTAATTCAAACTTTATCTATTATTTTAGTTTTTGCTTTATCAGGAATATTGCTTTTTCAATATTACAATTTCTAAATGAGTTCAAACTTCAAAAATCTCTACACATCGAATAATCCTCCTTTACAAGCTATCTTAATGCGAGGTTCAAAAATAGAGTCAATCCATAAAATTCATGCTGTTATTACCGATAAAAAAGGACGGGTTTTGATGTGCTCAGGGAATCCAGAATATAAAAGTTTCATGAGGTCAGCATTAAAACCTTTTCAGGCAATACCTTTTGTTAGCAGTGGTGCTTCATCGAAAATCAACAATGATTTAAAATCAATTGCCTTAGCATGCGGTTCACATAGTGGATCAAAGCTTCATTCAAGGGAAGCATTCAAAATTTTGTGGGAATATGACATCGACATCAATAATCTGAAATGCCCAAAAATTAAGACAAGTCCATTAGAACATAATTGTTCAGGTAAACATGCTGCTTTTTTAGCTACATGTAAAAAAATGAATTGGCCATTAGATAGTTACTTAAAGGGTGATCATCCACTTCAAATAGAAATATTCAGAATAATTTCTGAATTACTTGAAGTACCAGTATCTGAAATAAATGCAGAACGTGATGATTGCGGTGCTCCAACTCTTTATTTAAAACTATTAGAAATGTCTAAGTTATATTCTCTTCTAAGCAGCTCTGAGAATGCTGAATTAGAACAAATCAGTAGAGCTATAACAACCAACCCAACAATGATAAGTGACAATAATAAATTTGATACTGAAGTAATTAAAGCTTCTCATGGACAAGTTATAGGTAAAAGTGGTGCAGAAGGAATACAATGTTTATGTAAGGTAAATGAAGGTATAGGATTGGCATTAAAAGTAGAAGATGGATCTAAAAGAGCCAAGCATGCTGTAAGTCTTCACTTACTTAAACAGTTAGAGTGGATATCTGACCTAAGAATTCAAGACATTGAAGAAAAGGTTTTTAATTTTTCCGAAGGAGTTCGAATTGAAGTTAAAGGTCAATTAAAATTCCAAGAATCCTAAAAAAATAGAAAAAATATCCCTTTCGGATGTATGCTATATATATGCCGCGGGGTAGAGCAGTCTGGTAGCTCGTCGGGCTCATAACCCGAAGGTCGGAAGTTCAAATCTCCCCCCCGCCACCAAATAGATGCAGCTTCAAAACTGCTTCTTTTATTTTTTGGGATCATTTTTAGAAATAATTTTACTTATTAAGAAATATAGGTTTTTATCTATTATTAAAAGAGGCTTAAATGAACTTTTAGAGATCCTTTTGTATGGAAAATTTGAAATTTATTCTCACAATCAGGCCAATAATGATAAAAATTATCCCAATATAAGAATTAAAAGATAGCTCCAAAATTTTTAATTTAGTTTCTAAATAAATTTTAACTCATAAATCATATCTATTAAATACGCCAATAAAAAAGAATTTAAAAAAATCTGAATTTTGAACATTTATATTTTTAATAAATAATTTAATAAAGTAGAGTAAGATTTATTTAATTTAGAAAATTATATGCAGAATTTGCTACAGCGTGATTTAGGTGCAAGCATGTTATCTATAGCTGTCATATTGGGTTGGTTAGGCCTGTTTTTTATATTTTTGAGAGTTTTAACAATTTCAATAAAGAGAATCCTTGAAGCAGTTTTCAAAAAATCGTAATTATTGAAATAAATCAATAATTTCAAAGCAACCGCATAAATCCTTTATCACTAGGTATAATAACCTAAAAAATGTCAATTTTAGATAAGGTTAAAATAGGAAATTCTGTTCAAGTTAATCTAGAACTATCTAAGGATAGACTCACCAAAGAAACTATTGATGCGATAAATGTTTCTTCATTGGGTACGATAAGTGATTTCAGAATAACTGATGGCAAAGGTATTGGAGTTGTCTTGCAATTATCTAATGGTAAAGAGCAATGGTTTTTTGAGGATGAAATTGATCTTCTCGACGAAAATGGTAATGTAATTAAAAAAAATAACCATAGAAAAGAGAATAGTAATTTTATATTTGATTTTGTAAGGGGATTAAATTATGAAAATAAAAATAAGGTAAACGAGTTACTTAATCCAATTAACTTTTTTATCTGGCTGGTTGTATCTTCTAAAGATATTTTTTAATTGGTTAAAAAATTTTCTAAAATAATAATAATTTAACAATTTATTTAAATATAAAATTTCAGTAATTAAAAATTTAAATGGGACAAAATATTATCGATGTAAGAAATTTATCTAAGTCATTTGATGTCTCTTCCAAAGAACCAGGCTTAAAAGGTACGATTAAACATTTCTTAAGAAGACAAACAAAAAGTTTAAAAGTTATAAAAGATGTTAGTTTTGAAATTAAACAAGGAGAAATAGTTGGTTTTCTAGGTGCTAATGGAGCAGGGAAAACAACAATATTAAAAATGCTTTGTGGCTTAATTTATCCAAGTGAAGGTTCGATTTTGGTTTCAGGCTACTTACCTTTCAGGAGAAAAGAAAATTTCTTAAAGAATATCACCTTAATAATGGGGCAAAAGCAACAGCTTATTTGGGATCTTCCCCCAATTGAATCATTCTATTTGAATGCATCAATATATGACTTAGATAAATTCGAAGCTAAAAAGAGAATAAAAAAACTATCAGGAATGCTTGAAATTGATGAAGAGCTATTCATACCTGTTAGAAAACTTTCACTAGGTCAGCGTATGAAATCGGAATTAATAGCAGCTTTGATACATGAACCAAATATTCTATTTTTGGACGAGCCGACACTTGGATTAGATATTAATGCACAGAGAAATTTAAGAAAATTCCTTCAAAAATATAACAAGGAAACTAATGCAACGATATGCCTAACTAGTCATTACATGAAAGATATTACATCGCTATGCAAGAGAGTTATATGTGTGCACGAAGGGGCAATATCATATGATGGGAAACTTGACCTTTTATTAAAAAAACTCTCTCCTGTTAAAGAAATATTAATAGTTTGTCGCTCAGAAGAGGATGCAATTAAATTAGAAAATTCCGGTTTTAATGTTAAAAATAAAATAAAAAATGAAATCACAATAAAAATTGAAAACAACTCTATTACCTCTTCACTAAAAACAATCCTAAATAATTTTGATATTGAAGACCTTTTTATAAATGAACCACCAATAGATGAAGTTATTGGGAAGGTATTAATCAAAAAAGATTATGATATCTAATTTGATTAACCGCAAAATATTAACCTTATTAAAAGTCCAATATTCAAACATGTTGGAATATAGGGTAGAAATTGCATTATGGGCAATTTCAGGGGTTATTCCTTTTTTCATGTTAAATATTTGGACAACTAATAATCTAAATGAATCTATAAACATTAGTGATATATTACTTTCTAGGTATTTCTTATGTGCTTTTTTTGTAAGACAGTTTTCTGTAGTTTGGGTTGTATTTAGTTTTGAAGAGGATTCTCTTATGGGGAAAGTATCTCCTTATTTAATCCAACCTCTAAATCCATTTTTCAGATACTTAGCACAACATCTTGCTGAACAAATAACAAGATTTCCTTTCGCACTAATAATCGCATTTTTCTTTTTTATTTTTAATCCAGAAAGTATATGGATACCAAATTTAGGTATTTTACTCTTATCGATACTATCTACCTTCTTATCCTTCTTGATTCAATTTTTAATGCAGTCAATAATTGCATGTCTATGTTTCTGGACAGAGAAAGCATCATCCATAGAAAGATTGTTATTTATTCCAACTTTATTTCTCTCAGGTCTTTTAGCACCAGTTGTTTCATTTCCCTCATATGTTAAATCATGGATTTATTTGACTCCTTTTCCATATCTAATTGATTTCCCAGCGAACTTATTGTCAGGTAACGAAACAAATATTATTGGAGGCTTATGTATGCAAATTCTATGGATTTTTTTACTTTTCCCATTATTTAAGAAAATCTGGTCTGAAGGAACGAAAAAATATACCGCGATGGGGTCATGAATTTAAGAAAATACCTAAAAGTTTATAAAAAATTCTTACACACTTCTTTAGCTTCTGAATTGGAGTATAAGACGAATATATTAGTTGATTTAATTACTGCAATTTTAAGTTTGGTAGGGAGTATTTTTTTATTATCTATTTTCTTTCAAAATAATGGATATATTGGAGGGTGGAAATTTGAACAGGCACTAATAATCCAAGCTATTTATACAATTTTAAATGGAATAACAAATACATGGTTCAATCCTAATCTTACAGAAATAGTTAAACATATAAGAGAGGGCACATTAGACTTCGTACTTTTAAAACCTATTGATAGTCAATTTTTTATTTCATTAAAAAAAATAAATCCATCTGGATTTTTAGAAATAATGCTTGGATTTTTATTGTTGTTCTTCTGCATAAGAATAAATCAAATCAGTTTAAATTTAATTTTTCTGACCCTATCCTTGTTTACGATATGCTGCTCGATTTGTATTTTATATAGCTTATGGTTTTTTATCTCTACTACTACTATTTGGTTTGTTAAGACTTGGAATGCAATAGAAGTATTAAGATCATTCCTTTATATTGGAAGATTTCCTCTAAATTCATTTTCATTTTCTTTAAGAATTTTTTTTAGTGTTTTCATTCCAATTGCTTTTATAACTACAATTCCTTCTGAAGTTTTTTTAGGGCTTTCTGAATTGTGGAAAATACTGCTTGAAGCTATTGTTGCCATAGTATTTCTATTTACATCTAGAAAGTTCTGGTTATTTGCACTGAAATTCTATACATCAGCTTCTAGTTAATTGTTATTTAACAACCTCCCTACAAAATTCCCGAATTCTTTGTTTATTTTTCAGTTTAGAAAGTTGAGATAATTTTTTAAAATTAAGTTTAGATTTTTGAACAGATAAAAGTTTACAGTTGTAATCGATTTGATAATGTCTCGAAATAATTGCTAATTTAAGCGAAATATCACAAAAGATAATTATTAGTGCGAGTTTAAAACAAGTTCTTAAAAAATATACAATTGACTTTGAATAATTTTCATTTTCAGTTTTTAGTTCAAGCTTCATTATTTAACTATATGCTGAGGGCACTTAATTGCAGCAATAGCAACAGCTGTAATCTTAAAATTCTCAGACTTCTCGATGACCTTTTTAACTTCTAATGCTCCAAATTTATAACTTGCATCACTATAAGAAAGAAGCAAAGATTTATAATTATCATGACCTAAATCTCTATATTCACAGAAATTATCTCCAACATAGTTTAAAAGAGTTAGTAATGTTAATTCAATCATCAAAGCTTTTTTAACTCACAAATTCCCTACAAATAATACAATGCATGAGATTTTTAACAACTTTAATTACTAAAAAACACTTTAAACATGAAATAAGATCTTTATTTATAAATTAAAAATTTAAAATTATTTCATGATTGTGATATCAACATATTATAAAATCAATCAAGCACTATCTGTAGTGTGTTATTAGTCATCTACTTGCACTACAGGTAGGGGGTTGCTTTTTTTAAGAAATTGGTTTAAAAATAAGGTTCCCCATCACCCGGCCCCACGATTGTGAGGCCTTTTTTTTTTCTTTTAAGAATAATAAGACCTGAACTTAAGGTATTTTGTTCTACAAAAAGTATTTCATTAAAAAATTTAATTAAAATTAAGACAAAAAATTCATAATTGATTTTGTAAATAAGCTAAACCCAACCAAAAAACAGACTATCGTAAAGGTTTTTTTTATTAAGGTGTTCCCTTTTAACTTGGATAAATGAGCACCGAAATATCCTCCTGTAAAAGAACCAATTATCAAAAATATTAATAAATTCGTAGAAACTGGTCCTATTTTACTCAAAAAAATTGCTCCGGTTAAATTCCAAAAAATTCCTACAGTAAAGAATGTCAAACTTATAGCACGTAGAAAATCCATGCCAAAGGTTTTTATTAATAGTATTGTTACCAGCAATCCAGTTCCTGAAGAAATAGAACCATTCAAAATACCTATCAGGAAAATAATTATTAAAAATTTAATTTTATTTATTAAATTAGGTTCATTACTGCTAGATAACAAACCTAATTCTGATTTAAACAAAGAGTAAACAGCTAATGATATAGAAATAATTCCTAAAAATAAGTATAAGTACTGTTCTGATATAAATTCAACTATTGAAGCTCCAAAAATCACTCCAGGTAATCCAAAAAATAAAATCTGCCAAGCGATATAAATATCATTCTTCAGAGATTTGTAATTTCTTAATGAACCCCCTAGACCTAATGCTACTGTTGCAAATTTATGACTAGAAACAGCCTGATAATAAGGCACACCAGATAAAATTAAGGCTGGCAGTTGGAGTAAGCCTGCACCACCACCAGAAATTGCTGAAAACGTATTAGAAAAGAAGGCAATCAAAAAAATATAAATACTTTTAAAAAAAGAATAATCAGAGATATCAACTAATTTTATTAATAAATAAATCATAAAATCTAATTTCTATTTTTTATAATTCATAAATATTATTCAATAAAAACCTACGATTTGTTATGCCTTATCATCACATTTTAAATCATAATTAAACAAAAACTGTTATCATAGATAAATTATCAAGAAGATTATGCATAGACAAGATGCAATTTACCTTGATCAGTTATGTCCAAAAATAAGTAATAAAAGTTGGAAAGATTCACTTTATAAACTAACTAAATATAAATGCATTTATTGCGGAAAACCGTCAGAATCACTCGATCACTTACATCCAATGTCAAAAGGAGGTTTAAGCAGTACTAGTAATTGTGTACCATGTTGTTTATCATGCAATGGTAAAAAATCCGATTCAGAAGTTCTTGGTTGGTACAGAAAACAACCTTTCTATGATCCTAGAAGAGCTATGGCGATACGAGCATGGTTTAATAATGATTTAAAACTAGCTTCAGTTCTTTTGAACTACTTAAATTGAAAACATAATTAAATATAACTTCTTGCTTAAA
>QCQK01000007.1 GCA_003209565.1 Prochlorococcus sp. AG-449-J16 | reverse complement strand
AAAGTCACCCTAAAAAGGTGGCTTTTTTCTTCGACCTCTTTTTTGTCAAATAGTGGTTGGGTGAAGATTTAATCAAGTATATGAGATATAATATTAAGAACAGTATATAGAACATTATAAATAATCAAAATAAGTATTTATTTTTATTAGTTTGGAATTTAAAAAATTGTTTTTAAAAACAGTAATTAGAACAAAAACTAATTCTTCACAAAATTGAAAAAAAATAAAATAGGCTTTCTTATTGATTTTAATTTTTTAATTTAAGGCATATTTCTGTTAAGTAGTTTGAGTTACTACACCATTCAAAAATTTCTAGTCATCCCACATATCCTTTTTCTTTTGATCAAAGTTATTCCTTTCAAGTAAATCTATTCTTTGCTTCTGAGAATCTATTTCTGTTTCAATTAAGTCTTTATCTTCAACGTATTTTGTTTGTATTTCTAAGATATTTATTTCAAATTGCTCTCCAAAAAAATCTGACATTTCTCTCCATGCTTCCATTTCCTCTTCTTTGCCAATAGTATCGTTTATCTGGTGAGATATAATCTCTAGAACATATTGTTTAAGTTCTTGATGACTCATCGATTCAACTTTTTTTTGAATGTAAAGTTCTTTAAGAGTTTCTAGTTGTTTTTTTGATAAATCAGAATAGATAATAGATTTCTTTTTCATAGATACTTAAATTTTTTTTAATATAGACAAAATTATGAGTTTAAACATTTTGGAGAAATTGAAAATTTTAAACTTAGTCAATTCCTATTTGTAAATGAAAATATCCATTTAATTTGATTTTCTAAACCTTGAAATGTCAATCTGAATTACATATTCTCTAAATTAGAACCATTATTTGTTTCTAATATTCCTTTGATTATTAAGAAAAAGTAAATAAAATCGAAAGAAATTCTAAAATTTAAGCTTTTTTAAAATTTGTAATTTCTATCTAATCCATTGCTATCACAAAGTTTCTTGATAATTCTAACTGATAAAATTGTTTACATTAATTCAGCAATCTTTCTAAATTCTTGAGAGAATCGTAATACTAAAATTTAATCTTAATTTAATAGTCTATAAATATGAAAATTTCAATCCTTTTAATTGAAGATGATCGTGATATGCGTGATTTGATAGCCAAACATTTAGAGCATTCCGGTTTCGATGTCCAAAAAGCTGAAGATGGTATCAAAGGTCAAGCACTTGCTCTTCAATACGCACCAGATTTAATTCTTCTAGATTTAATGCTGCCGAGTGTTGATGGCTTAACTCTATGTCAGCGACTTAGAAGAGATGAAAGAACATTAAATATTCCAATTTTGATGATAACTGCATTGGGAGGCCTGAAGGATAAAGTTACTGGTTTTAATTCTGGAGCAGATGATTATATTACAAAACCGTTCGATCTAGAAGAATTACATGTACGCATTAAAGCACTATTAAGGAGAACTAACAGAGCTCAATTGAACTCTAGTAATCAGCAAGAAATATTAAATTATGGTCCTTTAACTCTTGTGCCGGAGAGATTTGAAGCTATTTGGTTTGAATCTCCTGTTAGATTAACTCATCTTGAATTTGAATTACTTCATTGCCTTTTACAGAGGCATGGTCAAACTGTATCACCAGCATTGATCCTTAAAGAAGTATGGGGATATGAACCCGATGATGATATTGAGACAATAAGAGTTCATATTAGACACCTACGTACTAAGCTAGAACCTGATCCACGTAAGCCTATTTATATTAAAACTGTTTATGGAGCTGGGTATTGTCTGGAGTTACCTATAGGTTCTCAAGTCGAAATTGCAAGGCAAGATTTTATCCAAGCAAGAAATCCTGACTTGATAAATTCTGTAATAGATTAAATTTTATATATCTTCCATTGAAATTTTTAAAAAGGTAATTTCCCATGCCAACCTTGGTTGAATGTTTTTTCTTAAGTGAGATTTTAATTTTTCAAGTTTTTTTACTAGATTAATGTTTTTTGTCTTTCTCCACCAAATTATTTGCATAAAATTGACTAAGGAAATCTGTTGATAAATTTCTAATTTTTCAGATATTGATTTGGATACTTCTAATATTTCCAGATTATCTTTTATTGGGAATTCTAATTTACTTGTAATTGAATCTGATAATTCATTCCAAATCTCGAAATTTTCCCATAATTTAATTGGAGAGCCATTACCAGAGTTTATTAAATCTTCGAATGTTATTTTTGAATTAATATTGAATTCAGAACGATCTAGATAATCTTTCAAAATAGATTTTATTTGATTACTTGAAAAGGATCGAAACTTTACTATTTGACATCTTGAGATAATCGTATCTAAAAGAAGGTTTAATTTTGATGTCAATAAAATAAAAATGCCATTAGTAGGTTCTTCTAAGGTTTTCAAAAGGCAATTTGAAGCTGCTTCATTTAAAAGGTGTGCATCAACAATTAAAACAATTTTTTTTGCTGAATTTATTGATTTTTGACCTAGAAAAGTTTTGATATTTCGTATTTGAGCAATCTTAATAATCTCAGATTCACTTTTTGTCGTTTTTTCAGGATGAGAACTTTTTGAACTTTTAGCTGCCAAATGAGACTCAGATTCGATAATTAGAAAATCAGGATGATTATTGTTGGCAATTTTCTCTTCAATATTTTCAACTGGGGAAGATTGTTTGAAAATCTCTTTTATAAATTGTAGAGCGGTTTGTTTTTTTCCTACTCCTTCAGGACCATAAAATATATAACCATTAGCAAATGATTTTTTTTTAATTATGCTATTAAGATATTTATTGACTTCTACGTTGAACAAAAAATGATTTTTTTTAATTTCAATCATTTTTTATTAGAAAATTTTTTTAATACAATCTCTTTAATTTCCTTAGAAATAGTTTGAATATTTTGTGAAGCCGATATTACTTTCCAGTTTTTTTCTTTGGCTATTAATTTGAAACCATCATTTACTTTTTTTAAAAATTTCATACCCTCTGATTCTATTCTATCTGGAATTTCATTTTTTCTTCGCAATATACTTTCTTCTGGAGAAATTTCTAAGTAGAAAGTTAGGTCAGGATATTCTCCTTGACATACAATAGATTCTAAATTTTTAATTATTTCTAAATTTATGTTTCTTCCATAACCTTGATAAGCCAGGGTAGAGTCTGAAAATCTATCACTAATTACCCAATCATTCTTATTTAAAGCAGGTGCAATAATTTTCGAGACGTGTTCCGCTCTATCAGCTGAATAGAGCAATAATTCCGCAAGCGATGATGGCTTGTTATTTTTATTGTTATCGAGAATCAGTTCTCTAAGTTTTTTCCCTAGTAGACTGCCTCCTGGCTCTCTAGTCTTTATTAATTTAGACCCTTTCTTCATTAGACCACTATTAGGAAGCCATTTAGACAGTTCATCTATTTGAGTAGTCTTACCACATCCATCAATACCTTCAATAACAATAAATTTTCCTTTCATTTAATCCAAAGATAAAGCATTAATTACAACTGTAATAGAGCTAGTAGCCATTAATAATGCTGCTATTGAGGGAGTTAGAAGAATGCCGTATTTAGGAAATAAAATGCCGGCGGCTATCGGTATAGCTATTAAGTTGTAACCAAAAGCCCACATTAGATTTTGCTTTATTTTTCTTATAGTTTTTTTTGCAAGATTTAATGCATAGGGTAATCCATTTAGTTGATCTCCCATTAATACCACATCTGCATTTGCCTTGGCTATTTGTGTGCCTGATCCAACTGCAATGCCTAAGTCTGAAGATGCTAAGGCTGGAACATCATTAATTCCATCACCAATCATTGCAACTTTATTATTTTTTTTTAAATTTTCTATAGTCTTAAGTTTCATTTGAGGAAGAAGATCCCATTTTGCTTCTGTTTCTTTACAACCAATTTTTTTTGCTAAAGCTAAAACTGTTTGTTTTCTATCTCCACTTAAAATATTAATTTTAAATTTGTTTTCTCTCAAATTTTGAACTGTTTTAATTGAATCATCTCTTAGTAAATCTCCTAACAAGATAAATCCTAATAACTTATCTTTTATACTGACTCCAATGATTGTATTCTTTTGTGCCTCTTCATTTTCAATGCTCTTTTTTGCATGACTATTAATAATTATTCCTTTGCTAACTAGCCATTCAACATTTCCAATATTGATAAGCCCATCAATTGAATCAAGTTCGCCAGAAATACCTCTTCCTGAATGAGTAAAAATTTTTTTTATTGGAAGTAAACTTAAGTTTTGTTTAAGGGCCTCTTGAATTAAGGCATTTGCGATTGGGTGTCTGCTTTCTTTTTCTAAACTTGCAGCTATTCTTAATAAAAATGCATGATCATTGTTATTTTTATAATCAACAATAAAAGGTTTACCCCTTGTTAAGGTACCTGTTTTATCAAAAATAATATGATTAATTTTTGAAGCCATCTCTATTTTGTCACCACCTTTAAATAAAACCCCTTTTTTTGCTGCTTTACCTGATGCGACAGTTATTACTGTTGGTGTGGCTAGGCCTAATGCACAAGGACAAGCTATTACTAAAACAGCAATTGACAATTGGATAGCTAAACTTAGGAAATTATCAGCATTACTGCCAAGTGAACTATGAAGTGTATGGCTTGAGTTTGTTATGAATTGATGATTATGACTTAATAAATTAGGCCAAATATGTTTTGCTCCTTGCCACCAAAAAAAGAAGCTTAAAGTGGCAAATAGAAGAACAAAGTAAGAAAATTTTCCTGCAATTTCATCAGCAATTCTTTGAATGGGAGGTTTATTAGCATTGACAGACTCAATGAGATTTACAAGCTTTGCAAGAGATGAATCCCCACCTACTTTTTGTACTTTTAGTCTAAGAGTAGAATTCAGATTTAAAGATCCACTGGATAAATTGTCGCCTTCTTCTACTTCTATAGGTTTGGATTCTCCAGTAATATGTGAAACATCGACATATGAATTTCCTGCAGTAACAACGCAGTCTGCAGGTACTCTGTCTCCTGCTAAAACTTGAATCTCCTGATCAGGTCTTAAAGCGTTTACTCTTATTGATTTTATTTGATTGTCTTTAGTGTAGATATTTGCCATTTCAGGTTGGAGTTCCAATAATTCTCCAATGGATGAACCAGTTTGATATCTAGCTCTCTCTTCTAAAAAACGCCCAATTAGTATAAATCCTAACAGCATAACTGGTTCATTAAAAAAACAAGGAAAGCCAGTGGCAGGAAATATTAAGGATAGAAGACTTGTTGTATATGCGCTAATTACTCCGAGAGCTACTAGTGAATCCATATCCGGATGATTTTTTATAAATGACTTAAATCCATTAATTATTATTCTTCTGCCGGGAAATAATAGAGCTAACGTCGCTAATGAAGCGTGAAAAAATATATTACCTAATATTGGAAAATTTATATATCTTCCCTCCGCTAGATGACCTAAACCTGAAAATAATAAAAGTAATAGAGCAAAAGTTAGTTTTTTCCATTGATTATTCCAGTTCTTTTTTTTTTCTAATTCTGCTTTATTTATTTTTTTTGAAAAATCATTTATGTAAATCTTTGATGGAAAACCATTTTCTTTTAAGTTTTCGAGAACTGTTTCTATTTCTATATGTTTCTGGGTAATTTCAAAATATGCACTTTCAGTAAGCAAGTTAACAGAAACATTTTCAATACCATCAGAATTATTCAATATTTTTTCAACAGTACTAACACAACCCCCGCACTTCATTCCTGTAACGTTTAATTGAATGCTCTTCATATTTTTCACAATAAAAGCAAATTAATGCTTGGCTTTATTTTTAACTATAATAATAAATGTAATAAACTTTTTAAATAGTTATTTTTTAAAATTACTATATTAACTTTATTAGATTTAGAGAAGTGCCTAGTAATCAAAACAGAGACAACTTTATTGATAAAGCTTTTACTGTAATTGCTGAATCTATTGTAAAAATAATGCCTATCGCTGAGAAAGAAAAAAAGGCATATATTTACTATAGAGACGGATTAGCTGCACAAAATAATGGGGATTATTCTGAAGCATTAGAGTATTACAAAGAGAGTTTACTGCTTGAAGAAAATAAAATTGATAGGGGTGAAACTTTAAAAAATATGGCAATTATATATATGAGTAATGGTGAAGAGGATTTGTCTATTGAAACTTATGAAAAAGCATTAGTAGAAAATCCTAAACAGCCATCATGCTTGAAAAATATAGGTTTAATTTATGAAAAAAGGGGTAGATATGCTGAGCAAAATGGCGATTTAGATCAGAGAGATATTTGGTTTGATAAAGCTGCTGAAGTCTGGTCTAAAGCAGTGAGACTATACCCAGGTGGCTATCTAGATATTGAGAATTGGTTGAAAAACTCAGGCAGAAGCTCAATTGATATGTACCTTTGATTTTTTTATTTTGATAAAGAATAATCAACCGCTTCTTTTATGTTGGATATCTCTTTAATATTTATTAAATTTTGAAAATTATTATTTAGTTCCTCCTCTAGTTTTGGCACCACGATATTTTTGATCCCAAGTCTTACAGCTTCTTCTATCTTTGTACGAAGGTTGTTCGATTTTCTAACTTGACCGCTCAAACCCAATTCTCCAATAAATGAGGTATTAGCCAAAGGAGGTATATTTTTCAAACTTGATAAAATTGATATTGCTACACCTAAGTCAGATGAAGGATCATTAATCTCAAAACCTCCACCAGTAGCTATGTAACAATCAAATTCGGATAATTTTATCCCTACGTGTTTTTCAATAACAGCAAGAATTTGATGTAATCTATTTATGCTAATTCCAGTTGTAGTCCGTCTTGGGTTACTGTAGAAAGTTTTATTTACCAGTGCTTGTATATCAACTGCTAATGGTCGAGTGCCTTCATTTGTAATCGTAGTTGTAACACCTGAAATATTTTCTTTATTTGTAAAAATTGAACTTGGGTTTTTTACCTCTCGCAAGCCCTCTTCAAGCATTTCAAAAATTCCAATTTCAAAAGTGGATCCAAATCGATTTTTTATACTTCTAAGTAATCTGTGCGATGAAATATTATCTCCTTCAAAGTTTATTACTGTATCAACTAAATGCTCAAGAGTTTTAGGCCCAGCTAAAGCACCATCTTTAGTTACATGACCAATTATTAGAAGTGCAATATTATTGTCTTTGGCAAGATTTTGTAACTCAGACGAACATGCTCTAACTTGAGAAACCGATCCTGGCGAACTTTCCATTTCATTATTATGGATGGCTTGAATACTATCAATAATTGCGAAACTTGGATTTACGCGTTTGATTTCCTCAATAATTAGGGATAAATTAGTTTCTGCAAAAATTTTTAAATCAATACTGTTTTGATTTAATCTTTCCCATCTAATTTTTAATTGCTCTAAAGACTCTTCTGCCGTTATGTATAAAACTTTTTCATTGAGAGATATTTTTCCTGCTGATTGAAGTACTATTGTACTTTTTCCTATACCTGGTTCTCCTCCAAGTAAAACAAAAGATCCAGGGACTATGCCACCTCCAAGAACTCGATCAAATTCTTTAAAACCACTGGTAAATCTGGATATTT
Source organism: Prochlorococcus sp. AG-449-J16 (assembly GCA_003209565.1). Taxonomy (GTDB): domain Bacteria; phylum Cyanobacteriota; class Cyanobacteriia; order PCC-6307; family Cyanobiaceae; genus Prochlorococcus_A. Next base: position 45,953 of record QCQK01000007.1, on the reverse strand, counting down.
TTCTAGATGAAATTTCATTAAACGGTATAGCTTTTTTATTATTTTTTATCTCCTTAAATTTAAATCCCTTAGTTTTAATTTCTTCTACAATGGAATTCCAAGAGTTGCAATTAGGGCATTTCCCAAAGTATTGAGAAGTTTCAGTTCCGCAATTTTGACAAATAAAAATCGATAATTTACTAGACATTTAGTTTTTGAACTAATTAATAGAACTAGAATGTTTGGGATATTGCCCCTCTACAAGTTAGATTAGGTTAATAATTAATTCTCTTACTGATTAGCTAATAGAAACAAATGGCTCTATCTAGTCAAACTAAAGAAACAATTCTTGTCGCAGATGACGAGGCAAGTATCAGAAGAATATTGGAGACGCGCCTCTCCATGATTGGCTACAAAGTTGTAACTGCATGTGATGGTAAAGAAGCATTAAAGTTATTTAAAGACTATGAGCCTGATTTAGTCGTGCTCGACGTTATGATGCCAAAGCTAGATGGCTACGGAGTTTGTCAAGAATTAAGGAAAGATTCCGATGTTCCAATAGTTATGTTAACTGCATTAGGTGATGTTGCAGATAGGATAACAGGTTTAGAATTAGGGGCCGATGATTATGTTGTCAAACCATTTAGTCCCAAAGAATTAGAAGCAAGAATTAGGTGTGTTCTAAGAAGGATTGACAAAGAACAAATACCTGGAATGCCTAATTCAGGATTAATCTTGGTTACTGATATAAAAATTGATACAAATCGAAGACAAGTTTTTAAAAACGATGAGAGAATTAGATTAACTGGCATGGAATTTAGTCTCTTAGAGCTTTTAGTAAGTAGATCAGGCGAGCCATTCAGTAGAGGTGAGATTTTAAAAGAGGTTTGGGGATATACACCGGAAAGACATGTAGATACAAGAGTAGTAGATGTTCATATATCAAGATTAAGATCAAAACTGGAAGCTGATCCTGCAAATCCTGAATTGATATTAACTGCAAGGGGTACAGGATATCTTTTTCAAAGAATTGTTGATATTGCTCCTTTTGACGGTAAGTAAATGGGTAAAGAAAGTGTACAAAAAATTAATAAGCCCAGAGCCATCAGAAGATTAGTTATTTGGTATAAAAGAAACTCGGCTGTAACTTCAATAGTAGATACTGCAGCTAGCTCTGCAGTAACAGCGAGTAATGTTGCTAGTAATATGGCTGGTAATGTTGCAGGTAATGTAGTTTCAAGCGCTGAATCTGTTGTGAATACTGCCAGCAGTGTTGTTTCAAGTGCTAGCTCAATAGCTAAAAATACATTACAGCCATTAGTTTTTGACCCATTAAAAAGATTACAAAATAACGATAATGTTTTAGACAGGGTGGAGGATTCTCAATCTAAAAGAATTTGGATAGCAGTTGATGGGATGGGTGGGGATTATGCTCCTGGTCCAATTCTTGAAGGTTGCCTCGAAGCAATAAGTAGATTTCCAATCAATATAAAGTTTGTTGGCAAAATTAAAAAAATTAGAAATGCAGCAGAAAAAAAAGGGCTAATAGAATTACTTGAAAAAGAAATAGATAATAATCGTCTTGAATTAATTGATAGTGGAGAGCCTATTGGGATGAATGAAGAAGCTACTGCAGTTAGAAAAAGGAAAAACGCAAGTATAAATGTTGCGATGGATTTAGTGAGAAATAATAAAGCTGAAGCTGTTTACTCAGCTGGGAATTCAGGAGCCATGATGGCTTCTGCCATATTTAGAATTGGGAGATTGAAAGGGATTGATAGACCAGCTATTGGGGCATTGTTCCCAACAAGGGATCAAACTCGCCCTGTATTAGTTTTAGATGTCGGCGCTAATACTGATTGTAAGCCATCTTATCTGCATCAATTTGCTCTTCTAGGAAATATTTATGCAAAAGATGTCTTACAAGTAAAAAAACCAAGAATAGGCCTTTTAAATATCGGAGAAGAAGAATGCAAAGGTAATGATTTATCCCTAAAAACATTTGAATTATTATCTTCTGAAAAAAGTTTTGATTTTGGAGGTAATTGTGAAGGCCGAGATGTATTATCAGGTAGTTTCGACGTAGTAGTCTGTGATGGATTTACTGGAAATATATTATTGAAATTTCTTGAATCAGTTGGAGGCGTTTTATTAGATATTTTGAGATCTGAGTTGCCACGAGGAAGGCGGGGGAAAGTTGGTTCTGCTTTTTTAAAAAGTAATCTACTCAGAATTAAGAAAAGGTTAGATCATGCCGAACATGGAGGAGCTTTATTACTTGGGGTGAATGGTATTTGCGTTATTGGTCATGGAAGTAGCAAATCTTTATCAGTAGTAAGTGCTCTTCGCTTGGCGCACTCAGCAGTGAATCATGGTGTTATGGATAATTTAAATCAACTGCAAAAGCTTCAAGTTTTAAATTCATAAAACATATTGAGTCAAATTTATGTTTGACTAATATAAGTAACTAAAAAACTCTTTTGGAAGGAATAAAGTTTAATCAGATTGGAGTATCATTCAAGGGAATCGGAAGTTATGTACCTGATCAAATCCTAACCAATCAAAAAATTAGTCAAAAGGTTGATACAAGTAATGAATGGATAAAATCTAGAACAGGTATCTCTGAGAGAAGAATTTCTAGCTTAGGAGATAATGTTACTGAGATGGGTTATAAGGCGGCTCTAGGCGCTATAGAAATGGCTAATTGGGATATTAAAACGATTGATTTGATCGTTTTAGCTACTTCTACTCCGCATGATTTATTCGGATCAGCGCCATCCATTCAAGCTAAATTAAGGGCAACTAATGCTGTTGCTTTCGATTTAACTGCAGCATGTAGTGGGTTCTTATTTGCCTTAATTACTGCCTCACAATTTTTAAAAGGGGGTAGTTTTAAAAGGGCTATTGTTATAGGAGCAGATCAACTATCAAGCTTTGTTGATTGGAATGATAGAAGAAGTTGTATTCTCTTTGGAGATGGTGCAGGTGCATTAGCAATTGAATCTACCAATGAATTTGATAATTTAATTGGTTTTGATATGAGAACTGACGGAGCAAGGGGTTCTTTCCTAAATCTTCCATCAAAAAATAATAAGGATTCAATAATTGATAATATTGATTTTTTAAGTGGGGCGTTTTCTCCAATTCAGATGAATGGTCAGGAAGTTTATAAATTTGCAGTTAGAGAAGTTCCCATAATTCTTGAAAAGTTGTTTAAAAAAATGAATTATACTTCCGAAGAAGTTGATTGGCTTGTATTGCATCAAGCTAATCAAAGGATATTGGATTCTGTAGGAGACAGGTTAAAAATTCCTGGAGAAAAAATTCTTAGCAATTTAGAAAAATTTGGTAATACTTCAGCAGCAACAATTCCATTAGTGATGGATGAAGCTATTAGAAATAATAGAATTAAACAAAATGATATTATTGCAACAAGTGGTTTTGGTGCTGGGTTAAGTTGGGGTGCAGCCCTCATTAAATGGGGTTAAAAAAAAAGGAGCATTATGACAGTTGCATGGGTATTCCCTGGACAGGGTTCGCAAAAAATTGGAATGGCAAAAAAAATTGAAAATTTGCCTAATACAAAAGAGAGATTTAGTTATGCATCTGAGATATTTGAGAGGAATTTATTTGAAATTTGTGAGTTAGAAACTGAACCAGCAAATCCTCTTATTGATTTAAATAACACAAGAAATACACAAATTTGTCTTTTTTTAGTTGAATCAATTTTATTAGATGCATTGAAGGAAAATGGATTTAAACCAACTTATGTTGCTGGCCATAGTCTCGGAGAAATCACTGCACTATATTGTGCGGATGTTTTTTCATTTGAAGATTGTGTTTCTCTCATCAAAGAAAGGTCTCAATTAATGGTAAATGCTGGGAAAGGATCTATGGCAGCAGTAATTGGTTTTGATAGAAATCAACTTGATCTATTGGTACAAAAAATTGATGATATTGTAATTGCTAATGATAATAGCTCTTCCCAAGTTGTCTTATCAGGATCTTCTGAAGCATTAGATAATTTATCGAGAGAAATTTCTTGTAAAAGATTCTTGAAATTAAATGTTTCAGGTGCATTTCATTCACCATTTATGAATGAACCTTCATCAAAATTTTCTGAGTATTTAAAACAGATTAAATTTAATAATCCCTCTTTCCCAGTCATAAGCAATTATGAACCTTCACTCTGTAGTGATTCAAACGAGCTTAAAATTAGATTAGAAATGCAAATGAGTAATGGAGTGAGATGGCGAGAAACTATGGATTTAATGGCAAAAGATAGTGATCTTCATGTTGTTGAAATTGGCCCTTCTAATGTATTAAGTGGTTTAGCAAAAAGACATCTTAAAGGCGTAAAAATTTCTCAAGTTTCATCTTCTGAACAAATATCTTACTAATTTTAATGAAAAATCACATTATTCAAAAATTAATCTATGAATTAGTTAGCAAGCTTTTTGTATTTCCTATTTATAAATTTGCATTTAAAGGTCATTTAATAGGTAAAGACAATATTCCTCAAAAAGATTCTTTTATCATGGTTTCTAATCATGGTTCTTTACTTGACCCTCCATTGTTAGGCCATGCCCTTGGACGTAATATATCTTTTATGGCAAAGGCAGAACTTTTTAAAATTCCTTTTCTTGGCTTTATTATCAAGGCTTGTGGAGCTTATCCTGTAAAAAGAGGAATTGCTGATAAAAATACAATTAAAACAGCATGTAAAAAATTATCAAATAATAATTCAATTGGAATTTTTATTGATGGCACTCGTCAAAAAAATGGTCGAGTGAATAAGCCTAAACAAGGTGCAGCATTACTAGCGTTTAAAAATCAAAAATTATTATTGCCTGTTGCAATAGTTAATTCACATAGACTAATAAGATTTAAATTCTGTATTCCATTATTTTCAAAAATAGTTATCAAAGTGGGAAAACCTGTTCAACCTCCACAAAGTTCATCAAGGGACGACCTGCATTATGTAACAATCCTTCTTAAAGATAAAATTAATAATTTGATTGGATGAATATTTAGTTAATTGGAGAAATAGGGTAAAGAGGTAAAACTTTTTTCCAGGAATCTAGATTTGAATTTAATAAATTTTTATTCGATAAGTTTAATAGTTCTTTTAAATCTTCTTTATCATCATAAACAGCCTCAAAAACAAGTTCTTTACTCTCAAGTTCTTTAACAACTTTTGGTAAAACTGTTTCTCGAATGACTAGATCTGAGGGGATCTTTTTGTTATGACAAATTTCATATTTACCTGCAATAAAACCTTTTCGTTTTAATTTTTTGTAGATCCAGAATGATTTTTTGTTTATAAAGATATTATTTTTTGATGCAATTCTTTTGGCCATTATTTCGAATGAACTAAAACTGTCTAGAGGACAATTTATTTGTTGTGAGATAGTTCTTGCTAAAACAACAATAAGTCGTGAAGCATTAAAATTTGCTGGTCCTGTACTGACAGATAGCTTATTTAATTTTTGTAAATTTTCTTTGGAAATGAATTTGTTAAGATCATTAATTAAGTTGTTGCAAAGATCATTATCGAATTTTTTGATGAAAAATTCATCAGATTCAAGGCTATTATTTTTTCTGTACCCAAAGCAAAAAGAATTGTCTGCGCTGTGAATCACTAATGCAGGGAAATTTTCTCTTTGTTTGAGTTTATTTGTCATGTATTACCTTTAAACAGGTAATTCCAAACCTGGATTACACTTAGACCATTTACCAAATTCATTTTCAAAACTTTCACAAGATTGTACATCCCAATCGGTTTTATAATCATCATTATTATCTTTAACTATATTGACATGAATGTATGGTTTTTTTGCTTTAAAATCAGGTAGATCACAAATATGATCAACACCATGATTACTCTCAACATCATGATATGTGATACATCTATCAACCCATTTACAGTTGATGCAAATGCACATAATAAATAAAAAATGAAAAGTAGCTTTCTCTCAGATCATACACTAATTATTGATGAATTAGAAACAAGTATAAAATTTCATAATTTGAATTTTATATTAGGTTTTTTACCTAAAGGATCATATCTAGTTGGTGGTTTCATAAGAGATATTATTTTGGGAAGAAAAACTGAAAAGTTAGATTTTGATATTGTGGTACCTTTTAATGCAATTGAAATTGGACAAAAGATTGCAGATAATATTGGATCAAAACATATAATTTTAGATGAAAAAAGAGAAGTTGTGAGAATTATTATTAATAATATTTATATTGATATTGCGAATCAGACTTTGTCTACGATAGAAGAAGATTTGTGTTCTAGAGATTTTTCGATTAATTCAATTGCTTTTTTATTTGATAAGAAGCGTTTGGTTGATCCATTGAATGGCCTTAAAGATCTAGAGATTTCTTTGCTTAGAACTCATTCTGAAAACAATTTACTAAATGATCCTTTGCGAATATTAAGATGTTTTCGATTTGTTTCAGAATTTAATTTTAAAATTGATCTTAGTTTAATTACTTTTATTAAAAAAAATAAAGGGAAATTACATCTTGTTGCTAAAGAGAGGATTAATTATGAAATCCAAAAAATAGTACATGGTCCAAATGCTCTTGATGCAGTATTGTTGATGAAAAAATTTAATATATTTGATACTTATAAATTATCTGAAGATTCTTTTTTTTTGGATTTAGAGAAAATTAATTATTCAGAACTTAATCAGGAAGAAAAAGAAAAATTTTTACCATTATTTTTTATTGGTCAAATTTTAGATATTGTATCTTTAGAGAAACTTAAATTTAATAAAGCTGAAATTGCAAAAACTAAGTTAATGAGAAAATGGCACTTTTTTTTGAAGAACAAAAATACTGCTCAGTTAGATGAATTAGATAGATTTAAGTTACATAAAGAATTAGAGATGTTTCTTCCTTCTTTTATTTTTTATTTACCTCAAAATTTACGCTTAAATTGGCTTAATAGATGGCGAGATAAGGATGATAAATTATTTCATCCATCAAATTTACTTAATGGTAATGTGATTAAAAAAAATTTAAAAATCAAGGATGGTCCTATCTTAGGTGAGCTTTTACAGTATCTTTCAAAGGAGCTTGCTTTTAAAAGATTGAATAATTTTGATGAAGCTATTTATAAAGCTAATAAATGGATTGAACAAAATGCACCAAAATGTGATTAAATACACATAGCTTAGTTTTGTTTAGAAGTTCAGACTTCAAAATCATTTTTAAAAATTTATGAGTATTCGCATCTACATTGGCAACCTCCCACAAGGATTTAATTCAAAAGAATTTGATAAGCTTTTAAAATCAGTTTCTGATTCTATTAAATTTAAGGCAGTCTTAGATAAAGAAACTAAAGAATGTAGGGGCTTTGGTTTCGCCACAACAAATAATGAAGAGAATGCTAATTTAGTTATTCAGAAATTAAACGGTTTTGAATTTAATGGTTCTAAATTAAGAGTAGAATTGTCAGAAAAGAAGGATTCTGCTTCAAATAAAAGAAATAGCGGAAACTTAAACAACAATAAGAAGAGGAAAGATTTCAAAAAGATTGTCCATAGTGACGCTCCTAATCTTGAAGCTCCAGATCCAAGATGGGCCGGAGAACTATCTAAGTTAAAAGATTTGTTGGCTAACCAGAAGACTCCTGCTTAGTTATTTAATTCGAGATATTAAAAAAGAGATTGGAATCTCAAAAGCTTTCACTGATTTTTTTACAAAAGCTCTGTTGTTAAAAACATCATAATCTAACCTTTCAATGGAATCTAATATTCCTCTATAGAGACGTAGAGATGTCCAAACAGGCCATCTCGCATCAGAAGAAAGCCATTTGATCCCATCTTCAGACTTCTGGAACCATTCGCGAGCCCTTGCTAATTGAAAGTTCATTAGAGCCTTCCACTGATTGTTAATTTCGCCTCTTAACAGCTCTTCTTCAGAATAATTAAATTTTTTAATATCCTCTTGTGGGAGATATATTCTTCCCCTGTGTCTATCTTCTCCAACATCTCTCAAAATATTTGTTAACTGATTCGCAATTCCTAGTGCTATAGCTGCTTCCGAGGGATCTGGCTTAGCACTCCATGGTGCTGATGTATAAGCGCTATCAATACCCATGACATTTTGAGTCATTAAACCAACAGTCCCCGCGACTCTGTAACAATAAAGTCTTAATTCATCAAAATCTTTGTATCTAAATTTATTAAGATCCATTCTCTGACCATCTATCATATCTAAATATGGTTGAATACTTTGTGGATATTTTTCGATGGTATCTAATAAAACTGAATCTAATTCTGATTTAATATTCCCTTTAAATACATTTTTTGTATTTTCTTCCCATTCATCTAAATTATCGGAAAGTTCATTTTGAGATTTAGTGGATGCTTCTACGCTATCCATTATTTCATCTGTTCTTCTACACCATACATAAATAGCCCAAATAGCTTTTCTCTTTTCTAGTGGGAGTAAAAGAGTTCCCAAGTAAAAGGTTTTAGCCCATTGTTGGGTTTCTTTACGGCATATCTCATATGCTTGATCTAGTTGAGAAATTGACTTTTTCAAAAAGTTTTAGCTAATTTAGAAATTTTTAATGTTATTAAGAAACATTTTGGGGAGTTTTGGAATACTCTTTATTAATTGATTCCGCGCATAATTTACCACTTAAAACAGCTCCTTCCATAGATGCTAAATATTTTTGCATAGTGTAATCACCAGCTAAGAAGAAGTTTTTAATTGGAGATTTTTGACTAGGTCTGAACTCTTGGCATCCAGGAACTGCCTTGTATACGGACCTTGGAGTTTTAACTACTTTATATTTTCTTAAGTTTGTCTTATCATCACCCATAAAATGTGTTGGAAATAATTTTTTCAGTTCTTCCATGGTTGCATCGACGATGTCTTGATCGCTTCTATTTATCCAATCTTTTGCTGGTGCGAAAACTAACTCAAGCATTGATCTATTTGGATCTTCGTATTCTTTGCATGTAATACTCATATCTGCATAAACACTAAGAAGTGGTGATCTGCTAAAAAGTAAATGGTCAATATCTGTTAATTTCTTGTCAAACCACAAGTGGATATTGATAACTGGGACACCATTTAAGCCATTTAATTTAGAAAAAGCATCTAAACCTTTCCATTGATTAGGGATCATTAATTTAAATAGATCTACAGGCATTGCACTAACATAAGCATCTGCAGTTAGCTCTATCTTTTCGTTTTTATCTAAAGATGCAATAGTAAAACTTTTAACAGTGCTATCTTCATTTAGATTGATTTGCCTTAGTGGACTATTCATATGGACTTCTCCGCCACGAGAAGTAATATAATCTACCATTGGTTGACAAAGTCTTTCCGGAGGAGCACCATCAAGAAATGCCATTTTTGAACCATTTTTTTCTTGTAGAAATCTGTTCAATGCAGTTAATAAAACTGTAGATGATATTTCATCTGGCCCAATGAAATTTAAAGCTTTACTCATTGCTATAAAAACTTCATCATTAACTCTTTCTGGAATATTGTGTTCTTTCAGCCAATCTGTCCATGATTTTGAATCACATTTATCTAAGTACTTCTGGCCTCTTAACATCGCAGGTACTAGACCTAATCCAAATAGTATCTTTTCATTCCATGAGAGCATATCATTATTGCTAAGTATTGCCGAAACTCCATTAACGGGAGCTGGTATATCGGGAAAATCAAATCTACTGTAGGTACCAGGCTCTGATGGCTGGTTAAAAATCATTGAATGACTTTTCCATTGAAGTCTATCTTCAATATCTAATTCCTTGAAAAGTTGCAACATATTCGGGTAAGCCCCAAAAAATATATGCAATCCAGTCTCATACCAATCTCCATCCTCATCTTTCCATGCAGCAACTTTTCCACCTAAGACATCTCGGGCTTCAAGAACGATCGGAATGTGACCATTATCAACTAAATATTTAGCACATGATAGACCTGCTAAACCTGCACCAGCAATTACAACACGCATTATTAAATCAAGAAAAAAATTAACACTTACTAATAAGCTACATTAAAGTTAGAACATAATAGTTTTTTTCGTTGATTATTTCGCAAAATTATGGAAAAAATGCTTTTAAAATCGACAACTCGACATGTAAGAATTTTTACAGCAGAAGTAGTTGATGAGAAATTACAGTTTCATCCAAATAAATTGACTCTTGATTTAGATCCAGATAACGAATTTATTTGGAATGAAGAGTCTTTAAACAAAATAAATGAAAAATTTAATGAATTAATTAAAGAGAGAGCAGGAAAGGATTTGGATGATTATGAACTTCGGAAAATAGGCTCAGAAATTGAAGGTTTAATTAAATTTTTGCTCCAAAATGGAAAATTAAGTTATAACCCAGATTGTAGAGTAATGAATTATTCAATGGGTTTACCAAAGACAAATGAATTGCTGTGAATAGACCACCCTCAAATAGAAGGCCAAGAAGAGGCTCAAATAGAAGATATTACCCTCCAAATCCAAGAGAGACGGATTCATATGGACAAGGAAATAGTAGACTACCTGCTTCTTCTGAACAAAAGATTAATTTTAGTACAGGAACCATTGCTGTTCTTGCAGGAGTACTAATTTTAGGAGTTGGTATTGGGAGCGCTATTACCAGTACAACAGATGGCGGACAGGGAAACATAGCTAGCCAACAACAATTGGATATGGCTGTTCCAGATCCAGAATTTTGTAGACAATGGGGAGCTAGCGCTTTTGTAATTGATGTTGAAATGTATACAACTCTTAATCCATCTACGAGTTTTGTAACTCAACCAGCTCTTCAACCAGGATGTGTAATAAGAAGAGAGAATTGGACGGTTCTACAAAAACAAGGAGCTATAAGTAATGAAGATGTAAGAGAATGCAAGCAAAGAATGAATACCTTTGCTTATATTGGATCTATTAGAGATAAACCAATTGTTAAATGCGTTTATCAAACTGATGTTAATGAAAATAAATTTATAATTAAGGGTGATGGACAAGCTGAAGATGGAGGAGTAGGTATAAATAAAGAAGCAATTCAGTTCTAAAAATAAATTTATAACTGCCTTAATGGGCTATTTATACTAGCGAATTGTGGCAGAATATTTTTCTTAAATACATCTGATGCCCTCGAAGTATATCTTGATGGATTAGTGATTAATTTAAGCTCTCTTTCAACTTCTAAGTCAGCTACAAATGCTTTGTGAATTGTTCCGGCAGCTAACTCTCTTTCAATTGAAACAACTGGTAAAAACGAAGCTCCAAGACCTGATTGAACAGCATTCTTGATTGCTTCTAAGGAGTTGAGTTCCATCTCAATTTTTAACCTTTGAATATCAAGTCCAGAATCTTGAAGAAGTTTATCAACAACTTTTCTTGTTGTAGATTGTGAGTCTAACGTTACAAAATTTAATTTATATAAATCTTCTTTTAAAAGTTCTTTTTTGTTAGAAAGAGTGTGTTGAATAGGTAAAACTAAGGCTAATTCATCAGTTGCATATGGAATCACTTGTAATAAATTTTCTAAATCGCTAGGTAATTGTCCTCCAATTATGGCTAGGTCAATTTGTCCATTTGCAACACTCCAGCCAGTTCTTCTTGTACTGTGTACTTGCAGTTGAACTGATACATCAGGATATTTTTGTCTGAATAGCCCTATCATTCTTGGCATTAAATAGGTTCCCGTCGTTTGGCTGGCTCCAATAACAAGCGTCCCACCTTTTAAACTGTTTAGATCCTCGATTGCTTTACAAGCTTCATCGCATTGATTCAAAATACGCTCGCAATATTCAAGTAATAGTCTTCCTGCTTCTGTTAAAAGAGCTTTTCTGCCACCTCTATCGAAAATTGTAATTTCCAGTTGTTTTTCTAGATTCTGAATTTGTAAACTTACAGCAGGCTGAGTTACATACAAGAGATCAGCAGCTTTTTTAAAACTTCCTTGAGCTGCTATGGCTTTTAATATTCTTAATTGGTCGAGAGTAAATGGTAATTCTGGCATTTATTATGCCTACAATTAATTATAATTCTAATGCTTAGAAGCATTCTTGTTAAGAACAAAAATTATTTAAATAACTTAAATTTATGGAGACTCATAAAACTTCTCTCATCATTTTATTCTTGATCTTGATTTTTGCAGTAATTCATAGTGGTGGAGCAGCTTTTAGAATTAAAGCCGAATCAATAATGGGACCAAGATTATGGAGGTTATGTTTTGTTTTTTTAAGTTTGCCATCTGCAATCATCTTGATTGGTTATTTTTTGGCTCATAGATATGACGGAATCAGATTATGGAATTTTCAAGGAAACAATGTTGTCTTTATGATTGTTTGGTTTTTAACTGCAATAAGTTTTTTATTTTTATATCCCGCCACATACAATTTGCTTGAAATTCCTTCGGTTTTAAAACCTAAAGTGCGAATTTATGGAACTGGAATAATGAGAATCACAAGGCATCCACAAGCATTTGGTCAGATAATTTGGTGTTTTGCCCATACTTTATGGATTGGTACATCATTCACATTGATTACTTCCATTGGCTTAATTTTGCATCATCTTTTTGCAATTTGGCATGGGGATAAGAGATTAGCAAATAGATTTGGAGAAGAATTTGAAAGTTTTAAAAAAAATACTTCCATAATCCCTTTTATTGCAATAATTGAAGGGAGGCAAGAATTTAAGTTTAGAGAATTCTTTAGGTTATCTCAACTTGGTATATTGATTGCTATAGGTCTACTTTGGTGGTCTCATCAGTATATAAATATTGCTGTTAAAACATTTAATTCATCATTTTTGTCTGAATTTTTCAATTGACAGTTTAAAATCAAAATATAAGTTTTTTAAAACATGCCTCAAGCTTCAGAAATTGCCTGGTTAATTCCTGTTTTCCCACTTATTGGAGCAGTGCTTTCTGGCTTAGGTCTAATAAGCATTAATAAGAAAATTAATAATTCTAGAGAAATTGTTTCTGTAGGTCTGATCTCTTTCGTTGGGATTTCTGCGGTAATTAGTTATAAAGCTCTAATCGAACAAGTTAATGGTTATCAATCGGTAGAAAAATTATTTGTATGGGCCAATGCCGGGGATTTTACAATACCAATGGGATTTGTCCTTGATCCTTTAGGGAGCGTAATGCTTGCTTTAGTAACTACAATAACTTTGCTGGTAATGATTTACTCTCATGGTTACATGGCGCATGACAAAGGTTATGTCCGATTTTTCACATATTTAGCATTATTTAGTAGTTCAATGATGGGATTAATAGTTAGTCCGAATTTATTAGAAATTTATGTTTTTTGGGAATTAGTTGGGATGTGTTCTTACTTATTGGTTGGTTTCTGGTATGACAGGGATGGTGCTGCGCATGCTGCACAAAAAGCATTCGTTGTTAATAGAGTGGGAGATTTTGGCTTATTACTAGGAATTCTTGGCCTATTTTGGGCTACAAATAGTTTTGATTTTAATGAGATAGCTTCTGGAATTTCTCAATCAATTTCAGACAATTCGATACCCATTTGGGCTGCTTTACTTCTTTGTTTTTTAGTTTTTTTAGGACCAATGGCAAAATCTGCTCAGTTTCCTCTCCATGTTTGGTTGCCGGATGCGATGGAAGGCCCAACACCTATTTCTGCACTTATCCATGCTGCAACAATGGTTGCTGCTGGAATATTTCTTGTAGCAAGACTTCAACCTTTGTATTCAATATTCCCCTCTATTCAGTTCATTGTTGCTTTAGTTGGTACGATAACTTGTTTTTTAGGAGCCTCTATAGCTTTGACCCAAATGGATTTAAAAAAAGGTTTAGCATATAGCACGGTTTCTCAGCTTGGGTATATGATGCTCGCAATGGGTTGTGGAGCTCCAATAGCAGGAATTTTTCATTTAGTGACTCATGCTTGCTTTAAAGCAATGCTATTTTTGGGATCTGGTTCAGTAATTCATGCTATGGAAGAAGTGGTTGGCCATCAGCCTGCATTAGCTCAAGATATGAGATTGATGGGAGGTTTAAGAAAGAAAATGCCATATACATCAACAACATTTTTAATTGGTTGTGTAGCAATTAGTGGAATTCCCCCATTGGCAGGTTTTTGGAGTAAAGACGAGATACTCGGAAATGCTTTTATATCATTTCCAGCTTTTTGGTTCGTAGGATTTCTAACAGCTGGTATGACTGCTTTTTATATGTTTAGGCTTTATTTCTTGACATTTGAAGGAGATTTCAGAGGAGACAACAAAGAATTGCAAAAAGAGCTTCTAATAGCCTCTAAAACAAACCTAAATGAAGAAAATGAAGAAGAGCATGAAGAACATGGCTCTATTCATGAGTCACCCTGGTCAATGACATTTCCCTTGGTATTTCTAGCTGTACCTTCTTTAATTATTGGTTTTATGGGACTTCCTTGGGACAGTAAGATTGCAAATTTACTAGATCCTGAAGAGGCAGAGATTGCTGCAAAAGCATTCGAAATAAAAGAATTTTTGCCTTTAGCAATTGCGTCAGTCCTTATTGCATCAGCTGGAATCATTATTGCTTATCAGGCATATTATGTGAAAAAAATAAATTTATCAGTCTTATTTGCTGAAAAGTTTCCTAGCGTTAACCAATTTTTATCCAATAAATGGTATCTAGATGATATTAATGAAAAACTTTTTGTTAAGGGCAGTAGAAAACTAGCTAAAGAAGTTTTAGAAGTTGATTCTAAAGTAGTTGATGGCGTCGTAAACCTTACTGGACTTGTAACTTTGGGCAGTGGCGAAGGATTAAAATATTTTGAGACCGGTAGAGCCCAATTTTACGCCCTGATTGTTTTTGGAGGAGTTATTTTACTAGTCGCTATATTTGGTTTTCAATCTCCTCAAGTAACTTAATTACAATTGTGTGTCTTCACTGTTCATTGGGGTGAAAAAATACAGATAATTTCTAGACTTTATTTAAGATAAATTTCTTGTTAAATTGAGTACTTATTTTTTTACACATTTTGCAACGCAAACGTTAGGAACTTTAGGAGCCGGATTTTCTACCTTTCCTTGGCTATCTGCCTCTATTTTGTTCCCAATTGGTAGTGCGTTTGTAATACCTTTTTTCCCAGATAAAGGGGAAGGCAAAGAGGTTAGATGGTTTGCTTTGTCTATTGCGTTAATAACTTTTCTAATAACTGTAGGTTCATATATAAATGGATTTGATATTAATAATGAATATGTTCAACTTAAAGAAAATATTAATTGGCTCCCTGATTTAGGTCTTACTTGGTCTGTTGGTGCTGATGGTATTTCGATGCCATTAATACTATTAACTAGTTTTATAACTGCGTTAGCTGTTTTAGCTGCATGGCCAGTCAAGTTCAAACCAAAGTTATTTTTCTTTTTAATACTGGTAATGGATGGTGGGCAAATTGCCGTTTTTGCTGTTCAAGATATGCTTTTATTCTTTCTGACTTGGGAACTTGAGTTAATTCCGGTATATTTATTATTGGCTATATGGGGTGGCAAAAATAGACAATATGCAGCAACAAAATTCATTATATATACCGCTGGTAGTTCTATATTTATCCTCTTGGCAGCATTAGCAATGGGTTTCTACGGCTCAGAAATTCCTAATTTTGAGTTTTCTCATTTGGCATCACAAGATTTTAGTCAAAAATTCCAAATACTTTGTTATGTAGGTCTTTTAATTGCATTTGGAGTAAAACTCCCAATAGTACCCCTTCATACTTGGCTGCCAGACGCTCATGGAGAGGCTACAGCACCTGTTCATATGCTTCTAGCTGGAATTTTATTAAAGATGGGGGGATATGCTCTTTTAAGATTTAATGCACAATTATTACCCGTTGCGCATGCTCAATTTGCTCCGTTACTAATTGTTCTAGGAGTTGTAAATATAATTTATGCTGCATTAACTTCTTTTGCTCAAAGAAATCTTAAAAGAAAAATTGCATATAGCTCTATAAGTCATATGGGTTTCGTTCTTATTGGAATAGGGAGTTTTAGTAGCCTAGGAACAAGCGGAGCAATGCTTCAAATGGTTAGTCATGGATTAATTGGGGCCAGTTTATTTTTTCTTGTTGGAGCTACTTATGACAGAACAAAGACTCTCAAACTTGATGAAATGAGTGGTGTAGGACAAAAAATGAGAATTATGTTTGCCCTATGGACTGCCTGCTCCCTCGCTTCACTCGCTTTGCCAGGCATGAGTGGATTTGTGTCCGAATTAATGGTATTCACAGGATTTGTTACCGATGAAGTTTATACACTGCCGTTTAGGGTAGTAATGGCCTCTTTAGCTGCGATAGGCGTAATACTTACTCCTATTTATTTACTTTCAATGTTGAGAGAAATTTTCTTTGGTAAGGAAAATCCCAAATTAACAGAGGAAAGAAAGCTTATCGATGCAGAGCCAAGGGAAGTTTATATTATTGCCTGTTTACTTTTGCCAATAATTGGGATAGGTCTATATCCAAGGTTGGTCACTGAAAGCTATCTTGCTTCTATAAATAACTTAGTAGATAGAAATCTAACTGCAGTTAAAAGTTCTGTAAAAACCAATATTTTTTCAGGAACTAAAAAAAATGCCATCTTAAAAGCTCCAACAATATAATTTTTAAATTAATGCAATATAGTTTGTTGTTAAATAAATAAGAAGATATCTTAAGGATAGTTATTCGTAAACCTAAAATATCTTATTTAAATTCCATTGATAAACAACAATTAGGTCCTAGATTGTTGATTAAATTTCTTCAAGATGCTGCTGGCAAAGGAGATCTTGATCCATGGGATATTGATGTAATAAGTGTAATTGATAGTTTTTTAGACCAATACTCAGGTGCGTTTGAGAAAACTTTAAATAGTAAGAATTCATATCATAAGGATTTATCAGAGACAAGCGAGGCATTTTTTGCCGCTTCTGTGTTAGTTAATTTAAAGGCTCAAGTTTTGGAATCTGATATTTTTCATGAAACTTCCTCAGATTTGGAAGATTTCCATGATGTGGATGACCAAGATTGGATTGATCAAGAATTTGATATTCCAAAATATCCGGAAAAATATCTCAGGAGAAGATCAATAGCACAACCAATTCTGAAACGTACAACAACATTGGGAGAACTCGTAAGTCAATTAGAGTCTATTGCTGAAGTTATAGAAACCCAAGATCTTCTGCTGATGAAAAGAAAAAGAAATAAAAAATATTCTGATAAGGCCTTAATTTCTCAAGTAAAATCTTTAGCACATCGCGAGAAACTCCCAGAAACGACTAAAGAATTAGGAAAATTTATTGATGGTTGGGAAAAAGCATTACAATGGATAGATTTTGAATATCTAGTTAAGGAATGGCAAACAGTTGTAAAAAAGGATTTAGATAAAGATCGTCTTGGGGTCTTTTGGGCTTTGTTATTTTTAACATCTGAAAACAAAATTGAAATTAAACAAATTAATTCATTATTTGGGCCAATTCAAATTAAAAGAATAATTCCTGATGGGGGCTTAGCTCAATTACCTATAGAAAATCTTGAAGTAACAGATATCTATCCGTCTGCTGTTTAGAAGCTTAATAGTAATAACGTATAATCTTTAAAAAGAGGTTTTGAATTCATGAAGGCAATGATACTTGCGGCAGGTAAAGGTACACGTGTTCAGCCAATAACTCATATTATTCCAAAACCTATGATACCTATTTTGCAAAAACCGGTAATGGAGTTTCTTTTGGAACTTTTAAAAGAGCATGGCTTTAAAGAGATAATGGTTAATGTGTCTCATCTCGCGGAAGAAATAGAAAATTACTTCAGAGATGGTCAAAGATTCGGAGTGGAAATAGCATATAGTTTCGAAGGTAGAATTGAAGATGGGGAATTGATTGGAGATGCTTTAGGATCAGCAGGAGGTTTAAAAAAAATTCAAGATTTTCAAAAGTTCTTTGATGAAACTTTTGTTGTACTTTGTGGTGATGCTTTAGTTGACTTAGATTTGACAAAAGCAGTTAAGAAACACAAAGAAAAGGGAGCAATTGCAAGCTTAATCACTAAAAAAGTAACTAGAGATCAAGTATCCAGTTATGGCGTAGTTGTCTCAGATAAAAATGGCAGAATTAAGGCTTTTCAAGAAAAGCCATCAATAGATGAGGCGTTGGGTGATTCTATTAATACAGGTATTTATCTTTTTGAACCTGAAATTTTCAACTATATCCCATCAGGTGAAAAATTTGATATTGGTGCTGATCTCTTTCCTAAACTTGTTGAAATGGATTTGCCATTTTTTGCACTTCCAATGGATTTTGAATGGGTAGACATTGGAAAAGTTCCTGATTATTGGAGTGCTATTCGTAATGTATTACAAGGGAAGGTAAGACAAGTTGATATACCTGGCAAAGAAATTAAACCTGGAGTTTTTACAGGATTAAATGTTGCTGCTAATTGGGACAAAGTTGATATTGCAGGCCCAGTATACATTGGTGGAATGACAAGAATAGAAGATGGCGCAACAATTATTGGGCCAGCTATGATTGGTCCAAGTTGTTGTATTTGCGAAGGTGCAACAATTGATAATTCAATTATTTTTGATTATTCCAAAATTGGCAAGAGTGTTCGGCTGGTTGATAAATTAGTTTTTGGACGTTACTGTGTAGACAAAAATGGAGATCACTTCGATTTGCAAGATGCTTCTTTGGATTGGTTGATAACAGATTCTAGAAGATCTGATATGACTGAACCATCACCACAGCAAAAGGCAATGGCAGAACTACTAGGTAGTGATTTGATTAATATTCCAGATTAAGATCAGCTTTTTCAAGAATCTCAGGGATTAAATGTTCTGCTTTAACTGCCATTATATGAATCCCATTTGCAATATTAATATAATCTTGAGCTTGCTCTGCGGCAATTTGAATACCTTCTTTTAAAGGATCTTTAGAATCTTTAAGACGATTTATGATATTTTCGGGGATGTTAGCTCCGGGGACGTATTTATTGATAAAAAGAGCATTTTTGTAAGACTTTAATAGGAAAACGCCTGCAATTACAGGAATTTCAAGAGGGTTGCTAATTTTTTTGCAAAATTGTATCAAATTTTTTTTTTCCATAATCATTTGCGTTTGTATGAAGCCAGCTCCAGCCTCTTTTTTCTTTCTCATTCTTTTTTCTAAACTTCTTTGATTTCGGCAATTTGGATCAGCAACAGCTCCTGAAAATATAAATGTTTTTTTATCTGAGAGTTCTCCTAAAGTAGGGTCAATTCCTTTATTGAAGGCTTGAATTTGTTGAAGCAATCTTACTGATTCAAACTCGTGTACCGCTTTAGCATCTTGTTGATCCCCGGCTCTTACTGAGTCACCAGTAATGCATAAAATGTTTTTAATTCCTAAAGCATTTGCTCCAAGAATGTCTGATTGTAAAGCAATTTTATTACGATCTCTGCAAGATATTTGCATTACTGGTTCTATGCCATTTTCCAGTAATAGTTTGGACATTGCCAAGCTGCACATTCTCATTACAGCTCTACTTCCATCAGTAATGTTAACTGCATGTACCTTATCTTTCAAAAGTTGTGCTATCTTAAGAGATCTTATGGGGTCCCCACCTCTGGGCGGCATTAATTCTGCTGTTATTACTTTGGATTTTTTTTCTAAAGTCTGCTGAAGTTTTGATTTCAATTGCTTTTGTTTCCTCCTTGGCTAACAAGTGTACTTTGATTGCTAAACTAAATTAATATAAAAAAGGAACTGTTTAAATGCAAATGGTTGATGAAGAAGTAAACAACATTGATATGATGGGTCTCTCAACAAGAGAGATGGAAATCATAGATCTTGTAGCTGATGGGCTTACAAATCAAGAAATTGCGGTAAAACTTACTATCAGTAAAAGAACTGTTGATAATCATGTAAGTAATATGTTTACAAAAACAGGTTCTAAAAATAGAGTAGCACTGTTAAATTGGGCGATGGATAATGGAAAGATTTGTAGAGATGGATTTAATTGTTGTTCCCTTCCTGACTCTGATCAAAATTAGTGTCCATTACTTTTTTTGTATCACTAGTTAAATCCATCAAACAATAATTTGTAGAATGTAATTGGAAGAGTTCAGCATATGCTATACAAGCATCTTTGTCTGAGTTGATAAATCTCAATATTCCTTCTTTATCGTAAAGACCATACATGCTAAGAAAAACATATTTGAAAATATAAAGGAAATATAAAGGAAAGGTGGTTCTTTTGACTAGTAATTTTTGAAAGTTGTCAAATAATCGTCATTCCATTTTGAAAAAGGTTTGTACGAAAGACTGAAATTAGAGTAATGTCTCACCCCTGTAATTTCTTTTGATATGAAAGATGGGAGACTGAAATTTTCTTCTTCATTGGAAAGTTCAATTTCAGCAATTTCAAGTGGATAGTTATTCTCTTTAAAGCAATCTATAATCCAAGATTTTTTTTCAAATTCTAAAAAATATCTTTCTTTTTTTATTGTATTTGAAAGATTTGACATTATTGATTCACCATCTTTTCGTGGAATAGAGTATTCAAATTCAAAGTTGGTAAAATTTTTAATATGTTTTTTGAGGGCAATTTTAAAGTCTTTACCTGTCAACCTTATCCTGATAATCCAATCATCACAACTTTTTGATAAATATCCTTGTTCAATAAAGATTTTTTTTGTGATGAATTCTTTCCAATTATCATTTTTAATAAGAAATCGTCTTTCTATTTCTAAAGCCATTTAATTTTCTGGATTTTTTAGAGATAAATCACCTTTCCAATCTAGTTTTTTTGTAAGAGTATTGTAGTAGTTAGTGCTTTTTTTAAACTTGATTATTTTGCAAGCTGAGCCACCTTTTTTGATCTCACAAAAATAAGATTCTTTAATGGTCATACATTTTGAACCGTCTTTCCATAATTTAATTTCCCCTTTATTTTTTTTTACCGGTTTAATGATTACCTTACTAGTATTAGGTATAACTATTGGCCTACTAGCTAAACTCATGGGGCATATAGGGTTAATTATCATTGCATCTATACTAGGGTGCACTATTGGACCACCTGCAGCCATAGAGTATGCTGTTGAACCAGTAGATGTAGATATAATCAATCCATCTCCTTTATATTCATTTACTTTTTCATTATCTATTTCAATTTGTATTTGGTTTGTAGGAGATATATCTTCTTCAACAGATTTAAAATAAAAATCATTTAATGCTTGGTAACTGTTTATAATTTTTTTCTTCGAACTTTTCCCATTCATATAAACATTGCAATTTAATCTATTACGAAGGTCAATTATATATTCTTCGTTTTGTAGGATTTCAATAAAAGATTTGTCAAATAAAAAATCTTTTTCTTGAGTAAGAAATCCTAAATTACCACCAATATTTATGCTCAATAAAGGAATATCATAATCAGCTAATACATTTGCAAATTTCAGGAAGGTTCCATCCCCACCAAGTACTATTCCTATGTCTGGTTTTGATTCTGACTTGCAAAGATATTTTTCAATTTCCTCTTTATGAAAATCACTTTCAATCCTGTTTGATTTAATATTTTTAGCTTTAAGAACTTCTTCACAAAATTTTGAAGCCTCTAAAGCTATAGAACTATCTGAACGATATACAATGAGCACTAATGAAAGTTTCATTGAATGCTTTTACCACTTTAATAAATTGAAACTTTCCATATCTACAGTCACTCTATTTCTGTAAAGAGATAAAAGTATAGCTAATCCAACGGCTGCTTCTGCGGCAGCAACAGTAATCACAAAAATCGTAAAAACTTGTCCTTGAATTAAATTATTATCAATATACGAAGAAAACGCCATCAAGTTTATATTGACCGCATTGAGCATTAATTCAATGCTCATAAGAACTCTAACTGCATTTCTGCTATTTAATAATCCCCAAATACCAATGCAAAATAGTGCTGAAGATACTATTAAAAAGGCTTGAAGAGGAATTGATTCTAAATTCATAATAAGAAAGTCTAAGGATTAATTTTTATTTGTAAGTAATGGTTCTGATGATTTTTCAATTAACTCTTGATCAACAGGTAGTCCTGTCGAAATATCTTTGCTCATTACATCTCTTCTAGCTAAAACAATAGCCCCAATCATTGCCATTAAAAGTAAAACTGAAGCCACTTCAAATGGGAGTAAATAATCACTAAATAGATGTTCACCAATTCTAATAGTTGATTCTTCTCCAATAGAATTTTGAGGATTTGAAAAGCTCCATACATTGGTCAAATCAACTCTTATTAAGAGGCTTAGTAGAGTTAAACATATCGATGTTGATATAATTCTTCTCGATTTTATGTCATTGATAGGCTTTAAATCTTCTTTTTTATTGACAAGCATAATAGCAAAAATTATTAATACATTCACTGCACCTACATAAACTAAAACTTGAGCCGCCGCGACAAAACTTGCATTTAAAAGTAGATATAATCCTGCAACACTCATGAAAACTCCTCCAAGTAGAAAAGCTGAATAAACAATACTTTCGAGCAATACAACACCAAGGGCTCCGATAATTACAACTAAAGATAGAACTGTAAAACAAATAAATTGTGTTGTTATTGCAATGGACATAAATTAATGGAAATTATTTGGTTGGATTAGATACTTTATCTTTATTTTCATTGGATTCAGGCCTCATCCAATCATAGACTTCTTCGGGTAATTTACCAACTCTAGTATCTGAAGCTGGGATTTCATGAGGGTCCATTACACCTTTAGGAAGATAGGCAAGTTCTCTTAGAGGTTTAACTGAAGGATCTGTAGTGACGTTTGTAGGTAGTCTACCAAGTGCTACGTTATCGAAATTCAGATTGTGTCTATCGAAACTAGCTAATTCATATTCTTCGGTCATCGATAGACAATTAGTTGGACAATATTCAACACAATTTCCGCAAAAAATACAAACTCCAAAATCTATTGAATAATTTCTAAGTTCCTTTTTTTTGGTTTCTTTATTCATTACCCAATCAACTACTGGGAGATTGATGGGACATACTCTTACACAGACTTCGCAAGCAATACATTTATCAAATTCATAATGTATCCTTCCTCTATATCTTTCAGAAGGTATTAATTTTTCATATGGATATTGGACGGTAACAGGCCTTCTTCGAAGATGATCAAAAGTTACCGATATACCATTGTATAAATATTTACCAGCATTAAATGCTTCCTTGATATAGCTATTTATTTGTTGAAGGAAATTGTTCATTTTGAAAAATTTACTTAGTTATTTTATTTTAGTGGAATAATTTTAAATTTAGGTATTTTTACTTAAATTTAACCACCAAAGAATTGTGGAAAAGCAAGTTTTAAACCTGCAGTTATCAAAAGATTAGCAAGAGAAATTGGAAGAAGAAACTTCCACCCTAGATCTAAAAGTTGATCTATTCTTACTCTAGGAGTTGTCCAACGTAATAATATTGCAATGAAAACTAAAAGATAGGCTTTTAAAACAGTCATTACAATTCCTATTGATGCAGTGAAAACCTGAATGAAGGGTGCATTAATTGGCAAATTAAGAAACTTAGCTATTAATTCAACTGGTATAGGGAACCCCCATCCTCCCAAATAAAGTATTGATACCAATAATGCTGAAAGAATTAAATTAATGTAACTTCCAAGGTAGAACAATGCGAATTTCATCCCTGCATATTCAGTTTGATATCCTGCAACTAATTCTTCTTCAGCTTCAGGTAAGTCAAATGGAAGTCTTTCACATTCTGCAAGTGCGCAAATCCAGAAGACTATAAAGCCTACTGGTTGTCTCCAAATATTCCAACTCAGGATTCCAGCACCACTTTGTTGGTTAACAATATCAACAGTACTTAGTGAATTTGTCATTAGTACTACAGCTAGTACGGATAAAGCTAAAGGTATTTCATAACTTATTGATTGTGCCGCTGCTCTTAAACCTCCTAGTAAAGAATATTTATTATTTGATGCATATCCGCTCATAAGTAGCCCAATTGGCTGGATACTGCTTAAAGCAATCCATAGAAAAATTCCAATACCAACGTTACTTATTAAAAGGTTTTGTCCAAAAGGGACAATAAGCCAGGATAGGATCACAGGGACAAGGACTAATATAGGACCTGCAGTGAAGAGAATTCCATCAGCTTTAGCAGGAATAATATCCTCTTTGACAAGTAACTTTAGACCATCTGCAATCGGTTGAAGGACTCCAAGCGCTCCTGCATATTCGGGACCTATTCTTTGTTGAGCAGCCGCAGATATTTTTCTTTCTAGCCAAACGGTTACTAAAACGCCAACAACTGCCGCTACCAAAACTAAAAGCATGGGTAGAGGGAGCCAGATTATATGAGCAATTTCGCTTGAAAGGCCAAAACCTTTTAAGAATTCATTAAAACTATATTCTAGATCTAATCCGTAATCCAAAATTTTTTTTGTTATTTACTTAATACCTTAACTCTTCATAAAGAATATGTGTGTTTTTTATGAAAAGCTGCAAATATTATTCTCTATTTTCTAGACCTATCCAATCTCGTGGCTCTGAACCAGTATAGATTTGCGATGGTCTAAAAATTCTATTTGCTCCAAGTTGTTCTCTCCAATGAGCTAACCAACCAGCAACTCTAGATATGGCAAAAATTGGAGTAAATAAATCACGCGGAATACCAAGTTTTCTATAAACCAGACCAGAATAAAAGTCCACGTTTGGGAATATTCCCTTAGGTCCAAGTCTTGGTATTGCCTCTGCCTCTAGTGATTTAGCAACTTCATACATTTCATCTGCTCCAAATCTGATGAAGAGCTCTTCTGCGAGTTTTTGAAGAATAATAGCTCTTGGATCTTTGACTTTGTATTCTCTATGACCGAAGCCCATTATCTTACTTTTATTTTTTATTGCGTTGTCTAAAAAAGAAGCTGCATTTTCTGGGGTTTTGATTTCCTCTAACATTGCAATTACATCCTCATTGGCTCCTCCATGGAGAGGGCCTGCCAAGGTACCTACTGCAGAGGCAATAACTGCATATGGGTCTGTAAGAGTGCTTGCGGTCACTCTAGCGCTAAATGTACTGGCGTTTAAGCTATGTTCGGCATGTAGAATTAGACATCTATCAAAAACTTTTGCAGCTATTGGGTCTTGTTCTTTTTCAGTTAGCATGTAGAGAAAATTTGATGAGTAAGTTAAATCATCTCGCGGTTGTATAGGGTCTTGTCCTTTTCTTATAAGTTGAAACGCAGCAATCATAGTTGGTATTTTTGCTATTAGTCTTATAACTGCGTTGTAGATGTAATTAGGATCATCTATTGCTCTACGTGAATAGAAAAGACCTAGGGAAGCAGCGCTTGATTGAAGAGCATCCATAGGATGACCTGTCGCAGGGAAACATTTCATCATATCGCGGACTCTAAAACTTAATCTGCGATGCATTTGAACTTCTTGTTCAAAATCTCTCAGTTGAGTAGCTGTGGGCAATTCACCCCAAATTAATAGGTAAGCAGTTTCAAGAAAACTACTTTTTTTGGAGAGCTCCTCAATGGAGTAGCCTCTGTACAATAATTTACCTTTGTTTCCGTCAATATCACAGATAGATGAATTAGTAACTGGTACACCCTCTAATCCTGGTTTTAAAATTAGTTTGTTGCTATCCAATTGCTTAATTCAATATCAAATACTTATAGATTAAAGATAGTCAATTAATTTTTAATTAACCACAAGTTATTAACTTCACAAAAATTTAAAATGATTCTGTTTCAACCTTCTTTGAATCACGTTATTAAAGGATTTTTAAACTTTTTTCTGTATAAAGAATTGGATTTTTTTCTGGAATAGATTGACTTATGATTTCTAGAGATTCTTCATTTGATATTTTTAAAATATTTCTAATAAGAAAATTAAGATCCTCCAAATTTGAAAAATTTTCAATTTTATTAGAATCACCATCTTTGATATCAACTTTTGCATAAAGAAAAGTAGATTTATCTTTATTATTTTTTAAGTGAAAAAATTTTTTTGTGATTTTTTCTAATTTTTTATTATCAACTAAATAATTACTTATGAATTGCAAACCTCCTGCTTCTATTGAATAGATGTTTTCAAAAGTTAATTGTTGTATTACATTGTCTTTTTCTTCAAGAATATCTTTGGAATATATCGAGTAGATATCTTCCTTTTGTTTCAAAGTATATTTATTGAAATCTTTTAGTTTTTTTAAAGAACTTAAATCAAATTGATCTTCAGTATCTTTTTCAAAAGTAATGAGCCAATCTTTTTTTGAGTTGAGAATTAAAATGTTTTGATTTGCATTATGATTAAAATCTTCAACAAAACTTTGTTCAAAATCATTTATTAAAGGTTTAATGTTTTTGTCAAAATTTTTTACATCACTAAAAATTGAAACTTCAGGATTATTTTCATTATTATTCTTTTGATTGATTAGCTTATCGTAAGAAAGAATATCAAGCTTTTTTTTATTATTTAGCAAATATGATTTTACAATCAAATGTTTATTTTTTAAGTTAAATGTTGTAGCTACGAAATCCTCATTATTCTCAGTAAAAATTCCTTTATTAAAAAATATACTTTCCCAAAATTTGTTTGTAAATAATATATTTTTTTCGTTTTTTACGCCCGAAAGTTTTTGCTCATATTCAAATTTTTTTTCTTTAAAATGATTACTGGAGTTAATACTTTTTTTGATTAATTTTTTATCTGATGAAGCAATTATATAATTATCTTTGGTGCGATATATTGAGTTAAGGAAACTTATTTTATTTTCTCTATTGATTGCAATCACTTCATCAACCTGATCTATTTTATTAGGCAAATTTAATAAATCATCTATTGTTTTTTCTGGCTTAATTTTAAAAACAATCAAAATATCATCTTTAAGTTTTTTATTATTCTCAAAAGTTGAAATTATAAGTTCATTATCATAGATATCTTTTAATTTATTATTCCCTAGATCTATACCTAAGTAATCTAATAAAGAATCTTTAATTAAAATAAAGTCATCTTGATTTTTTGTATTTTTATCTTTTTCATTATTGTCAACTATATTAAAGTTATCTAAATTTGAAATAAATAATAATTTATTTTTTTCAGGAATATATTTTAAGATATTTAGTTGCTCAATATTTGTACTTTGCTCCTTATTTTTATTAGCAGAAACTTTTTTAAAACCAAAAAAAATTAATAAAGATAATAATATTATTATTGCTACTACTCTAAGTTTCATTATCAATGTTTATTTTTATTTTTAACAATAAATATCCTACTGCAACTTAATTTATTAAATTGTAAATAACACATAATTTATACTCTAAATTGGGAAATTATCCAAAAGCTATAAGTGTATCTAATCTCAATGATTGGTTTAATTCTAAGAAAGAAGATCCAGTTTTGATTGATGTAAGAGAACAGTCAGAGCTTGAAATAGCTCGTTTCTCAAAAGAATTTTTACATATACCAATTAGTAAAGTCACATCTGAATACGTTAAAGAAGTATTTGCTAGTTTATTAGATAGAGAAATTGTTGTTAGCTGTCATGCAGGAATAAGAAGTTATAACTTTTGTCAATGGTGCTTAGATAACAATATTGTGAGCGAAATATGGAATTTAGAGGAGGGTATTGATGGATGGAGCAGATATATTGATCCATCAATTCCAAGGTATTGATTAAATATCTAATGAAGATGCAACGGTATTAACATCTTTGTCACCTCTCCCCGAGCAATTGATAACTATATGAGTATCTTTTTCAAGAGTAGGGCATAATTTATCCAACCAAGCAAAGGCATGGGACGTTTCAAGTGCTGGAATAATTCCTTCAAGTTCACTAACAAGTCTTAAAGCATCTAAAGCCTCTTGATCTGTAACTGATCCATATTCAGCTCTACCTATATCTTTTAAATGGCTATGTTCAGGCCCTACTCCTGGGTAATCTAAACCTGCACTTATTGAGTGAGCTTCTTGTACTTGTCCATTATCATCTTGTAAAAGAAGACTCATTGATCCATGCAAAATTCCAACTGATCCTTTAGTGATAGTTGCGGCATGTTTGTCAGTATCAACTCCGCTTCCAGCAGCTTCAACACCAATAAGTCGTACAGATGTTTCTTTAACGAAAGGATGAAAAAGGCCCATTGCATTTGATCCACCACCTACACAAGCAAGTAAAATATCCGGCAAAGTCCCAAACGATTCAAGGCATTGGTTTTTAGTTTCTTCTCCTATAACTGCATGAAAATCCCTCACAATCTTCGGGAAAGGGTGTGGACCTGCAACTGATCCTAAAATGTAGTGTGTCGTTTCTACATTAGAAACCCAATCTCTAATGGCTTCACTAGTTGCATCCTTGAGTGTTGCAGTTCCTGAATTTACAACTTTAACTTCAGCTCCTAGGAGTTTCATTCTAAATACGTTGAGGGATTGTCTTTTTATGTCTTCTGCACCCATATAAATAATACATTTCAAGCCAAATCTCGCACAAACAGTAGCCGTTGCAACTCCATGCTGACCTGCTCCAGTTTCTGCAACTATTCTTTTTTTGCCCATTCTTATTGCTAATAAAGCTTGTCCAAGGGCATTATTAATTTTGTGAGCACCAGTATGATTTAAATCTTCTCTTTTGAGCCATATTCTTGGAGTTGCTCGTTTAGTTTTGTAATGGTCAGTAAGTCTTGTTGCTTCATAAAGTGGTGTTTCTCTGCCTACATAAGTCTTGAGAAGATGATTTAATTCTTCTACAAAAAGTTTATCTTTCCATGCATTGGATGCAGCTGTTTCAAGCTCAAAAAGAGCAGGCATTAGCGTTTCAGGAACATATTGACCACCATATTTTCCAAATCTTCCCTCTTTGGAGGGTTGATTTAAATCGTCATTTTTATAGTTTTGATCTTTACGTGAAAATGTACTTACCACTTTTTCTATAGAATAAGTATTAACTAACTATAGATTATATTTAAAATAATGGGAAAAAAGAATTGGATCGAATTTGATAATCAAGAAACAAAATCTGAGGAAACATCTAATGTTGATACTTTCAATAAAAGATCAAAAATAAATATTTCAAAACAAAAAAAAGGTAAAAAGGGTAAGACTATTACTTTAATAAGAGGGTTAGGAACTGAGGATGAAATCTTATTAAAAGATTTACTAAAAAAAATTAAAGTTTTTTGTGGCACTGGAGGAACATTGATTGATAGTAATATTCAGTTACAGGGAGATATGGTGTTGAAATCAATTGAGTTTCTTCGTAAAGAGGGATTTCAAAATTTATGAAGCAAGGGTTAGGATGGGTTTTAAATTTTGATGATCCAAAAAATGAAAGAACAAGATCAAACAAAGTCAACCAATATAAAGTGGCATAATTTAACGATTGATAGAGAAAAGATAGAGAAAATGAGAGGTCATAAAGGTATGGTTATCTGGTTTACAGGTTTATCTGGCTCTGGTAAAAGTACTTTAGCCAATGCTTTAAATGAAGTTTTATATTTAGATGGTTTTTCGACTTACGTTTTGGATGGAGATAATATTAGACATGGTTTATGTAAAGATCTTGGGTTTTCGGATGAAGATAGAGAAGAAAATATAAGAAGAATTGGAGAAGTTGCGAATTTGTTTATGAATGCTGGGATAATAACTATTACAGCATTCGTTTCACCATTTATTAGCGATAGAGATAAGGTGAGAAAAATTATTGGATCTAAGGATTTTATTGAAGTTTATTGTGCTGCTGATATCTCAGTTTGCGAAAATAGGGATACTAAAGGTCTTTATAAGAAAGCTCGTTTGGGTGAAATTAAGGAATTTACTGGAATTTCTAGTCCATATGAAGCTCCTGATAATCCAGAAATTGTTGTTGATACAGGTTTGTTGGATTTAAATGATTCCGTTGAAAAAGTTATTAACTACCTCAAAAAAGAAAACTTTCTTAAAAAGGCCTAATAGAAACATATTAGTTCATTTATTTTGAAGATAATTGTCAGCTCCAATAGTTGATAACTTACTATTTTTAGTTCTTACTTCTTTATGAAGATTTTCTCTGAATTCTTTTAAATTTTTCTTTATGGATTCATCAAATAAACTTATAATCTCTATTGCCAATAATCCAGCATTCTGACCTCCATTAATTGCAACTGTTGCGACTGGGATCCCAGCGGGCATTTGAACGATTGATAAAAGAGAGTCAATCCCCTTAAGTGTCTTACTCTCGACGGGTACTCCAATTACAGGAATGCAAGTTATAGATGCCAGCATTCCTGGTAGATGAGCAGCACCACCAGCACCGGCAATTATTACTTTTATGTTTTCTGATTCTGCATTTTTTGCATATTCCATCATTTCAGTAGGAGTTCGATGGGCAGAAAGTATGCAAACTTCAGTTTTTATTCCAAATTCTCTTAAAATATCAATGGTAGGTTTCAATGTTATGAGATCTGAATCACTGCCCATTACGACAGCAATTTTATAAATATCTTTAGAATTCAATTCTGACAAAATAACAAATCAATTCTTTCCTATAATGGCGTGCAATTAATTTGGCGCCAGTTAGTTAGTATAAAAAGAATAAATTTTCATAGATTATTATGACGTCAAATAAGATTATCGAGAAAAGTGAAGTTAGAAACTATTTTAACGGCACTGGTTTTGAAAGATGGAATAAAATTTATAGCAAATCTAATGAAATTAATACAGTCCAGAAAAATATTAGGAAAGGACATCAAAAAACTGTGGATGATGTGGTCTCATACATCAAAAATTATCCTAAACTAGCAAAAAAAAGTTATTGTGATGCAGGATGTGGAGTAGGAAGTCTTTCCATACCTTTATTAAGACTTGGTATAAAACAACTACAAGTGAGCGATATTTCTTCTGAAATGATTAAAGAAACAAAAAAACGCATTAATGCATTAGGTTTGAATCAAGGTAAAATCAAATATGAAGTCTGTGATCTGGAAAAATTAACAGGATTATTTGATGTTGTAGTTTGTTTGGATGTATTTATTCATTATCCTCAACCGGTCGCAGAAGAAATGGTCCAACATCTATGTGATTTAAGCAAAGAAAAACTAATTGTTAGCTTTGCTCCCTATACTCCAGTTCTTGCTGTTCTAAAAAATATTGGGAAATTATTTCCTGGGCCAAGTAAAACTACGAGAGCATATACATTGAAAGAAAAGGGCATTATTGATGCTGCTAAAAGAAGAGGATTCAAAGTGGTTAAAAAGAAATTAAATCAAGCTCCTTTTTATTTTTCAAAACTAATTGAATTCGAAAAAATTCAATAATTTACTTTACTAAATGATTTTCAAGTGCATAACGAACTAATTCGGTTCGACTAGATGTACCTGTCTTGATAAAAAGTCTACTTACATATTTTTCAACATTTCTAATAGATGTTTCAAGCTGTCTTGCAATTTCCTTGTTCATAAGTCCCTCTGCTACTAGTTGAAGTACACTTGCTTCTCTTGGAGTAAAACTAGGAAGATTAATTTTATTTTCTGGATTATTCTGGTTTTGGTCTGTGAGCATAGATTTTATTTCGGTAATTTGTTTAGCCATTTTGCTTACATCAATATCTGCGAATCGTGCTGCTTCTTTTAGTAAACGTTCTTGTCTATTGATTACATTTTTAACTCTGGCAGCTAATTCATCGGGATCGAAAGGTTTGGAAATATAATCATCAACTCCTGCAAGATAACCTTCGGTTCTGTCTAGGGTCATACCTTTTGCAGTTAGAAAAATAACTGGAGTTCCTCCTAATTTTTCATCCTCTCTAATTTTTTCTAATAAAGCATAACCGTTGGCTCGGGGCATCATAACATCGCTAATTATCAAATCGGGAAAAACTGTTTGAGCTTTTTCCCAACCATCCTCTCCATCAACTGCAATAAATATTTCGAAGCCTTCATCTTCTAGAAATGTTTTAACAGCTGTTCTTAAACCAGGCTCATCATCAACTAATAAAATTTTTGATTTTCTCACCAGTTCATTATTTATTTGATTAATTTCATTCATTTTTTAAATTCTTTAATTTGATTTTCTAGTAATAAAAAGAATTTTATATACTAAACGTAATGCTATCAACTCCCATACTACTAGACTATCAATCTTCAACTCCTTGCTCTAAAGATGTTGTTGATTCTATGAAACCTTTTTGGAGTGAGATATTTTCTAACCCTGCAAGCAAATCTAATTTGGCGGGAATTAACGCAAGCGCTATATTGGAAGCCTCGAGAGAAAAAATAGAACAAAATTTATTTCTCAAGAATAAAAAAGTTATTTTTACAAGTGGTGCAACAGAATCTAATAACTTAGCCTTGTTAGGTTTTGCTAGAAATTACTATAAAAAAACAGGAAATTATGGACATATTATTACCCTAAAAACGGAGCATAAAGCTGTTTTGGAGCCCCTAAATAAACTAAAAAAAGAGGGATTTATGGTTACAGAAATTAATCCTGAGAAAGATGGCTTAATTTCAGAAGAACAATTTAAGAAGAATATAAGAGAAGATACATTTCTAGTTAGTGTCATGTTAGCAAATAACGAAATAGGAGTTATTCAGCCTGTAGATAGTATTTCAAAGATATGTAAATCGAGAGGAATAACTTTTCACTCTGATTTCGCACAATGTTTAGGTTATATCGAGTTAGATAATCTTTTATCAGATGTAAATATGATTACGATGAGTTCCCACAAAATATATGGACCTAAAGGGATAGGACTTCTTTTGATTGATGAAGAAATTAATCTTGAGCCTTTAATTGTCGGAGGAGGTCAGGAATATGGCCTCAGGTCTGGTACAATACCTCTTCCTTTAGTAGTTGGCTTTGCAAAAGCAATAGAGATAGCAGTTTTTAATCAAAAAAATAATGCTGAGAAATTACTTGCGTATAGAAATAACCTTTTAAAGGGTTTGTTAGAAAATAATTCTGGTTTATTAATTAATGGTTCCATAGAAAAAAGATTACCTCACAATTTAAATTTGACTGTATTGGATTTAAACGGATCAGAATTTCATAAACTTTTAAAATCTAAAATAATTTGTTCTAGTGGATCTGCATGCAGTAATGGAGAACCATCCCATGTTTTACTAGCATTAGGTAGATCTTTTAAAGAAGCAGAATCTTCAATAAGGTTAAGCATTGGATTAAGCACTAATTCATACGACATAAAACAAGCTATTCATATACTTACAAATGCAATTAAATCTTTACGTTAGAAATTAATGGTATTTTAATTTAATTGAGCAATTCTTAATTTTCCACTTCTAGCCCTTTTATTTAGTTCGACTTCTTTTTCAGAAGGAGTTATTGGTTTTTTTGTTAGATTTTTTAGTCTTTGATCATTTTTAAAAGAACTTTTAACTAACCTATCCTCCAGGGAATGAAAACTAATAATAGAAATAATTCCGCCCGGCAAAAGCCATTCAGGGACAACTTGCAAAAATTTTTCTAATACGTCAATTTCTTTATTAACTCCTATTCTTAATGCTTGAAATGTTCTTGTTGCTGGGTGTATTTTTTTATATCTTTGTTTTGGTGGGAAGCAGCCGGCAATAGAATAAGCTAAATCTTTTGTACCAGAATATTTCCCATTTTCCTTCAAATCCATTTTTATTTTCCTAGCAATTTTTCTTGATAATCTCTCATCGCCATACTTATAAATTAGGTTAGCTAGATCTTTTTCATTTAAAGCCTCAATTAATTTCTCAGCATCAACCTCAAGAAAAGGATTCATACGCATATCGAGTGGACCATCTTTTTGGAAACTAAATCCTCTTTTCGGGTCATCTATTTGGTTACTATTTACTCCAAGATCTGCAATCACAAAAGAAACTTTTTCTTTTGGTACAAAATCAGCAAAATTTGAAGCCCTTATATCAATCCTATTTTTAAATTCCTCAAGTTTTTTTGATGCTGATTCTCTCGCGAATGGATCTTGATCAAGTCCAATTATATTTAAATCCGAATATTTTCTCAATAAATTATAAGAGTGCCCGCCTCCGCCTAGAGTAGCGTCTATTCCTTTAAGTTGGTTGTTATTTATTAATGGGTAATGCTCTAATGAGGCTATGATCTCATCTGTCATAACTGATTTATGATTGAAAAAAGATGAATCAGATAGGTCAGTTTGCATAACTTTCGACTAAGATTTATTTAGAAGTAAAATTTTGAATGGCTCAGCTAGAGACTAGAACAGAACCAATGGTGGTCAATTTTGGCCCTCACCATCCTTCAATGCATGGGGTATTAAGGTTAGTTGTAACTCTTGATGGTGAAAATGTCATTGATTGTGAGCCTGTAATTGGATATTTACATAGAGGTATGGAAAAGATAGCTGAAAATAGGACAAATGTAATGTATGTCCCTTATGTAAGCAGAATGGATTATGCAGCAGGAATGTTTTATGAAGCTATTGTAGTAAATGCTCCTGAGAGATTAGCTAATATTCCAGTTCCCAAAAGAGCTAGTTACATCAGAGTTCTTATGCTCGAACTTAATCGTATTGCTAATCATCTTTTATGGCTAGGTCCCTTTTTAGCAGACGTTGGAGCTCAAACTCCATTTTTCTATATTTTTAGAGAAAGAGAGATGATCTATGATCTCTGGGAAGCTGCTACTGGACAAAGGCTAATAAATAATAATTTCTTTAGGATTGGCGGTGTCGCCTGTGATCTCCCATACGGATGGTTAGAAAAATGTATAGACTTTTGCGATTGGTTCGGTCCTAAAATAGATGAATACGAAAAATTAATCACAAATAATCCAATTTTTAGAAAAAGAATTGAAGGTCTTGGAACAATACAAAGAGACCAGGCAATTAATTGGTCTTTGTCTGGGCCAATGCTTAGAGCTTCCGGAGTTTCCTGGGATTTAAGGAAAGTCGATAGTTATGAATGTTATGACGATTTTGATTGGCAGATTGCTTCAGAAAAAGAGGGAGATTGTTACGCGAGATATCGAGTAAGAGTTGAAGAGATGAGACAATCACTAAGCATTATTCGCCAAGCCTGCAAAATGATTCCAGGAGGTCCAACAGAAAATTTAGAAGCTCAAAGAATGGCGACTGAAGATAAGAAAAGTGAAATATTTGGTATTGACTATCAATATGTAGCTAAGAAGGTTGCTCCAACTTTTAAAATTCCTAACGGAGAATTATATACAAGATTAGAGTCCGGCAAAGGAGAAATAGGTGTATTTATTCAAGGAAATAATGAAGTTACCCCATGGAGATTTAAAATCAGAGCAGCTGATTTAAATAATCTGCAAATATTGCCTCATATTCTTAAAGGTGCCAAAATCGCTGATATTATGGCAATCCTTGGTTCAATAGATGTCATTATGGGATCTGTTGATAGATAATTTCTCTAAATGAAACCCGCTGACTGGTTAATATTGCAGAAGAAGGTAAGATTTGGTGATTGTGATTCTGCAGGTGTAATTCATTTTCATAACTTATTAAAATGGTCGCATGAAGCTTGGGAAGAAAGTATTGAAATTTATGGGATTCCCTCTCAAGATATTTTTCCAGATTTTTCTATACGTAAAAGTCAAATTATTTTTCCAAT
The DNA here is from genome assembly GCA_003209565.1 of Prochlorococcus sp. AG-449-J16. Taxonomy (GTDB): domain Bacteria; phylum Cyanobacteriota; class Cyanobacteriia; order PCC-6307; family Cyanobiaceae; genus Prochlorococcus_A. The sequence goes on along the minus strand of QCQK01000007.1, from coordinate 10,438 downwards.
AGTAAATTGTGAAGCAAACTTTCTTGCTCCTATAAAAATTGGAGATTTATTAAAAGTAAAAATTGCCCCTCATAAAATTAATACTCATTTGTTCCAAGTAGATAGCTTTTTTATAAAAAATGGAAATAAAGTAGCCGAAGGGAAAATCATACATTGTTCTTTAGATGGTGATTCTAGAAAGAAAATAGCACTTCCCGATCAGTTAGCAAGATGGATAGAGGCTTCTAATGTGAGTACAAATTTAAAAGAATGCTGATTATTTTTTAAACTTATAGTTTATTTTTTCTGAAATGCTATTTTTGTTTTTAACAATCCATTTTTCAGGCTTTTCATGTTTAGGCCAACTTTGAGAAAATTTTTTTAATAAATTTAAAGAAATTTCAATATTTTTATTTTTTGTAAGTTCTCTAAATTCAACTATTACTTTAATTTTATTTCCCCATAATTTGTTAGATATTTTTGAAATATTGAATTTATTAATTGGGATATTTTCTTTCAATATGAAATCATTTAATCTAGATTTAATTACTTCAGGGAAAACGATTTCTCCTCCTGAATTAAAGGCATTATCACTTCTTCCAACAAAGTTTAAATATAAAGAATTATTGATTTGATTAATTTCACCTAAATCACCTGTTTCCCACCACCCATTTTTATTTTTGAAATTTCCAGTTTTTAAAGAGTCTATTATTTCGATTCCAATTCTGGCTGATTTTATCTCGATTAATCCTTGTGCGTTAATTCTTATTTTTGTATCAGGAAGTATTTCTCCAACATTTTTAAAACCCATTAAGAATTCTTTTGGTTTTAAACTCGTAACCATTGCTGCTGTTTCAGTTGAGCCGTAACAAGGTGCTAATTTTATTTTTTCTTTTATACATTGTTCTGCAGTTTCGTCTGAAATTGAAGCTCCGCCTACCCAAATTAGATCAAAAATTTTTAGCCAACTAATTCCATCTTTTTGAGCTAAGAGTCTTTGTAATTGGGTAGGTACTAATGACGTAATCAAGTGTTTTTTGTTTTTTTTAAATTTAATTGTAAAAATTAAAAGTTCTCTAGTTTTTTTTATCAAATTCGGAGAGATATTAATACAATCACATCCCCAAGTTTGACTTCTAAAAATTGGCATTAATCCACTTATATGGTTCAGGGGTAAAGTATTAAAAATTAGGCAGTTTTGCAATTCAAATCCTTGCTCTATTAGCCATTGACCTGATGTAGCTGCAGATAATTTAAGATTATCTAAATGGTGAAAACATTTTCTTGGTTTTCCAGAACTCCCACTACTGTTTAAGATAATTGCTGGTCCATTTTCAGGAATTGAATCTAATGCATCTTTGTCTTTATAAAATTTGTTTTTTACATAAATAATTTTATTCTCTCTAATTTTTTCAATAATTTTCTCTACAGATTGAGTTTCGTTATTTTCAACTTCAATAGTATGAATTTTATTTTTCATAGTTGATCCCATATTTTTTTTGCTTCATTTAAAAATAGAAAAGAATTAGGGAATTTATTCATTGCTAAACCAGGAACTTTTGGAGTTGGTCCTTGTAATTGTAGAGAGGATAAATGATAAAGCCATCTCTTCCCTATACCAGTTTCAAATGAGGTACTTATAGATATTAAAGCTTTTTTATTTTCTAATTCTCTTAAAAGCTTGACTGGATTATTTTCTTGAGAAGGCCTTCTAATTTGCCAACCTTTCCACTCATCAATCAAATTTGGAAATTTTAAAAGTGATTCGTCTAAGGCTATAGGGATTTTTTTGTTGAGTTCTGTCAGTCCATCAATGTCATCAACACAGAGAGGTTGTTCTAACCAATCTACATTTTTGTTATCTTTCAAAATATCAGCCCATCTATTAGCTAGCTCTCTTCCCCAAGAACCATTAGCATCTATTCTTAACTTAATATTATTGCCTATTTGGCTTAAAATTTCTTCTAAACTTGCTTCTTCCTCATGATTATTTTTTAATGCTACTTTCCATTTTATGGTTAATGATTTTCCAGTATCAGATTGTTTTTTTTTAATTTCATTTAGATCTGAAACTACATTTTCATGATTTAACAATATGGCTGTTTTATCAATTTCATCAAAGTAGTAGTTTTCTTTAAAAATTATTTTTCCATTTATTTCGGCTAATGCAGAATTTATTGCAGATTGAATGCATGGGTGAAAAATATTTATTTGCGCAGATAAATTAAATACCTCTACATACGATGGAATCATATCTAGTTGTTTCGCACACTTTTTTAAGTCTTCTTTATGAAGCGGTGAAACTTCTCCAAACCCAATTTTTTTATCGTTACTTGTTAATTTAATTATCCAACCCGATTTTGTATGGTAAGTGGTTTTTGAATTTTCTAATTTAGCGGATAACTTAAAGCTATAAGATTTTTTTTGAAATAATAAGTTCATTTATTAAGCAAGTAATTAAATATTAATCCTGTTATTAAACCAACTCCATTAAGAGTTTGAAATTTTATTGCGATGAATTTACAATTTTTAATTGCACTAGGTTTTCTATATGAAGATCTTAATAAATTTATAAGTCTTATTGCTTGAGGAAAACTAATCAAATAAAGGATACAAAATACTGGAATAAATCCATTAACTATAGTGAAAAGTTGAAAAATATATATTGTAAAAATTATCCAAGGCACAAATTGAGAACCTTTTTTTGCCCCTAAGAGAACTAAAGGTGAATTTTTCCCATGCTTTTTATCTTCAGAAATTTGATGAAAATGAGAACAAAATAATACAAGAGTTGTTGCCAAGGAAGGTCCTGAACCAAGTAATAAAGAAACTTTCCATGGAATATCTTCCAAGAAAATATTAGATGGATTTAACGCAATTAAGATTGCAGAGTAAGCAAAAGGTCCAAATGCAATCCAGCATAATGGTTCTCCTAAACCTTGATAGCCAAATCTAAAAGGAGGACCTTGATATAAATATCCTAAGAAGCAGCAAGCAGCCACCAAAATCAGAATGTTTATATTTGTTGATAGTGAAATAATTGAAATTATTAATAAACCAATAACTAAAGATGTATATGCAATAAATGAAATTAGTTTTTTATTTTTTACAAGATTTACAATTGAATGGAATTTAAATTCATCGATTCCTGTTTCTGCGTCGAATAAATCATTAGTTAGATTTTCCCAAAGTAATATCAAAATTGCAGCTAAAGTAAATGCAAGCAAATTATAAATTTTTAACTTTTCATATCGATTGAGTAAATAAGCCCCTGTTATTAAAACTGGAAGTATGGCAACAGAATAAAGAGGCCATTTTATTGCTTGTTTCCATAATTTTTTTTTATCTTCGTCCATTTTTAATTAACAAACATAATTAGATAATTATTAAATGTAGTTTATAAATTCAGTTACATTTTTTACTTTATTGCATGATTTTTAGTTATTTTCAATAAGTAATGAAAAATGATTTAAACTTAACAGATTTTTTAAAAGATGTATTTTCCTCTTTCGATAAGAAAGTTGAAAATTCTGGATTAGTAAGTATTTGTGTTGAGATTCCTTGTATTGATTTATTTCAAGTTTATGAATTGTTAATAAATAAATATTCGTTTTCTTCATTTTGGGAGGAATCTGATGGCATTTCATATATAGCTTTCGAGAAGTGTAAATATATTACTCTGGATGGCCCAAAAAGATTTGATGTAGCAAAAGAGTTTAATTCTGAGAATTTTAAAAATTTAATTAACTTAACTAATGAATCGCATAATTCTGCACTATCAAAAATAATTTATTTATTTTCTTTCTCTGAAAATTTGAATACTAAGAATTTACTTTCAGATATCCCTAGTTTGGAAGCCATCTTGCCAAAAATATTAATTACTAAAAGTGATAAGAATTGCTGGTTAAGAATTAATGGTCATGTTGAAGGTAAATCATCATTAAGAACATTAATTGAAGAAATATGGACAATTAGAAATCAAGTTATTAATTCTGGCTCAGAATTAATACAATCATCTGGTTTAAAAACTAGTTTTAATTTATTTTTTATTGATGATTTCTCACGCTCCTTAGAAACTTCTAAAACAAAAATGAAAAAAGTAGTTAATAGAGGAATTCAATTAGTAGAGAAAGGTATCCTAGAAAAGATAGTTTTAGCGAATAGGATTAAAATAAAACTTAAAAATAAATTAGATTTAGTCGGAATTTTAAAAAGATTTAAAAAGAAGCAACCAAATACATGTAGATACGTTTGGAAAAGGAATAGTAAGGATATTTTGTTTGGAGCATCTCCAGAGAAATTATTTTCTTTTTCTAAGCCTAATTTAACTTTAGAGGCTCTTGCTGGAACTATCTCTACTAATTCAAATTTTAAGAAACTCCTAAAAAGTACTAAAGACTTAACGGAACATAATTATGTAATACAGTATTTGATTGAATCTTTAGAAGTTTCAAAAATAACAAACTTTAAGAAAAGTGATATCAAAGTAAATTCATTTGGAGATATTTCTCATTTGCAAACACTTATTTTCTCTAAAGTTGAAAATATTTGTCCCTTTGAACTGCTTAAAAATCTACATCCATCTCCCGCTGTTTGTGGATACCCAAAAAATGCAGCATTGGATTGGATAAATACTCTTGAGTCTTTTCCTAGAGGAAATTATGCTTCTCCAATGGGTTGGGTTGATTCATCAGGTAATGCTTCATTTCTTTTAACAATAAGAGGCGCAAGATGTATTGAAGAAAATATTGAATTTACTGCAGGTTCAGGTATAGTTTCAGGCTCCGTTTTAGAAAAAGAAATAGATGAGATTAAATTAAAATTTGAATCTATAGTAAAACAGATATTTTGCGCTAAAAATACTAGATAATCTCTACTAATTTTTCAATAACTTCCGTTGAAACATTCTTATTGGATAAATTTTCTATTTCTCTTAAACCTGTTGGACTTGTTACATTAATCTCGCTAAGCATTCCATTTATTACATCAATACCAACAAAAAATAAACCTTCATCTTTGAAGTGTTGAGATAATTCTGAGCAGATACTTTTTTCTTTTTCTGTTAATAATGTGGATTCAGCCTTCCCGCCCATCGCTAAATTACTCCTAAAATCGCCTCCTTGAGGAATCCTATTTATAGATCCAATTGCTTCTCCGTTTACGATAATTATTCTTTTATCACCCTTTATGACTTCAGGAATAAATTTTTGCATCATAACTGGCAATTCTTCTTGAGAAGTGATTAATTCAATGATTGATTTAATTCCTGGAGAATTTTTATTTATCCTTATAACACCTTGACCACCTTTTCCTCCAAGAGGTTTTATGACTACTTCATTATTTATGTTTGCAAAATTAATAAGATCTTTTACTTTACTCGCAACTATTGTAGGTGCCATTAAGTGGCTGTATCTCAAAGCACCTAGCTTTTCATTCCATGCTCTTAAAGATGAGGGTTTGTTAATTACTTTTACTCCTTTTCTTTCGGCAACTTCTAAAAGATGGGTTGCATATAAATAAGCCTCATTTACAGGAGGATCTTTTCTCATCCAAATGCAATTAAATTCGGCGAGTGGTATGCAATCATTCTCTCTGAAAGAAATCCACGGATTTACTTCAACTTTTACGGAAGATACCCATACTTCATCACCTCTAGCTTCAAGGTCTTGAGGAGTACAACTCCAGATTTCAATATTTTTTTTTGATGATGCTTGCATTAAAGCAGCAGTTGAATCTTTTAAGGGATTTATATTTTTAATTGGATCTATTACGAATAGAAATTTCATAAGATCTAGTTTAATAATTTTTCTAATTTATTTTCATTTTCTAATGCGTAGAGATCATCGCAACCTCCGATACCCTCATTATCTATAAATATTTGTGGTAATGTTCTTCTACCATCAGCTCTTTCAATCATCAATGCTCTGGCATCTTCGTCGCCATCTATTTTATATTCTGTAAAATTTACATTTTTTTTCTTGAGTAGTGATTTTGCTCGAATACAGAATGGGCAATATTGCCAAGTATAAATTTCAACTTTGGACATTTTTTTTAAAATAATACTTAGTTTATACTATTAAACAAAAGTGCCTGTTAGATTATAAATAACGATTAAATTCTATTTTGATAGATATTACAGATTTCAAAAAAGATCTTTCGGAACTAACAGTGCGCCTGGGTAATGCTCAGGATTGTCTTTGACGTTCCAAGATTAAAAGCGAAAAGGAAAGAGTTAGAGCAAGTTTCTGCTCAGCCTGAATTTTGGGAAAATCAAGAAGAAGCTAAAAAGCAAATGTTAATCCTAGATGATGTTAAAGCACAACTTGATTTGTTAGATAAATGGAAAACTTTTATTTCTGATGCTAATGCCTCCCTTGAGCTTTATTCTTTAGAACCTGAAGAGGAAATGATTTTGGAATCCCAGCAGGGATTAAAGAAATTAAGAGAGAATTTAGATAAATGGGAATTTGAAAGATTGTTATGTGGCGAATACGATATGGAAGGAGCAGTAGTTTCTATTAACGCAGGTGCGGGTGGAACAGATGCGCAGGATTGGGTAGAGATATTATTAAGAATGTACTCAAGATGGGCCGATAATAATCAAATGAGCCTTGTCATTAATGAATTATCTCAAGGAGAAGAAGCAGGGATTAAAAGTGTTACTTTTGAAATTGATGGAAAATATGCATACGGCTATCTGCAGCATGAAAAAGGAACTCATAGATTAGTAAGAATTTCCCCTTTTAATGCTAATGGGAAAAGACAAACCAGCTTTGCTGGGGTAGAGGTTATGCCAAAATTAGATAATAATATTTCACTTGATATACCTGAAAAAGATTTAGAAATTACAACGAGTAGATCCGGTGGAGCGGGAGGACAAAATGTTAATAAAGTAGAAACAGCAGTAAGAATTGTTCATTTGCCTTCAGGGATTTCAGTAAGATGTACCCAAGAAAGATCTCAATTACAAAATAAAGAAAAAGCTATGTTACTTCTAAAGTCTAAACTATTAGTGATTGCTAAAGAACAAAGAGCTGCAGAAGTCGCTGATATTAAAGGTGATATTGTGGAAGCTGCATGGGGCAATCAAATAAGAAATTATGTTTTCCATCCCTATCAAATGGTAAAAGATCTTAGGACTATGCAGGAGACTAACGAGTTAGATAGTGTTTTAGATGGTGGACTTGAACCATTTATTCATGAATTACTACGCATGAATATTTCTTCTAACGAATCAATTGAATAACTAATGGAAAATAAAAACGAAATTTTAGAAAAAAAAGTTTCTCCTCCAAGCTTTATAAAGCTTGCTATGAGAAATATGGTAAGGAAAGGCTCAAAAAGTATTTCTCATTTTTCAATAACCTTTCTAGTTTTAATTGGGATATTAATACTTGTTGCCACAATAGGTAAGCCCAATATTCCAGTTTAAGAATGTATGCAAGAAAAAATTATTTCTGAAATAAATTTAGATTTGGTTTTTCAATGTAATGATTTTTCTCAGTTTTCAAAAAAGTTAAAAGATACTAAAACTAAGCTTATTTTTGAATCTATTTTTTGGGAGAAAGTTTTTTTAACTTGGATAAATACAATATTAAAAAAAGAGGATTACGAATTACCAAAATATATTTTTGAAAAAAAATCTTTTTCATTAGGCTTACAGATAATATCCAATCAAGAAATTACTTCTTTGAACAAGAAATGGATGCAAAAAGATGGTCCAACTGATGTTCTATCTTTTCCAATTATTTCTGATGAATCTCTAAATAATTTAGATCATATAGAGTTGGGCGATATATTTATATCATTAGAGATGGCACTTGAGCAATCTTATGAATATAAACATACAATCTATAAAGAGATGATCTGGTTGGCTAGTCATGGATTTTTACATCTTTTAGGATGGGAACATAATAATGAGCATGATTTAGAAAATATGTTAAATTTCCAAGAATATTTAATTACTCGACTAGATTAAAAATCAATGGAAAAAAAAATAAAATACTTAGATAATAGAAAAGAATCATACAAAACTTCTAGTAATATATTTATAAGTTTTAAGTATGCTTGCAATGGAATAAGTTATGTATTAAGAACTTCAAGAAATTTTAAAATTCAATTAATTTTTGCAGTTACAAGTTTAATAATTGGTTTTTTACTCAAAATTAGTATAACTAATCATGTTATTTTGATTGCAACAATAATGTCTGTTTTAATATTAGAAATATTGAATACATCAATTGAATCAATCGTTGATTTAGTAGTGAAAAAAGAATTTAGCTTTTTGGCTAAAATTTCAAAAGATACTTCTGCAGGTGCAGTATTATTAGCTTCCATTAATTCTGTTATTATTGCTGTATATATATTTATTCCTAAAATTAAGTTGTTATTTTAAATCCATATAAATATGTTTCTTGTTATTGATAATTACGATAGTTTTACTTATAACCTTGTTCAATATTTAGGAGAACTTTCAGCTGAGCATGAAATAACTAAAGAATTAATAGTTAAAAGAAATGATGAAATTACTTTAGAAGAAATTATCAAACTAAATCCTAGTGGAATTCTATTATCTCCAGGTCCAGGCAATCCAGATCAATCTGGGATTTGTCTGCCAATACTAAAACAATTATCTAAAACTATTCCGACATTGGGAGTTTGTTTAGGTCATCAAGCTTTGGCCCAAGCTTTTGGAGGTAAAGTTATAGTTGGGAAAGAACTTATGCATGGTAAGACATCCAAAATTTTTCATAATCAAAAAGGATTGTTTAAAGATATCGAGACTCCATTTGTAGCTACTAGATACCATAGTCTTATTGTTGATTCAAGTTCTTTACCATCTTGTTTCGACATAACTGCGACTTTAGAAGACTCAACTATTATGGCTATCTCTCATAAAGATTATAAACATTTACATGGGGTACAGTTCCATCCTGAAAGTGTGTTGACGCAATTTGGTCATAAATTAATTAGTAATTTTCTAAAAATGGCTGAACAAAAGTAAAATAAAAAAAAATTAATATTATGATTTCTAAAATTAAAAACTTTTTATTTTTGATACTAGTTAGCTCTTTTTTACCTACCTCATTATTCGCAAGGAATTTAGGAATAAAAAGTTTGGGACATAGTAGTTTTTTAATTAATAGTGCAGATAAATCTATTCTTATCAATCCCTTTAAAGCAATAGGTTGTGCAAGTAATTTAAAGGAGCCAAAAGAAGTTAATGTAGATTTTATTTTGGCTAGTTCTAGGCTTCCAGATGAAGGATATAATCCTAATAATCAATTAATGTTTGTTGAGCCAGGAATATATCAATTTGAGGATATTTTACTAAATGGAATTTCCGTACCGCATGACAGAGTAGATGGAAGAAGATTTGGGATGGCAACTGTTTGGAGTTGGGAGCAGAATAATCTTAAAATTGTTCATATGGGAGGAGCTGCTGGTGATATTAATATAAATAGTCAAATTATTTTGTCTCGTCCAGATATATTATTTATTTCAATTGGAGGAGGAATAAAATCTTATAATGGTAAAGAAGCCTCAAAAATAGTTAAGATCTTAAAACCTAAAGTAGTTATACCTGTTCACTTTGAACGTGGCAAACAAATTAATAAAGAATGTGATTTCTCAAATGCTGATTTATTTATCGAAAATATGAAAGATTTTAAAGTAAAGTATGTTGGAAAAGATTTTCAAATAAAACCTCAAAGAATCGATCAAAATACAATTTATATTTTCAGTAATTAATTTTTTAAATCTAAGATCTTGTAAGTGTCCCAGAAAAAAATCATTTGTTCTCTAGTACCAATACTAACCCTTATTGAATTACCGATATCTTTTTTGTTTTCCATACTTCTAATAAGAATACCTTTTTCTCTCATCTGTTGTATTAAGATTTTAGGATCCTTTTTTGGCCAAATTAAGAAATAATTACCTCCACTGAAGTGAGTTCTGATTTTTGTTGGTTTAAATTTATTTAAAATCCAATCCCTCGCCTTTTTTACTTCTAAAACATAATTATCAATATATGATTTGTCTTCAAGTGCTGCTAATGCAGCTGTTATAGCAAAGCTATTTACATCATATGGTCCTGTAACTTTATTAATGTACTGAATTAAACTTTTATTGCCAAAAGTAAAACCTATTCTTAAACCAGCTAAACCTGCAGTTTTTGAAAGAGATTGGATTATTAGTATATTTTTATTCTTTTCAAAATCTATCGATTCAAGAAGACTATCTCCATTAAATTTTTCATATAGTTCATCAACAACTATTAATGAATCGTTATTGATATTGGCTAAATTAATTATTTCATGAGCGCTTAGAACAGTTCCTGTTGGATTATTTGGATTGCAAATAAAGATTAACTTTGGATTATGCTTTATTATTTTTTTCCTAAATTCTTCGATGGGGAATAGAAAATGTTCTCCAATGTAAGAACAACTGATTTTTTTCA
>QCQK01000006.1 GCA_003209565.1 Prochlorococcus sp. AG-449-J16 | reverse complement strand
ATCTAAAGAAGTCAGTTATTCTGTTGAAAAATCTGGTTCTAGTGTCAAATTAAAATGCCCTATTTTGGATAAGCAGTTTTCTCCTGAAGAGGTAAGTTCTCAAGTTTTAAGAAAGTTAGCAGATGATGCTGGTAAATACCTTGGTGAAAAAGTTACACAAGCTGTAATTACAGTTCCAGCTTATTTCAATGATTCACAAAGACAGGCTACAAAAGATGCTGGAAAGATTGCAGGTTTAGAAGTACTCAGAATTGTTAATGAGCCAACCGCTGCGGCTTTAGCTTATGGTTTGGATAAAGAAAATGAAAAAATTCTTGTTTTTGATTTAGGGGGTGGAACATTTGATGTTTCTGTTATTGAAGCAGGTGATGGAGTAACTGAAGTTCTATCTACGTCTGGAGATACACATTTAGGTGGTGATGATTTTGATAGATGTATTGTAGATCACTTAGCTAATACTTTTAAATCAAATGAGGGAATTGATCTAAGACAAGATAAGCAAGCTTTGCAAAGATTGACTGAAGCTGCAGAAAAAGCAAAAATAGAGCTCTCAAATGCTACGCAAAGTGAGATAAATTTACCTTTTATTACAGCCACGCCTGAAGGACCAAAACATTTAGATTTGAATCTTACTAGAGCAAAGTTCGAGGAACTAGCAGCTTCTTTAATTGATAGGTGTAAGACCCCTGTTGAGAGAGCTATAAGCGATGCAAAAATTTCTACTAGTGAAATTGATGAAGTTGTTATGGTCGGAGGCTCATCTAGAATACCTGCTGTTCTAGATTTAGTTAAAAAAATAATTGGTAAAGATCCAAATCAAACCGTTAATCCTGATGAGGTAGTAGCTGTTGGCGCTGCAATTCAGGGAGGAGTTTTAGCAGGAGAGGTTAAAGATATATTGTTGCTTGACGTTACTCCACTTTCTCTAGGTGTAGAGACTCTAGGCGGAGTAATGACAAAAATGATAAATCGAAATACTACCGTACCTACAAAGAAATCTGAAACATATTCAACTGCTGTAGATGGTCAAACAAATGTCGAAATACACGTCTTACAGGGTGAAAGAGAAATGGCTTCTGATAACAAAAGCTTAGGAACCTTTAGATTGGATGGAATACCTTCAGCGCCAAGAGGAGTTCCGCAAATTGAAGTTACGTTTGATATCGATGCAAATGGAATTCTTAGTGTTACTGCTAAAGATAAAGGAAGTGGTAAAGAGCAAAGTATTTCTATCACAGGTGCTTCTACTCTATCTGATAATGAAGTAGAAAAAATGGTAAAAGATGCTGAATCAAATGCATCTGCAGATAAAGAAAAAAGAGAAAAAATTGATTTAAAAAATCAAGCTGAAACACTTGTCTACCAGACAGAAAAGCAACTTGGTGAGTTAGGAGACAAAATTGATGCTGCAGCAAAGTCTAAAGTTGAAGAAAAAAGTAATGCTTTAAAAGAAGCAACTTCAAAAGAAGATTATGAATCAATGAAAAAACTTCTTGAAGAACTTCAGCAAGAACTTTATGCAGTTGGTTCATCTGTTTATCAGCAACCAGGCAATCAGCCACCATCACCTGGCGCAGCAGGCGGTCCTAATCAGAGTGATTCAAACGAAAAAGGTGGAGATGATGTAATTGATGCAGACTTCACTGAAACAAAAGATTAGTAAAGGTAATTTTTAATTTCATTAGCAACCCATTTAGAACAAGCGGGAGCCAGTAAAATCCCATTTTTATAAAAACCTGTACATATAATTAGTCCATCTTTAAGATTTTTCATTATTGGTGAAGGCTCACCGTCTGGTCTTGACCTAATTCCGTACCACTTTTTAGAAATTTTTCCTTTCTCTAGCCAATTTGGTTTTTTATCAAGAAAATTTGTGAGTTTTTCGAATGTATTTGTTTCTGGCTTAATACTATATTCGTCAGTTGATCCAATAATTAGCTTATTTTTTGATTTTGGAATTATATTTTTATCATTTATATTGAATTGTTTTGGTAGCGATAACAAATCAACTTCTGCATCATTAATCTCAATTTCCATAGCTTGACCTAAAACAGGCTTTAATTTGATGTTGTGAGATCGGCTATCTATTAAATCAATTGCATTGAGTGAATTACACAAAATAATCATGTCAGATTTGATATTTTCATTATTCCTTGTCGTAGAAATCCATTTATTATTTGATTTTCTTATTTTTATTATTTCTCCTCGCAAATAATTTACTTTTTTATGTTTTAGATATTTATCTAATGTTTGAAGTAACGATAAAGCATTTATTCTTCCATCTTTGAAGGAGATCATTCCTTTTATGTTTTTTGTTTGGAAGGCTTTATTTATATTCTTGATTAATATTGAGTCTCTTTCTAAAATTTGTAAAGTTGGATCATTATTTTCATAAATAAATTTCTCTAATTTTTTAAACTTTTCTTCATTAGTAGTTAGCTGTATTAATGGTTTTTCGATATTTAATTCATAATTAAATTTTTGTAGGAACGTAATCCATTGTGGCCATAATTCAATGCTTTGTTTCCTGAGATCCCAGCTTCTACCCCTTCTTTTTTGATACATATTACCCATTAGCAAACCTAAAGCTGCATTGCTACTATTTTGGCGTTGAGTTGGATCTATTAACGTTACCTGTAAACCTAATTTTGATAATTCTAAGGCGTTAAATTTTCCAATAATCCCTGATCCAATAATAACTATGTTTGCTTTTTGAAAATTTTCTTTTAAGCTTTTCATTGATATATTAGATATACTTGCTTATTTGACTTAATAGTTAAAGATTTTTTGGAACATCCTTCAATTATATTCAAAATTGTTTGTCCCGATCGTCCTGGCCTCGTAAGTTTACTTACAAGTTGGATTTCAAATTACGGTGGCAACATAAAACATTCTGATCATCATACAGATCAAGATGCAGGTTTGTTTCTTAGTCGAATTGAATGGAATAGTAACACTGAATTTTTAAATAGGGATGAAATTTATAAAGAATTTAAAAAAATTGCAGATGAAGTCAATGGAAAATTTAACGTAAATTATTCTGATGAAATCCCAAATGTTGCTATTTTCGTGAGTAAACAAAATCATTGTTTGATTGATTTACTTTGGCGAGTAAGAAATGGAGAACTCAAAATGAAAGTTCCTTTAATAATTTCAAATCATTCTCATCTTGAAAATATTGCAAATGACTTTAATGCAAAATTTGTCCATATTGATACCTTTAGAACTGATAAAACTATTGTCGAAGATCAATTTTTAAATTTACTAAAAGAATATGACATTGATCTTGTTGTATTAGCCAAATATATGCAAATTTTGAGTGACTCTTTTTTAAAAAATTTTTCTTCAATAATAAATATTCATCATTCTTTCTTACCTGCATTTAAGGGCGGTCAACCATATCATAGAGCATGGAAGAGAGGTGTTAAATTAATAGGCGCTACTGCTCACTATGTTACTGAAGATCTTGATGAAGGCCCGATAATAGAGCAATGTACAGTTAATGTAAGTCATAGGGATGAAGTTGATGATTTGATTAGAAAAGGAAGAGATATTGAAAGAATAGCTTTAGCAAGAGCAGTTAGATTACATCTAAATCATCAAGTATTTGTCTATAACAGCAAAACTGCTGTTTTTGATTGAAGAAGGTTTCTTAGTCTTCTAATTCTATTTGTATTTGTCTTTCATAAATTGACTCTTCATTAAAAGCTCTTGCTACTAAGAAACTGGCAATGCAGCTGATTAATACAGGTTTCATTATTAACAAATTTTTTGTTAAAGCAAAAGCTAAAAACATTGCTGTTATTGGCGTTCGTGAACATCCTGCTACGAAAGCTCCCATACCCGCAAAAATATATGTACTTGGTGCATGTCCTGTAGCAATTTCCACCCAGCTCCCCATTATTAGTCCGATTGACCCTCCTAAAGTAAGCATTGGATAGAATAATCCTCCAGGAGCTCCGGATGCTGCAGCTAAACCTGTCGTGATAAATAGTACTAAAACTGCTAATAAAGCAATTCCAATACTTGTATTTTGTTCAGCTATTATTTTCTGTAATTCATCTAAATTATGAAATGTACTGGGTAAAAAAGAGTAGATACTTCCTAAAATAAGTCCACAGATACTCATTTTTAAAACAAATTTATTTTTATACCACTTTTTTCCAAGATTTTGCATTAACAAAACATATCTGCTGTACAATTCTGCAAATATCCCAATAATTATTCCTAGTAAAACTAAGTAAATAAGATCTACAGGTAAGAAAAAAACTGATGGGTCATATTCCTTTTGAATCAAAAATCCGAGGTTAAAATCAAAGCCTCCTGCTTTAGGATCTAAACCCAAGGCTTGAATTATATCAGCAGATGAATCTGCAATAAAAGTTGTGATTACTACCAATAATAAAATTACTGGTCTAGCAGAGTTTAATAACTCTTCTATTGCATAGATAAACCCTCCTAATGGAGCGCTAAATACTGCAGCTATTCCAGCACCACCACCTGCTGCTACTATTACTCTTCTGAAAGCTGTAGGAGCTTTGAGCCACTTGGCCATTTGCCAAGCTACGGATCCTCCCATTTGAACTGATGGACCTTCTGGACCCAAAGGGAATCCACTACCAATTGCAATAATTCCTGATACGAGCTTTACTAATCCTACTTTTAAATTCATTGGAACTTTTTTATGTCTTAAGAAACCCATGATTTGACTCACCCCTGAACCTTTTGCGGCGGGTGCTATATTTTTGATCAAATATCCTGCAATAGCTCCTCCTAAAGCTCCAAAAATAGGTAACACCGCAATAGATGGGAATTGGTCTAATAATGCTAATCTCCAATTATTAATAAAATAGATTCCAGTTTTAAAAGATATGCTTGTAATTGAAGCCCCTAGACCTGTTAATAAGAGCGAAAATGCAACGACTAGAGATCTTTGTTTTAATAATTTTTTGATGCTACGAGAAGAATTATTACTTGTTTTTTGAATATTATCTTTTATAAAGTTTGGCATGGTCCATGATTACTTTGTCAAGCTGAAATCGTGTATTTCATCAAATTGAAGATAGCGATAAAGTTCATCGGAATATGGATTAATTTTATTTTTAGTTATATCCTGATATTCTTCTATTTCAGGTATTTTTCCTAGCAGCGCACAAACTGCTGCCAATTCCGCACTGCCTAAAAATACTTGCGCATTCTTGCCAAGTCTATTGTCAAAATTTCTTGTACTGGTGGAAAATACTACAGAACCTTCATCAACTCTAGCTTGATTTCCCATACATAAAGAACAGCCCGGCAACTCTAATCTTGCACCACAATTTTCAAATATTTTATAGTAGCCTTCAGCTTTTAGAGTGTCTTCATCCATCTTTGTTGGTGGACAAATCCATAATTTAGCTTTTAAATTTTGTACTCCTTGAAGAACTTTTGCTGCTGCTCTGTAATGACCAATATTTGTCATGCAAGAACCTATAAAAACCTCATCAATATTTGTATTTGCAACATCAGTGATTTCTTTTACATTATCTGGGTCATTAGGGCATGCAACTATAGGTTGTGTTACTTTTGCTAAATCAATTTCAATGATTTCTTCATACTGAGCGTTTGAATCTGGTTGAATTAATGATGGTTTTTTTAACCAATTTTTCATATCATTTATTCTTCTTGAAATCGATTTTGAATCTTCATAATTGCTTTCGATCATTTTTTCTAGCAGGCAAATATTGCTTTTTAAATATTCTTGAACAGTTTCTTGGGATAAAAGTATTGTGCTACCAGCGCATGAGCGTTCTGCAGTAGCATCAGTAAGTTCAAAAGCTTGTTCAAGTTTCAGGTTTGGTAATCCCTCAATTTCCATAATTTTTCCGTTGAATATATTTTTCTTATTTTCTTTCTCAACAGTTAATAGTCCTTTTTTAATTGCGAAGAGAGGGATTGCATTAACTAAATCTCTAAGAGTAATTCCTGGTAATAATTCTCCCTTAAATTTAACCAGCACAGATTCCGGCATATTTAATGGCATTGATCCTATTGCAGCGGCAAATGCAACAATGCCTGAGCCTCCAGGAAATGAAATGCCAAGAGGAAATCTTGTATGACTATCTCCACCTGTGCCAACAGTATCAGGGAGGAGCATTCTGTTAAGCCAGCTATGAATGATGCCGTCTCCAGGTTTAAGAGCTACTCCACCTCTTTGAGATATAAAATCAGGTAATTCTTTATGGGTAAGTAGATCTACTGGTTTAGGATATGCAGCTGTATGACAAAAACTTTGCATCACTAAATCTGCAGTAAATCCTAAACAAGCTAGTTCTTTTAATTCATCTCTGGTCATTGGCCCAGTAGTATCTTGACTACCAACTGTGGTCATAATTGGCTCACAGGTCATCCCTGGCCTAACTCCATTTAAACCGCATGCTTTGCCTACTATTTTTTGAGCTTGAGTAAATCCGGCACTACTTTCGGTTGGATTTTGTGGTCTAGTAAATATTACACTTGGTTGATAATTTAATTTGGTTCTAATTTTGTCTGTAAGAGATCTTCCAATCATAAGATTAATTCTTCCACCAGCTTGAATTTCATCAGTAAGAGTAGATGGATACAACTCGAATTTGCTTATTAATTCTTCAGTATTTGAATCTTTTTCAATTTTTTTAATAATGCCTTCATAAGGATATATTTTAATAATATCTCCTGTTTTCATATGAGATACGTCAGCTTCTATAGGTAAAGCTCCTGAATCTTGTGCAGTATTGAAGAAAATAGGGGCTATCTTATTACCAATTATTATTCCACCTGTTTTTTTGTTTGGAACAAAAGCGATATCTTCGCCTATATGCCAAATCAGTGAATTAATAGCAGATTTTCTAGAACTCCCTGTTCCAACAACATCTCCAACATAAGCAACCGGTAAATTTTGTTTTTTTAAATTATCAAGAATCTTTATACCATCTGGTTTTTTAAATTCCAACATAGCTAATGCGTGCAGGGGAATATCTGGGCGTGTTGTTGCATGCACAGCCGGAGATAAGTCATCTGTATTTGTCTCCCCGTCAACTTTAAAAACTAAACAAGTAATCTCTTTTTCTAGAACTTTTTTATTTTTGAACCATTCTGCATTCGCCCAACTATTTACAACCTCTTTTGCATAAATATTATTTTTAGATAATTCATAAATCTCATTAGCTGAGTCATATACAAGAATAATATTTTTTAAAACTTTTGCTGCTTTTTTGGAAAGTAAAATATTTTCTCCTTTAAGAATTTCAACCAAAGAATTTACATTATATCCACCTATCATTGTTCCTAATATTTCAATTGCTTTTTCAGGATTAATAAATTTGCAATTTTTTTCCGAATTAACAATAGCTGTTAGCCAACTTGCTTTTACATAAGCAGCCTCATCAACTCCAGGTGGTACTCTATTTATTAGTAAATCAAGTAAATAAGGTGCATCGTAAGTACTATCTTGTTCCAATAATTTTGTAACACAATTTGTTTGCTCAGCATTTAAAGGTAAAGGAGGTATACCTTTGATAGATCTTTCAGCTACGTGATCTGCGTAATCTTTTAGCAATGTTTCCAAATTCTTCATTAGTAAGGTTTAATGCCTAATCTATTGTTATTTTTAATATTGAAAAAGAGAGTATTCATAAATGCTTTTTTAAATATTCAAATTTCTTAATTAATCAATGACGACATCATCAAATAATTCAGCTTTAGAAAAGACATCAGATTTACATGTTGTTGAAACACGTCCATTAATACCTCCGAGCAGATTACATAATGATATACCTTTAGATCATATCTCTGCTAAAACAGTATCTAAAACAAGAAGATCGATACAAAATATTTTGCATCATAATGCTCGGAAGCTTTTAGTGATTGTTGGTCCATGTTCAATTCATGATGTAGAAGCGGCAAAGGAATATTCAAAATATATTCAAAACTTTCGTGAAATTTATAAAGATAAATTAGAAATAATTATGCGAGTATATTTTGAGAAGCCAAGAACAACTATTGGCTGGAAGGGATTGATAAATGATCCTCATCTAGATGATTCTTATGATATTAATACTGGTTTAAGAAGGGCTAGAAGTTTGCTTTCATATCTAGCATCTCGTGGAATACCTTCTGCTACAGAATTACTAGATCCAATTGTTCCTCAATATATTGCCGATTTAGTAAGTTGGACAGCCATAGGCGCGCGGACTACTGAAAGTCAAACTCATAGAGAAATGGCATCAGGATTGTCAATGCCCATAGGTTTTAAAAATGGAACGGATGGTTCTTTTACTACTGCAATAAATGCAATGCAGTCGGCTTCAAAATCACATCATTTCTTGGGTGTAAATTCCAGCGGAATGGCTTCTATTGTTAATACCACAGGAAATCCAGATGGCCATATAGTTTTAAGAGGCGGTTCACAAGGTCCAAATTTTGAAAGTCAAAATGTTCAAAGAATTTCAGCTGAATTAAAACAATGTAATCTTCCTCATAAAGTGATGATTGATTGTAGTCATGGAAATTCCAACAAAGACTTCCGAAAACAGTCTGAAGTGTTAGAAAACATAGCTTCACAAATAACAAATGGTGAAGAAAATATATTAGGAGTTATGTTAGAAAGTCATTTAAAGGAAGGCAATCAAAAGCTTTTAAAAAAAGAGAATCTTGAGTTTGGCAGAAGCATTACTGATGCATGCATAGATATTGAAACAACAAAAGAATTACTTGCTATTTTGTATGGTTCAGTTAATTAGTTATAAAAAAGTTAAAAAATAATGCTGATGAGATTGGAACAATAAAGTTATCTATTCCTAAAATACTAAATTGTTCAAGACCAGTGGCTAAAATAGCTAATGTAAAGTAATTTAAATTAAAATTATTTTGTTGGTTATATCCTATTAAGTAAACTACTATCAAGCTTGTTAAAAACATTGTCAAAGTACCATATAACGATTTTGTTTGATTAAAAAAATTCCAACTTTTTGAGTTAAAGCCCTTACCTATTAAACCAGCTAATCCATCTCCAAAAGTCATTATAAAAAATCCAGTAACTAATGCATATGGATCTTTATCCCAGAAAAGAGAAATTAAAATAAATAAACTAACGCAGTAAAATAATGTTCCAAAACTTTTTCTCTCAACATCTTCAATTGTTGGAAATAATTTATAGGTGTAATTAAAAAGCACCATTAATAAAACAATTCCTGTAAAAATTAGGGCTGATATTTGATCAATTTTTAAAAATAGTGCAATTGGTATTAAAGGGCCTATGCCAATATGAATTATTTTTCTGATAATTTCCCTGCTATCTCCATTAATATTTTTAAAAACTGTTGATATTAAAAAAATCGAGAATAAATATAATAAAATTATTGCAAATTTTATCAATTTGATTAAGCTGCTTTTTGATGAGTTGTCATTACTCTAAGTTTTAATATTGCTTTAGCTTCCAATTGTCTTACTCTTTCTCGTGAAACATTAATTTGTCTTCCTATTTCTGCGAGTGTTAATGGTTCTGCACCATCTAGGCCAAATCTGAGCTTCATTATCTTTTGTTCTCTTTCATTTAATTGTGAAAGCCAAGTTCCTAAATGTTCTTTTTGAATAGTTCTATCCATTCCTTCCATAGGCTCCTCACAGTTTGGATCAGGTATAAGTTCTCCTAGAGTACTCCTGTCTTCTTCGCCTCTTGCATGAGCATCTAGAGAGGCGCAAGGAGCACTTTGAGAAATTAAATCTTCTAAATCTTTTTGATCTATTCCCATCTCAGTTGCCATTTCCAATCTGGTAGGTTGTCTCCCAAATTTATGTGATAATTCTCTGGAGACTCTTCTCATTTTGGATAATTTTTCACTTATATGAATAGGCAAACGGATTGTTCTCGCACTGTTATCAATAGCTCTCGTCATTCCTTGCCTAATCCACCAATACGCATAGGTTGAGAATTTATATCCCATTGCAGGATCAAATTTATCTACAGCTCTTTCTAGGCCAATAGCTCCTTCTTGGACAAGGTCTAATAATTCTAGTCCTTGGTTTTGGTATTTTTTCGCAACAGAAACAACAAGTCTTAAATTTGCTGCCATCATTCTATCTCTTGCTCTTTTCCCAATCTTAATTTGGTAAAGATTACGTTGATTTCTATCAGCTTCGGGAATTTGGAGCAATTTTTTCATGTTTTGAACATGATGAGCTAACTCTATTTCTTCAGCTGGAGTTAGAAGAGGTACTCTACCTATGCTGCTTAAATAATAACCAATTGAATCGGAAGTAAGCCTCCCCGATTTTTTTGGGCTTTGTTTTGAAGTTAGACTGGATTTTGTTTTGCGAGACTTGCCCGCAGTGTTTGGTAATCTTGGCTCATCAAAATTATTATCTGAAGAGCTCTTAGCAGATTCCAGAGGGATCCCCATCACCCTGGCCTCCTAAATAATGGATTTTTTAAAAAGCTAGCACTGAAATTGAAATAAAAACTACTTTTACGTTGAAACTTTAAAGACAAAAAAGTCTTTTTTCAAGCTAATTTCCTGAAATCATCTGGTATAAAAGGATTTTTTAAAAATAAAAAAAATTTAAAATATTAAGTATTTTTTATAAATGTTATAAAAATCAATATTTTTTTCTTTTTCCTATGAGGTCAAGTTGAGAACGATTATTTGCTGAATCTAATTTATATTTTGCGTAAGAACCATTTTCTTTCATTATCCAAGAATAGTAATTGTCTTTAATATATGTTTGTAAAAGTGAGTATAATTGAGTTTTTAGTTCAAAATCTTCTATTGGAGTAACAGCTTCTATTCTTCTATCAAGATTTCTTCTCATCCAATCTGCACTGCCAATAAAAACTTCATTATCATCGTTATTACAAAACCAAAAAATTCTTGAGTGTTCAAGAAAATGTCCAATAATACTTATAACTTTTATATTTTCACTTAAATTTTTTCTTTGTGGATATAAGCAACAAATACCTCTTACGATGAGACTTATGTTTACACCAGCGTTCGAAGCTGAATAAAGGAGAGTGATTATTTCTGGGTCAACTAAAGAGTTCATTTTTGCAATTATTGCAGCTTTTTTCCCTTTTTTAGCATTTTCAATTTCTCTTTTTATTAGAAATAAAAATTTCTCTCTCATGGAAGATGGAGATACTAATAATTTTTGATAACTTTTTTGCTTAGAAAATCCTGACAAGTAATTAAATAACTCAAGTAAATCTGATGCAATATCCGGATCTGTTGAAAGTAATCCTAAATCTGTATAAAACCTTGAAGTACTAGAGTTATAGTTTCCCGTTCCAATATGAAAATAATTTCTTAATCTTCCTTTTTCTTTTCGAACTACTAAAGCTATTTTTGTATGGGTTTTATATCCAATAATTCCATATACAACATGAATCCCAGCTTGTTCAAGTTGTTTCGCCCATTGAATATTATTATCCTCATCAAATCTTGCTTTTAGTTCAACAAGAGTCATTACTTCTTTTCCATTTTCTGCAGCTCTCATTAAAGCCGCGATAATAGGCGAATCCTTTGAAACTCTATATAAAGTTATTTTTATAGCCATCACAAGTGGATCTTCAGCAGCTCTATTTATAAATTCTTCAACTGAAGTTTTAAATAAGTCATATGGGTGATGAAGTAGAATATTTTCTTTTCTCAGTATCTTGAAAATAGAATTTAAGTTTTTGTTTAAAGGCGTATCTAAATTTTTTAATTGTGGGTGAGTTGTACCAATGAGCAGGTTTTCTTTTAAATCATCTCTATTAATTTTTGTCAGCTGATTTAAATCGTCCAGGGCTAATAAACTTTTGCAAAAGTATATATATTCTTCTTGTATTGAGATACTTTCAATTAGTAATTTAAGTATATTTTTTGGTATGTCTGATTCAACTTCTAGTCTAACTACATCCCCACCTAATCTTCTTTTTTGCAAACTTTGTTCAACTGCTAAAAGAAGATCATCAGCCTCAAGTTCTTTTAATTCTAAATCTGCATCTCTTGTTACTCTAAAAAAAGAGTAATTAATGCATTCCATTCCGCTAAATAAAGAATTGATATTATTTCCTATTAGATCTTCAACACTTATAAAAAAGTGAGTACTTTCATCATTATGTTGAAAAATTTCATTGGGAATTTGTATGAAGCGATTGATATTTTTTGTTGGTATTTTGACTCTGACAAACTGATTTTTAGAATTTTCTCCATCCTTTATTAAAGCTGCTAAGTTTAGACTTAAATTACTTATAAATGGGAATGGATGTGATGGATCAACAACTAGTGGAGTTAATAAAGGAAAAATAGATGAAGTAAAGAAGTTATTACACCAATTTCTTTGATTTTCACCTAAATCCTCATATTTTTTTAAAATAACACCTTGTTTTTTTAATTCAGCACTTAATACATTATTTACATAGTTTTCTTGAAGACTAGTTAATTTTTTTACTTCTTTATTGATTTTTGTTAATTGCTCTTCAGGGGTGAGTCCATCAATACTTTTTTTAGTAATTCCTGCTTCAACTTGAGCCTTTAACGAAGCTACCCTTACCATAAAAAATTCATCAAGGTTATTGCTAAAAATTGAACAAAATTTCACTTTATCCAGGATTTTGTACTCTTTTTCCATACCAGTGAGGAGTACTCTCTTATTGAATTCAATCCAACTTAATTCTCTATTTATAAAAACATCAGCCGGGCTTTTCATTGAAATACTTTTGATTTTTGATTGTTAAAAGAATTATTATTTTTACCCTCTGCAATAAGGTATATCATGAAAAGTAAGATAACGGAACCAGCTATAAAGGGTGATTTTGGACCAAAACTATCATAAACCCTTCCGGCCATTGCAATTCCTAAAACTCCTCCAAGACTCTGTAGACCCTGAAGGCTACTTAAAATTGAGCCTTGTTTATCAACGTCTAATTTCTTTGAGATTAGTGCTCTTAACGTGGGCGTAATTAATCCTGCCCCAACGGCTAAAAATGAAACAGCTGAATAAATATTAATTGCCGCATTTTCTTTTGGAGCAGTTATTAAAAGAGCACACGCCACAAGAATAAAGCTTGATCCGAAAAGTGTTAATCGCATTTCGCCAAATTGCTTTACCAGAGGCCCAATAAGACCTCCTTGAACAATAATCGCAATGATTCCTACTACAACAAGTGTTCCACTTGATGCTTTGGTCGTCCAGTTTAAAGATTCTTGGAGGAAAAATATCAGGATATTAGTCAATCCAGTAAAAGCAATAAAATAAATAAAAAAAGCTAATGATAATTTTTTAATCTTTTCTTCTTTGAAAACTGTAAATAGAGCTTTTAAAGGGTTTTTTATAGTAGTTTTTGATTTATTTGTTTCACTATTAGGCTTGGTTTCTGGTAAGTAAAAAAATACAAGGAGAAAATTTATTATTGGAATGATTGAGGCTATCAAAACTGGAATAATAAAATTATTATTTGTATTTCTTGCAAAAATTACAACAAAAATATTACCTAAGAAAAAACTTAAACCAAAAGCTACACCAATAAGACCAAATGTTTTTGCTCTTTTTTCAGGGCTTGAAATATCTGCAAGAATTGTTGTTGCAGTAGCTGCAGTCCCCCCACTTAAACCGTCAATTAGTCTCGCTAAAAATAATAAAAATAACGGGATAGTCGCTATTGAATTTGACCAATCAAAAAGAACTGTAAAAGATAATATTGATATTCCTATTACTGAACCAGTAATACAAAAAAGAGTAACAGGTCTTCTTCCATATCTATCACTCATAAGTCCTATAAAAGGAGAAGCTGTAAATTGAGCTAATTGGTAAGTGCATGATAATAAACCATATGTACTTGCTTTAGAGTCAAAAAGTAAAACAAAAGAGGGTAAAATGGGCAAAAGTATACTTTCACTTAAACGATCATTTAGAAGAGTGATAAACGCACTAAGGAGGGTAAATTTTTTATTTGGTTTTAATAAACTTTCTTTCACAATATTTTCCTTCATTGCGATTAACTTTTACTACCATACTTGTTAATGGATATTATTGTGCCTGGCATTGTTTATTTAGTTGGAGCAGGTCCTGGTGACCCTGAGCTTTTAACTCTTAAAGCTTTACGCCTAATAAAAAATTGTGATGCATTAGTTCATGATGCTCTAATCCCCGATGAAATAACAAAAGAGGCAGGAAAAAATACAGAAATTTTCCATGTAGGCAAAAGAGCTGGGAAGTGTTCTGTTCCTCAGGCTGAGACTAATGATCTTATTTTGAAATTAGCAAAAGAAGGCAAAAATGTTGTAAGGCTTAAAGGGGGAGATCCATTTGTTTTTTCTAGAGGTGGTGAAGAGGTCTCTATTTTAGAAAAAAATGGAATTTCAGTTGAAATCGTTCCTGGTATTACTTCTGGGATAGCTGCCCCTACATACTTTGGTATTCCACTAACCCATAGAGATGCTGCGAGTTCCGTAACTTTTGTCACTGGACATGAGCGCGTAGATAAGGAAAAAAAGACAGTGAATTGGAGAGATTTAGCTAAATCATCAGATAGCTTAGTAATTTTTATGGGTATAAAAAATATTAAATTTATTGTGGAAGAATTAATTCTAGGTGGTCTAGATAAGAATACTAAATGCGCTGTTATTCAAGAAGCTACTTTAAAAAATCAAAAGTGTTTGATAGAGAAATTAGATAATCTTCCAGATAAAATTAAAGATGAAGAATTTTTAGCTCCATCAATTATCATTATTGGAAAAATTGTTGAATTTAAGGTTAATAACAATATAACTAAAGTATCTGATGTCTATTTACCAGATATTAATAAAGTTCAATTATATAATAAATCCCAAAAGTAAATTGGATCAAATTTAGGTTTAAACTTTAAATCATTTACTTGATTAATTTGTCTGCAAGATAAGCTATTAATTGCAACAAGTATGTCATCATTTTGAAATTCCGGAGGAATTAATTCTTCTTTTACAATTTTCAATTTTAAAGCTTTAGATACCATAATTCCCTCTAAACAGCCGCTCTCTTTTCTAGGAGTTATCCATTGATTATTTCTTTTAATTATAAGATTAAATGTACTTCCACAACAAAGTTCACCTGACGTATTCAAAAGGATAGAATCATCAAATGATTTTTCATTGGCTTCTGTCAAAACTTGTATTGCCTGATTATATGAAAATGTTTTGCATTTACTTATAAGACTGAATTCATTTATTTTTTCCGTTTGACTAACGCAAACTCTTATCGGTTTAAAATTTGGTTTGATTCTATAGAACTCAAGCCATAAATTATCCAAATCTTCTGTCTCTGAAGTGCTGTCAATTGTTAGTGTTCGACCTTCATTAGTTCCTCGACTATAGTTTATTCTTACTGAAGCAAATTGATCATTTTTAAGCGATAACTTTTTAATTCCATCGTGAATAAGCCGTCTCAAAGTTAATTTATTTATATTGAGATTAATATTTAAGATCTTGCTACTTTTTTCTAATCTTTTCAGATGTTCATCAAAAAGAATAGGTTTGTTTTCTTTTATCAAAATGGTTTCAAATATACCATCAGCAAATTTTAATCCTCTATTACTAGCAGTAATAAATATTTTATTAATATCCAACCATTGACCCTTGTGCCAGCCTAATGATTCAATCATTTTAGTGAATCAATTAAAGGTAAAAGTTTCCATTTTAGTTCATCTGTTTCCTCTTTAGGGTTTGAGTCAATAACTATTCCGCAACCAGCATATATATTTATTTTTTTGTCTTTAATTAGAAATGATCTTATTAGTATATTACTGTCAAACTCACCATTCCAGTCAAGCTTCAAAAATGAGCCACAGTATGGTCCGCGTTCACATTCTTCTAATTCAAAAAGTCTCTGGCATGATCTTAATTTAGGTGCTCCAGTTATTGAGCCCCCAGGCCAACAAGCTTTTAGTAAATCAATCCAGTTCTTCTCTTTTTTTAATTTGCCTCTGATTACTGAAGTTAGATGATGAACTTTTAAGAAACTTTCAAGTTTTAATATTTCGGGCACCATAATACTACCTGTTTCGCAAACTTTACTTAAATCATTTCTTATTAGGTCTACAATCATAATATTTTCGGCTCTATCTTTTTCGTTCGTTATTAAATCGATAGCATTAAGTGCATCTTGATTTAAATCTTTATCTCTGGATCTAGTTCCTTTGATAGGTCTTGATTCTACAAAATTTCTATTATCTATTCTTATAAATCTTTCTGGCGAGGTAGATAATACAGCCTCTTTATAATTATCATTGTTTATTATTATTCCTCCGAAAGGAGCTCTTAATTTCCTTCTTATTTTCAAATAAATATCTAGAGGATTATAGTTTTTAGAAGATTCAATTTCGCATTTAGTTGTTAGGTTTGCTTGAAATATATCTCCTAGGGAAATTAATTTTTTTAATTTTAAAATATTTTTCTGAAATTCTTCAGCCATTTTTTCCAAATTTATTTTTGAAAAATCAAAATTCAAATTTGTTTTAATAATATTTTCTTCTTCAATATTTTTTATATTGTTGATTATGTTTTTATAATTCATCAGTTCAGATGAGTTTGTGCCTTCGATAATTATTTCTTTTTTTATTAGATTACATTTAATAATTGGATCATATGATGCAATCCATAAAGTTGCCATATCAGATATTCGCCAAGGGTTTTTTGGTTCTATGTAAACTCCAGCTTCATAACTTAACCATCCGATCCAAAATCCTTTTTTAATATTTTTTAAATTGTTAAATGGATTATTATTTTTGTCTAAGTTATTGATATCTCTTGATTGGATTATTTTTTTAGGATTAATTCCTATTATCGACCATTCCCCATTTTCTTTGCCATCACTGTCTAGCCAAGCTAATCCTTTAATTCCGAATTTTTCTGTTAGATCATGTGCAATAAGTGCTGGATCTATCCATTTTTCTAGAATTATTTTTTTTATTTTCATTTTTTATTATTGTTATTAAGCCATTTTTCATAAGCGGCATTTCTAATTCTGCAGCTATCGCACTTACCGCATGGTTTTGAATTACCCGAATAACAACTCCATGTTTTATCTAAAGGAACATTATTAGCAAAAGCTAATTTAATAATTTCCTCTTTATTTAAATCTAATAGTGGCGTCCAAAGTTTTATTGGATTATTTTCTCTTCCTCTTTTATTGGCTAAATCGGCTAATTCTTGAAATTTTTTAATGTAGTCAGGTCTGCAATCTGGATAACCAGAATAATCTAGTGCATTAACTCCTAATCCTATAAAATCAGCATCTATTGCTTCGGCATAACTTAGTGCAACGGAAATAAATATAGTATTTCTCCCAGGAACATAAGTATTAGGAATTTTATTAGTTTGTATTCCTTCTTTCGGAATATTTTTTTGAGTATCAGTTAATGACGAACCTCCCCATAAAGATAAGTCAAGCTTAATGATTTTAAATTCATCGATATTAAAGTGTTTTGCAATTATTGATGCAGAATTTAATTCTTTTTTATGACGTTGACCGTAGTCAAAAGAAAGTCCAAAAATTTTAGCTTCGGATTTTTTTGCGATACCAGTAACTGTAGAAGAATCTAAACCTCCAGATAATAAAATTACTATCGATTTATTTTTAAGAGTCATATGATTTTAATTAATTTTTAAGTATTTGTGAGTTTGAAGGCTCAATTGCCAATCTGGATTATTTTTTACGAAATCTATAGCAAGAGAAAAACCATTCGCATTGTTCCATGCTGGCTGTAAATAAAAAATTTTATCCTCTTTTTTTAAGTCACTTTCGCTTTTAGAGAGTTGATATTGTTTTAAAGCTTCTTTTTTTATTTGAATAGCAAATTTAAGATCTTCTATTTCATTTATGATTATTTTGATTTCATTGCAGTTTCTTAAAAAATAATTTTTTGGAGGCGAGTGCCTTTTAGGAGATAAAGTAATCCAGTCATAGCTTCCTGATATCGAGTTAACTCCACTTGTCTCAATATGAATCTTCATTGGCTTTTGTTCTTTTCCCATAGTCATTTTTCTTATGGCTTTGCAAAAATTATCCAAATTATGTTGTAAAGGTTCTCCACCTGTAATAACGCAAAAAGATGCTCCTTTTTTTCTGGCAATTTTTATGTGATCTATTATTTTTTCAATTGATATAGAAGGGTGTTTTTTTTCGTCCCATGAATTCTTGGTATCGCACCACGAACATCCAACTTTACATCCCGCTAATCTTATAAAAAAGGCACTTTTACCAGCGTGAAAACCTTCACCTTGTAATGAATGAAATTGTTCTACTAAGGGTAAAAAATTTGTCATTTTCATTCAAAAAAATAAAGAATATTAATTTGATTGAGTTAACTTATCTTGAGAAGCTTTTATTAAACCTTTAAATAAAGGATGAGGTTTGCCAGGTCGTGATAAAAACTCAGGATGATATTGACATGCTAAGAAGTATGGATGATTTTCTAACTCAATTAATTCAACTAATCTGCCATCTGGTGATGTACCACTAATTTTGTATCCAGAATCTAAAAAACTTTGTTTGTAGTAATTATTAAATTCGTATCTATGTCGATGTCTCTCATAAATAACATCCTCATTATATAAATTTTTTCCAGTTGTATTTTTTGTCAATCTACATGGATAAACTCCAAGTCTCATTGTCCCACCTAAATCAACTATATCTTCCTGTTCTGGTAATAAATGTATCACTGGATTGGGAGTGTTTGGGTCTAGTTCTGAACTAGATGCATCTGGAAGATTAGCTACATTCCTTGCCCATTCTATAACTGCACATTGCATACCAAGGCACAAACCTAAAAAGGGAATTTTATTTTCTCTTGCGAATTGTATAGCCGAAATTTTTCCATTGACTCCTCTATTACCAAATCCTCCGGGAACCACAATTGCATCAACTTTATTTAAGTAAGTTTCTGCTGAATTTTTTTCTATCATTTCAGCACTTACCCAATGTAAATCTAATAAAGCTTTTTGTTCAATGCATGCATGTCTTAAAGCTTCAACAACGGATAAATACGCATCTCCAAGTTCAATGTATTTACCTACTAAGGCAACTTTGATTGGATCTCCAGGATTTCTAAGGTTGTGTATAAGTTGCTCCCAATTTTTCAAATCACATTTTTTATCTTCAAGGTCTAAATACTTTAGGGTTTCTTTGCATAAACCTTCTTTTTTTAAAGAAAGAGGTACAGAATAAATACTGTCCGCGTCTAAAGCTTCAATTACAGAGTTGATACTGACACCGCAAAAACCACTCAGCTTCTTTTTAAGAGCTTCATTGATAGATTTATCACTTCGGCATACAAGTAAATCTGGCTGAATTCCAATTGATCTTAACTCTTTTACTGAATGTTGTGTTGGTTTAGTTTTTATTTCGCCAGAGGTTTTGATGTAAGGAAGTAATGTTACGTGTATGTATGCAACATCGTTCCTATTGACATCATTTTTGAATTCTCTTATTGCCTCTAAAAAAGGTAGAGATTCAATATCACCAACTGTTCCACCAATTTCAGTAATTATAATATCTGCATTACTGTTGGCGGCTACGCGATGAATTCTTTCTCTTATTTCTCCCGTTATGTGAGGTATTACTTGCACAGTTCCACCGTCATAACTACCTCTTCTTTCTTTATTGATAACTGCTTGATAGATAGATCCCGTAGTCACACTATTTAACCTAGTCATTGCAGTATCAGTAAATCTTTCATAGTGACCTAAATCAAGATCGGTTTCAGCCCCATCTTCGGTTACAAATACTTCTCCATGCTGAAAAGGGCTCATTGTTCCTGGATCAACATTTAGATATGGATCTAGTTTTAATATTGAAACACTATATCCTCTAGACTTTAATAATCTTCCTAAGCTTGCAGCTACAATTCCTTTACCAATGCTAGAAACTACTCCTCCAGTGACAAATACAAATTTTGACATTAAATATTTTTAATTAAGCACAGCCTCCTTATATTTTATTTAAACAAAAAACTTTTAGAACATCCATATATATTCTTATTCATCAATTGTTATTTCAATATCTAATTCTTTTAATTGTGATTTAGAGACATTTGAAGGTGCATTTGTCAGCAGACATTTTGCTTGTTGATTTTTTGGAAAAGCAATGGTTTCTCTTATTGAATCTGCACCAATGATCAGCATGGTAATACGATCCAATCCAAACGCTATTCCACCATGAGGAGGAGCACCCATTTCTAAGGCTTCTATTAAAAATCCAAATTTTTCATCAATCTCTTTATCAGTAAGTCCTACCGTTTTCAGAACCTCTCTTTGTAAGTTCGCTTCATGAATACGTAAAGAGCCACCTCCTAACTCCAATCCATTGAGAACTAAGTCATAAGCATTTGCTGTAGAGCTCTCAATTTCTTTTTTTAAATTTTCAGAATCTTTAGATTTTATATTTTTTGGAGAACAAAAAGGATGATGTAAAGCTTCATATCTATTTTCATCTTTATTTCTCTCAAACATCGGGAAGTCAGTTACCCATAAGAAATTCCATTTATTTTTATCAATAAGATTTAAGTCTTTTGCGATATATTGTCTAACCCTATCTAATGACTGATTGACAATTTGTTTATCACCAGCTCCTAAGAGGATTAAGTCTCCATCTTTTGCTTCTGTGATTTTTAAAATATTAGCTATATGCTCTTCACTTAAATTATTTTTAATTGCCCCAATAGTCTCAAGCTCATCTCCTTTGACTCTTATAAAAGCTAAACCACCAGCTCCTGCATCTTGAGCTACTTGGAAGATGTCGCCTCCTGGTTTAATTCTTACGTTGCTAATACTTGAATTGCCTCCTTTGACTGTTATTGATTTTATATAACCTCCAGATTTAATTGCCTTGGTGAAAATATTAAATCCAATATCACCTAATACTCTTCCTAAATCTTTTAATAACATTTGATATCTAGTATCTGGTCTATCAGTTCCGTAATTATCCATTGCTGCCTGCCATGACATTCTTGGAAAAGGATTATTAAAATTAATATTTAAAACTTCTTTCCATATTTTTTTTATGAGACTTTCATTAAAAGAAATTATTTCTTCTTCACTAATAAAGCTCATCTCAATATCTAATTGAGTAAACTCCGGCTGTCTATCTGCCCTTAAATCTTCATCACGGAAACATTTTGCGATTTGATAATATTTATCTAAGCCTCCAACCATTAAAAGTTGTTTAAATAGTTGTGGGGATTGAGGTAAAGCAAAAAATTCTCCATTTGAAAGACGTGCAGGAACAAGAAAATCGCGAGCGCCTTCAGGAGTTGATTTTGTAAGTAATGGGGTCTCTACTTCTGTAAATCCAAAATCATCGAGAAATTTTCTAGCAACTTTAATAATTTTATGTCTTGTTTTTAAATTTTCTAGTAACTTTCCTCTTCTTAAATCAAGGTATCTATATTTTAATCTGAGTTCTTCTTTTATATTTTCATAATCATGAATAGATACTGGAAAAGGTAAGTTTTTTTTAATTTGGTTGAGAATTTGTAAATTTTTAACCTTAAGCTCTAACTCTCCAGTACTTAAATTTGTATTTATGGAATCTTTGGGCCTTTCATTAATAATTCCGCTAACCATTATTACTGTTTCATTTCTTAGAGTTTCTGCCTGTTTAAATAGATCTGCACCATCATCGGGGTTAATTGTTATTTGTAGAAATCCACTATGGTCTCTTAAATCAATAAAAATTACACCACCATGATCTCTTCTTCTATCTACCCATCCGCATAAATTAACTAATTTACCAATATCTGTATTATTGAGTTCTTTGCAAATTTTGTTTCTCATCTAAGTATGATTTATTTATCAATAACTTATAATAATTCTTTAAGGGTAAATTTAGTTAATAATTTTTTTTATAAAAAGTTCTTTTTGTTATTACCCCTTTAAATTTTTTGCCTCTTATTAATATTTGAACTTCATTATTTATTAAGGCATGCGAAGTATTGATGTATGCAAAAGCTATAGCTTGTTGTCTAGTTGGAGACCAACTGCCGCTTGTGATGGTTCCAATATTTTCTTCACCTTTAAAAACTGCGCAACCTTTTCTTCCTATTGCTTTACCTTCTATAGAAAGACCAACTAACTTTTTTTGAATACCTAATCTTGACTGCTCTTCAAGAAATCTTCTTCCAAAGAATTCGTGATTATTTTCTAGATGTACTAGCCAGCCTAACCCTGCTTCATATGGAGAAGTTTCTTCATTTATGTCTTGACCATAAAGATGCATGCCTGCTTCAAGTCTAAGAGTGTCTCTAGCTCCTAAACCACAAGGTGCAACATTTTTGGAAGTTGAGAAATCCCATAAATTAATTGCTGCTTTTTTAGATAAAAGTATTTCTAGACCATTTTCCCCTGTATAGCCTGTCTTTGAAAAGAAAATTTTTTCTTTAGGCGAAATATGTTCAAAAATTTTATATTCGCATCCAAAGTTAGGGATATGTGAGATTGAAGATTCAATCCATTCTTCAAATAAATCGAATGAGTTTTTCCCCTGTAGTGCTAAAAGTACTTTGTCCTTTTTAAAATTTGTTATCGAAATTTCAGATATATTTAAATTTTTTTTTATCCATTGAAAATCTTCTTTATATCTACTTGCATTAACTATTAACAATAATTCTGATATGTCATTTTCTTGTATACCAAGGTCATAAATTATTAAGTCATCTATTATTCCTCCTTTATCATTGAGCATTACTGTATAAAGCCCTTGACCTTCAGAAAAAGAGTATAAATTAGTAGGAAAAAGTTTTTGAATATAATCTTTTGGATTGATTCCCTTGATAGAAATCACTCCCATGTGAGAAATATCAAATAATCCTGCTGAAGATCTTACTGATTCATGCTCTTTAATTAATCCTGAAAATGATATGGGCATTTCCCAACCTGCAAAATCAACTAATTTTGCATTGGATTCAACATATTTTGAATAAAGAGGACTTTTTAGCAAATCCATGAAATATTTAGTTTGTAATTAGTATTTTTATACTGTAGTTTAGAAATTTTTTATTGCATATTTTCTAATGACAAAATTAAGCTTCTAAGTACTTTGGCTGCAACTATGCTACTGACTCCGCTTTTATCAATTTCTGGAGATAATTCCACAATATCTGAAGCCACAATTCTAAGGTCTTTTAAAGTTTTCAGTATTTCTTCAAAATCATTCCAAAAAAATCCTCCTGGCTCTGGAGTGCCCGTCCCTGCTAATAAACTGGGATCAAACCAATCTAAATCAATTGTTAAATAGATTGGAGAATTTGCATATGGTAGAAGAGCTTGTTTTAACTCATGTGCATTTCCACCTGGACAAAAGTTAACTAATT
The DNA here is from genome assembly GCA_003209565.1 of Prochlorococcus sp. AG-449-J16. Classification (GTDB taxonomy): domain Bacteria; phylum Cyanobacteriota; class Cyanobacteriia; order PCC-6307; family Cyanobiaceae; genus Prochlorococcus_A. Next base: position 40,346 of record QCQK01000006.1, on the reverse strand, counting down.
GGTTGTTGTTATGCATAATTTCAAATTCTTCCCTAGTCCCACTTCTAATTCCTACTTGCAAAATTTTCTTTTCAGGAAGCACTTCTAAGCATCTTTTCATAGTACAAGCATGACTATGTTCATTTCCTATATATGATTCTCTTAAATCTGCATGAGCATCAAGTTGAACCAATATCAAATCTGGATATTTTTTTACTAATGCTTCAATAGCACCTCTTGTAATTGAGTGTTCGCCTCCAAGCACAATAGGACTAAGGCGTTTACTAATTAAATAATTTGTTGCTGATTTAACCGATTCAATAACGGACTTTGAGTCATTTTTATCAATTAGTATTGATCCAAAATCAACATACATAATATCCTCTAAGTCTTTTTTTATTTTTGGGCAATATGTTTCTAAACAAGAACTGACTTGTCTTATTGCTTCTGGTCCAAATCTTGCACCTGGTTTAAATGAACATGTCCCGTCATAATTAACTCCAAATATACCAATTGAGCAATTCTCAGGATTTCTTTTTGCTCCCATATAAATTGCATTTTCGTTATCAAATAAATTTTTTGTCATCTTATGAATCTAGTTCTTTTAAAATTTTATTTGGCATCATTTTGAATGCTGCATTTTGAAAATTTAAATTCCAAATTTCACATCCTTTTTCTATTTTTAGGACCTCATCATAATTTTGCTTTGATAAATTTAGATTTTCTGAAGAGGCGAATGTCCAACTCCAAATCCCGCTTGGATATAAAGGCACAAAGGAATAGACAGTTTCAGAAACTTTAAATATATTTCTTAGGGTTTTCAAAATATTTATGTGAATATTTTTGAAGGATTCAGGAGATTCGCTTTGCGTTGCTAATATTCCCTTTGGTGTAAGTATTCTTTTACATTCTTTATAAAAAGAATCTGAAAATAATAAATTTGAAAATTCTGAGGGATCTGAACAATCTATAAATATAACGTCGTAAAAATTATCTCTTATGTTTTTTACCCATTTAACACCATCATCAACATGTATTTCTAATCTTTTGTCATTCCATGCATCGCCTCCAATTTCTTTTAGAAATCTTTTAGATATTTTGATTACCTCCTCATCAATTTCTACTAGATCAATTTTTGATATTTGAGAATATTTAACGCATTCTCTTACAGTACCACCGTCACCACCGCCAATAATTAGTACATTAGATTTTTCGTCAATGCTAGTTAATGCAGGATGCACAAGACACTCATGATAATATTTCTCGTCTTTTAATGATGTCATCCAGCAACCATCTAACATTAAAGCTTTACCATAATATTCATTTTCAATAACAATAATTTCTTGAAATTTTGAGGTTTTTTTAATAAGAATTCTCCCACTTAGGCCGAATCTTGAGCCTTTATGATATTCATCTAACCATGTTGTAATATTTGTCATTTGTTTTTAGGAATTTTTCCCGCCAGTTTTTGTTTGGCTATTTGCCAAAGCCTTTTAAAGTCTTTGGGGGTTTGTTTTTTAATATTATCTCCTGCATGCTCTTCGACGATTGAAAATCTGTCTAAAAATTTTATATTAGTTTTTTGAAGAGCTGATTCAGGATTGATGTTTAAAAAGTTTGAGAGATTAAGAAGGGTAAAGTAAATATCCCCAAATTCATTTTTTATCTCTGAATCATTTTTACTTTTAATTGCTTCCTTTAATTCATTAATCTCTTCTTCTAACTTTTTAAAAATCTCATCGGTACTTTCCCACTTGAAACCATATTCTTTAACAACATTTGTGATTTTATCTGTTCCAACCGTTGGCGGTAGATTTTTAATTTTCAAATTTAAATTTCTAATAATTGAAGATTTCATATTAGGCGCTTCTTTTTCTAAATTTTTTATATTTTCCCAAATCAGTTGTGATTTTTTTAATGATACTTTTTCTTTTTTGTTAAAAATATATGGATGTCTATTAATAATTTTCTTGTTTAGATTTTTTATAACATTATTTAGTGCAAATTCTTTTTCTTCGTAACCAATTTCAGCATGAAGCATTACTTGTAATAAAAGATCTCCTAACTCCTCACATATATTATCTGCATTTTTTTCGTATATCGCATCTATAAATTCATTACTTTCTTCATGCAAAAATGGGATTAACGATATATGGGACTGTATTTTCTGCCATGGGCAGCCCCAAGTTTTATCTCTTAATGCTTTGATATTAGATATTAAGATTTTAAAACTATTTATAGTCTCTAAATCGGAATTGTTTTCCAATTTATATCTATTGTTTGAGGACATAGGATATATTTTATTAATTAAATTTTGCCTTAATCATGAAATATTTAAATACTTTGTATAAATTTTTCAACTTCATCTATTAGAATGATTTATCATAAGGGCGATTAGCTCAGCGGTAGAGCGCCTGCCTTACAAGCAGGATGTCCCTGGTTCGAACCCTGGATCGCCCATTTATTATTTTTCTAATGACTGAGATCGTTAATCTTTCAATCAGTCAAAGCGCTGCTTCAGAACTATCTAGGCAAGCTTCTTTTGGAGGTTCTCCAGGAGAAATGTCGATTGATTTGGTAGAGGATAAAAATTGTTCTGAAGGATGGATGCATATTAAATTAAGGCCAGGTACATGTAATGGATCACCTATTTCAAGAACTGAAGGAGTAACATTATACGCGGATGTAAAAAAGGTTAATTTACTGAAAGATTTAAAATTAGATTATTACGGTGATTTGAGCGGTGGTGGATTTCTTATTTCAACACCAAAAAATGCAAAACGTTGTTCCTGTGGTTCTGGCTTCAAACTTTTGTAGAATTGATGTGTCTTTTTTTGCAAACTAATATTATTTTCATTAATTGGCTGCTCTCAAGATAAAATAAACAAAAAGTTTATTGAAATAAAATTTGCACATGACAGAGATGAATGATCAATTATCTTTAGAAAATTATTCACCTTTTGAAGTAGAGAAAAAGTGGCAAGAAAAATGGGAAAGTCTAAAGGCGTTTAGTCCTAACCCTGGGGATGATGGAGAGCCTTTTTGTGTTGTTATACCGCCACCAAATGTAACTGGATCTTTGCATATGGGGCATGCATTTAATACGGCTTTGATAGATGTTGTAGTACGTTTTCAAAGACTTTTAGGGAAGAATGTTTTGTGTTTACCAGGAACTGATCATGCTTCAATAGCTGTTCAAACTATTCTCGAAAAACAATTAAAAAGTGAAGGCAAAACAAGCGAGGATATTGGAAGAGATGAATTTCTTAAAAGAGCATGGAACTGGAAAGAACAAAGTGGTGGAAGAATAGTTTCTCAATTAAAAAGGATAGGATATTCAGTTGACTGGACTAGAGAAAGATTTACTCTTGATCAAAAATTAAATGAAGCAGTTATTGAGGCTTTTAATATTCTTTATAAAAAGAATTTAATTTATAGAGGCGAATATTTGGTTAATTGGTGCCCTGAATCTCAATCTGCCGTAAGTGATCTTGAAGTTGAAATGCAAGAAGTTAATGGTCATTTATGGCACTTTAAATATCCTTTACTTTCTGAAAGTGGTGAACAGTTAGATAAGTACTTAGAAGTTGCAACAACAAGACCTGAAACTCTTTTAGGTGATACTGCTGTGGCAGTTAATCCTGATGATGATAGATATAAAGAAATTATTGGTGCCAAAGTAAAAGTCCCTTTCGTTGATAGAGAAATACCTATAATCGCTGATTCACATGTTGATAAAGATTTTGGTACGGGTTGTGTGAAGGTTACTCCAGCCCATGATCCTAATGATTTTGCAATTGGAAAAAGGCATAATTTAAAACAGATCAATGTAATGAACAAAAATGGAACTTTAAATATTAATGCAGGTATTTTTCAAAATTTAGATAGATATGAGGCTAGAAAGAAAATTATCAAAGAATTGGATAACTTAGGCCTTTTGACAAAGATAGAGGATTATAAACATACTGTTCCTTTTTCTGATAGAGGTAAGGTTCCAATTGAACCTCTATTGTCCACACAATGGTTTTTGAAAATGGATGACATATCACAAGGATGTCTTAATGAAATTGATTCTAAAAAACCATCGTTTATTCCATCACGCTGGGAGAAAGTTTATAAGGATTGGTTAGAGAATATTAATGATTGGTGTATTAGTCGGCAATTGTGGTGGGGGCACCAAATACCAGCATGGTATGTTTTAGATGACTCACAAGACTCAATAGAACAAAATACTCCATATATTGTTGCAAGAAATGAAGAAGATGCCTTAATTGAAGCTAAAAAAAAATTTGGATTAAATATTAAATTGGTTCGTGATAAAGATGTTTTGGATACATGGTTTTCAAGTGGTTTATGGCCTTTCTCAACCCTTGGTTGGCCAAATACAAATGATCCTGATTTTCAAAAATGGTATCCAAATAATGCTCTTGTTACAGGTTTCGATATTATTTTCTTTTGGGTGGCCAGAATGACAATGATGGGGAATACTTTTACGAATAATATTCCATTTAAGGATGTTTATATTCATGGTCTAGTTCGAGATGAGAACAATAAAAAAATGAGTAAAAGTTCAGGTAACGGTATTGATCCAATACTATTAATTGATAAATATGGTTCTGATGCTTTACGATTTGCTTTAATTCGAGAAGTTGCAGGCGCTGGACAAGATATACGGCTTGATTTTGATAGGAAAAAATATACATCTTCAACTGTTGAAGCTTCAAGAAATTTTGCGAATAAATTATGGAATGCAACTAAATTTGTCTTAATTAATAAAACTTCTAACAATAATTATTTGCTTAATGAGAGTGATGAAACTTATTTAGAGTTATCTGATAAGTGGATTTTGTCGAAATTGAATCAGGTAAATATCAAAGTCGCTGCTTTGTTGAAAGAATATAAATTGGGAGAATCTGCGAAACTTCTATATGAATTTGCATGGAATGATTTTTGTGACTGGTATGTAGAATTTGCTAAACAAAGGTTTAATAATAAAGAGACTAAAAATAGACAAATATCCGAAAAAGTTTTAATAAAAGTGCTAAATGATATTTTGTTAATGATTCATCCTTTTATGCCGCATATTACTGAGGAACTTTGGCATGTACTGAAACTAAAACCAGATAATATATTATTATCTCTTCAAAAGTGGCCAATTCATGAAAATAAATTTGTTGATAATAAGCTTGATAATTCCTTTCAGCAACTCTTTGAAATTATTAGGCTGATTAGAAATTTGAGAGCTGAATTAGGTCTTAAGCCATCAGAGAAAGTTCCTGTATATTTAATTTCAGACAATGATGAATTAATTGATTTTTTAAAATCTTTAATTGACGATATTCAAACCTTAACTAAATCTTCTGAAGTATTTATTTTTAAAACTAATGCTGTTGATAAAAAAGAGTTTGCTAAATCTTTTTCTGGGATAATTAGTGATTTAGAGGTTTACTTACCTTTTCAGGATTTTGTAAATATAGATGCACTAAAGGAAAGGTTAACCAAGGATTTAAAAAAGGTGACTATTGAATTAGAAAATTTAAATAAGAGATTATCTAATAAAAATTTCGTTGATAAGGCTCCAAAAGATATTGTTGAAGAATGCAGATTTAAATTAAATGAGGGTTCGGTGCAAAAGGATAGAATTACTAAAAAACTCGAACTATTGAATTGAGAATGAATATATTCCTAGAAAATATTTATAATTTGTCTTTCTTTTTTAATACTGGAATCGGAATCTTATCGTTTGTTTGTATTTATATATTAATTGTTTTACTAATACTTCCAGCTTCTTGGTTATCTTTATTATCAGGTTTTTTATATGGCTCATATTTAGGATCAATTATCGTTTTCATTTCAGCTTTCATAGGAGCATCAGTTGCTTTTTTTATATCAAAAAGTTTTTTTGCAAAAAAATTAAAAACTCTTTTTAGCCGTAATCCAAAATTAAGTATTATCGAAAAAGTAGTAGAAAAAGGCGGACTAAAATTAATTTTTTTAGCGAGATTATCGCCCATATTTCCTTTCAGTATTCTTAATTATTTTTATGGTTTGAATAATGTTAAGTTTAGAGATTTCGCTCTTGGCTTTATTGGAATAATTCCAGGAACTTTTCTGTATTGCTCAATAGGTAGTTTGGCAAAAAGCCTCCAGGAGTTAAAAAATGTGCAATCACCAAATAATTTATATATGACTATTATCGGAGTTGTCTCCACCTCTTTAATTTTATATTTTTTAGCTAAATACTCTAAAGAATATTTTGAAAACTTCTAAGAATTTAATCTTTAATATTCCAATCTCTCATAGATGCAATTAAGACAAACCACAAAAGCCTAAATTTACCTAGTAAAGTTTTGTTGGCTTCTAATTCAATATATTTTGCTTGTCCACAGGGTGTTTTTATGTATTTGAAAACTTTTTTATTTGTCATAAGTCTCGCAAAAAGTACTGATAATTATTCTTATATTTTACAGCTAAGATTTTAAGTTTTTAATTAAAAAAACACATTTTTATTGACTATTTTGTTGAATAGTATTTTTTAAAATTTAAATTTTTTCACCAGCTTTAAATCCTCTAAAGCATTTGAATCTAGGAAACCTAAGACTAAAAGCCACCGCATCTTTAGATTTAGTTCTAGCATCAGCTCTGATTTCTACAAGTTGACCAATAAGTTGATCCCGTTTTGACCAATATTCTTTACGTTGGATATCACTAAACCCGCTTCCACAACTAAGACTGTATTCACGCCCATCATCTTCCCCTTCTACTAGGACAGCTCCCAGTCTACCTTTATTACGACCTGTGCCCTCCTCAACCGACACAACCTTTAAAGTGACTTCAATGAAAGGTTTTGCTTTTAACCAACTATGTGTTCTTTTACATTCATAAATAGCATCAGGATCTTTAATCATTACTCCTTCATATCCACCTTCCACGGCAGATTTATTCAGCTCTACAAATCTTTTCTGCCCCTCAATGGTGTCGAGATCTACATTTTCCCATTCAAGTGTTTTTATATGTCTTAGAAGCATAGAATGTTTTGCTACCCATTCTTTTACTAGTAAACTTCTTGCTGTTTGACTTGTGTTCCATCTCCCTTTTTGGAAGTTTTCAAGGGGACATAAGTCAAATAGGTGAAGAACTGCGTCTTTGGTTTGTTTGCCATCTTTTCTATGAACTTGTTTCATTAAATCTTGAAAGTTAGCACTCATTACTTCACCATCTAGGACTAAGTTATGGGGTGCAGGATCTTCTTTTAGGACGTTTTCTATTTCTGAGATAATATGTCCAAAATTATGGAATTGTTTTCCATTACGAGAAAACATTTCTACTTTATTTTGTCTAATAATAGTTAAGACGCGTACACCATCTAATTTGATTTCAATTTGCTTTTTTCCTATCATTTTTTTTTCATGATTTGCACTGTCATGAGCTAAAGGACAAGAAAAAATAGGAATCGCATATTTGGGAAATTTCTTGGCTATCTTGTTGATTGTTTTTTCAGATACACCACATCTAAGATCTTTAATTAAAACTCGTCTATAAAATCCATTCCACTCTGCTTTTTTTGCAGATTCCATAGCCGTAATAATTGCATCGCGAGCAGCATGACCAGTAAGTTCTCTTTGAATAAGCTTATTTGCTAGTACCCTAAAATCTTTCCATAAAAAATTTTGACTTTTTTCATTATCTTTTTCAGGAACAATTTTTACACCAAAAGTTACCAATGGATCAAGTGCCATACGGATTCCTTCAAAAAAATCATCTAGCCCTTGTTCCATTGCTTCTGTGATGATTTTTTCTTTATCTAATCTACTTGGATGTAATTCTAATTGATGTATTATCTCTTCTTTAAACAATTCTTTTTGCCTCACAAGAAAATTATTAATTCACTTTTGCTATTCTGTCTATTTTCCAATCATTGTCAGTTTTTGCAAAAGTAAAATCTAATGGGAGCTCATCTTGTTTATCTTCTGATTTTAAATTCAAAGTTATTATGATTTGATCTTCTTGGACTCTAGGTCTTCCTGATTTTAAATTTCTATATTTATTGAGATTTAAACTAGCTAAAAATTTAAGAAAGTCTTGGCGCTTCACATGAGTTTTATAAGTTTTTGTAGTCAAACCATAAGCTGCATCAATTCTGCCTGCAGCTATTTGATCAAAAAACTTTCTTACTAATGGATTAATTCCTCTGGCGCTTATAACTAATTTGACTGCATTAAAAGTCCAAAAAGAAACTAGTACAGCTCCGCCAACTAATAGTGCTTTAATTCCTATATCTTTAACTAGTGTTGCATCCATGTTGATTTGAGTTTTTTATTACTTTAAGAAAAGAAATCGTTTTTGATGGCTTTTTTTGTCAAAATAATACTAATTTTAATCCATAATGCCTGTAATTCCTCTTTTACCTTTATTTCATAAATTTAATAACCAATATTTTGAAAATTCTCTTGCGGTTAATAATCAACCTTTAGTAAAGGTTAGATGGAGTGATAATAGATTAAAAACCACTGCTGGATTTTATAAAAGAAAAAGAATTAATGGTCTTGTAGATTCTGAAATTATCTTATCGAAACCTATTTTGAGTAAATTATCTACTAGTGAAATAAACAGTACTTTATGTCATGAAATGATTCATGCATGGGTAGATAGGATATTAAAAAAAAATGAGATACATGGTCCAAATTTCTTAGAAAAGATGAATGAAATTAATAAGAAAGAGAAGAATTTTCAAATTTCTGTGAGGCACTCATTTCCTATTGAAAGGAGAGAATTTAAATACATAGGAACTTGCCAAAATTGTGGTGAGAAATTTTTCTACAGGAAAAGGATAAAGAATATTGCCTGCAAAAAATGTTGTGTAAATTTCTTTAATGGATTATGGAATAAAAAATGTTTAATTTTGTTTGATTAAAAATATAAGATGTGTTTTTGTTTCTATATTTGGAATTATTTATTTTTTTAATGTAGTTTATATTTTAAAAAGCATAATAATTTATGGATTCAAGGAGAATTAGAAATCTTAGAAATAGTTTTGATAAAAATATTGTTGATAAACAGGTTGATAAAATTTTCGAAACTGGAAGACAATTTGTTGATGGAGTATCTGGTGCCAGACCAGGAAAAAGAAGGAACTCAGATTTTCAAGGAATAACAAGTAAGAGTGTTAAAAAAGTAGGGAGATGGGTATCTGAAAAGGTGGACTTATTTTTTGATGAAGATAATGATGATTGGAATGATGAAAATATTTACGATGATAATAGGGATATTAAGACATTTTCCAAAGAATCAAATTCTTATGAATCTGCTAATCAGCACTCAAAAAGACCTTTAGAAGCAATATCTTTAAGGCAACCGAAAAATTTACAGACAACTGAGCAAAAAAAATTACCTTACGTGAAAGAGAGTAAGGCCGAAGATTGGCCAGATGAAATGGATTTCAAAGTTGAAAGATGGCAAAGAGCTTCAGAAAAAGAGATTAATACTTCGAGAGATCAATCAAACCAACAAGTTCAATCAAAATCAAGAAATCTCCCCAGATCAAGAAGGAGAAGAGTATAGTTTTGTAAATTCTTTAATTCCTGAATAGCCTAATAAACTTTCTAAATGTGGATTGAATACTTCTCTAATAATTGTTAGAGGCTTTTTGTCTCGAAAAAATCTATAATTTCTTGACCAGAATGGACCTTTAAAACAAAATTGATCCTCTAACCAATTTGAATTAACAAGCGAAATTCGATCAACTTCTCTAAACAATTCTGATCTGTCTTGTGTCAAATTCTTCCAAATTGGTTCTTCTTTGGCTTTTAAATTTTCATTAACTTGTTCTGCATTCCACCAACTTTCAGCCCATGCTAGGTTTTTATTATTGTTTTTAATCCATACTTGTCTTCTAATTAAAGGTCCATTTAACTGATTTAATTCTTTAGGGCCCTCTGCAATGAATAGAGGATCTACTTGCATTGAAATTAATTTAATTTTCGTCTCTTGATTTGTTAAAAGCTGTAAATGTCTAGTTGGACTTCCATCCCCAAGCAGCATTAATTTCCATGGACCAGATATTTTTGGTAATGAATTCTTCACTAAAAAAGTAGAGGCCTTTTCTTGCCATAAAATTTTTGGTGATTTAAAAAGTTTATTATTCAGTGCTCAGACGGAATCCTTTTAAGATGATAACTTTTTTTCGACAAAAATATTTGCCTTTTCTTTTTTTATTTCTCTTATTTTTAGCCAAACAAGTAATGCAGTTAAATCAGCTTTGCTTACACCGGGAATTTTTGACGCATCACCAAAATTTTTTGGCTTTATCTTATTCAAATTTTCTCTAGCTTCTAAAGATAATGTCTCTATCTTTTCATAATTTATTTCTTGAGGCAGAGATTTACAGCTTTGACGATTTATTTGTTCTATGTTGTTTTTTTGTCTTTTAAGGTAACCCTCGTATTTAATATCTATTTCAACACCTTCTTGTATTGAAGAATCTAGATTTCTTTCATTCAAATTATATTTAATTAGATCTGAATAATGAAAGTTTGGTCTTTTTAAGAGTTCTTTCAAAGTTGTTGAGCCTTTGATTTTTGATCCCGTTTCTAATTCTATTTTTTTTGATATTTCATCGGTATTTTTTAAACGAGTGTTATTTAATCTAAATTTCTCTTCTTCGAGGAGGTTCATTTTTTCTTGATAGGCCGACCATCTTTTCTCATTAATTAGCCCAATTTGATAACCTAATGGTGTTAATCTTCTATCTGCATTATCTCCTCTGAGAGTTAATCTATATTCACTCCTACTAGTTAGAACTCTATATGGCTCTTTGAGATCTTTTGTAATTAAATCATTGATCATTGTTCCAATATAACTGCTTTCTCTAGTGAAGATTATTGGATCTTTTTTGTTTAGTTTTCTTGTCGCATTGACTCCTGCAACTAATCCTTGTGCTGCTGCTTCTTCATAACCAGTAGTGCCATTAATTTGTCCGGCGCTAAATAAATATTCAATTTCTTTCGTTTCGAGTGATGTTTGGAGCTGTGTTGCAGGTATATAGTCATACTCCACAGCATATGCTGGTCGCAACATTTTACATTCACCTAATCCAGGTAAGGTCCTTAAAAGTTCTAATTGAATATTTTCGGGTAAACCTGTAGAAAATCCTTGTACATATATTTCAGGGGTATTAATTCCTTCTGGTTCTAAGAAAATTTGATGTGATTCTTTATCAGCAAATTTGACGATTTTATCTTCAATTGATGGACAATATCTTGGCCCCTTACTATCAATAAAACCACCGTAAATGGGAGTTAAATGTAAATTGTCTCTAATTAGTTGATGTGTTTTGGTAGTTGTTCTTGTGATGTGACAACTAACTTGGGGCATATTATTTTTTGTATCTGGGTCAAACGAAAAATATTTATCTGCTGCGGTACTTGGTTGAATATCTAATTCATCAAAAATGATACTTCTTTTATCAACTCTTGCTGGAGTACCTGTTTTTAAACGTTCTGTATTGATACCAATTTCGTGTAAATTCTGAGTAAGACCTTGTGCTGCTTGTTCGCCCGATCTACCAGCTGACATTGATTTATTTCCTATCCATATTCTTCCTTCTAAGAACGTTCCAGCTGTGATGATAACTGATCTTGCTGAATAATAACTACCAAAGAATGTTTTTACACCCTTTATTCTTTTTTTTAAGATTTTTTTTGAGTTCAATCCAATTTGTTCAGTTTTTGCAATATCCAGTTCAGTAATCATTGCTTCTTTTAAAGATAAATTATCTGTATTTTGTAGTATTGCGATCATTCTTTTTGAGTATTCTCTTTTATCTGTCTGAGCTCTTAACGCCCATACAGCTGGGCCTCTACTTGCATTTAATATTCTTTTTTGAATAGCTGTCTCATCAGCTAATTTACCAATAATTCCACCTAATGCATCAACTTCATGCACTAACTGACTTTTTGCTGGTCCCCCAACTGCAGGGTTACACGGTTGCCAAGCAATTCTATCTAGATTGATTGTAAATAGGGCAGTAGAAAAACCTAATTTTGCTGTTGTTATAGCGGCTTCGCATCCTGCATGTCCTCCTCCAATAACGATGACGTCAAAAGATTCATTTGTTGAGTGATGATCTTGCATTTTAGGAGAGATTTAATTAGCTAAATTCCTAAATCTTGTAAATTGAGGTTCAAATAATAATTTAACAGTTCCTACGGGTCCATTTCTATGTTTAGTGACAATGATTTCTGTAATTCCTCTATCTTCAGTTTCCGGATTATAGTATTCATCTCTGTAAATCATTAATACTAAATCTGCGTCTTGTTCAATAGATCCTGATTCTCTTAAATCGCTTAACATTGGTCTTTTATTTGTTCTAGACTCAACACCTCTGCTAAGCTGAGATAAAGCTACCACTGGTACTTTTAATTCTCTGGCCATGCTTTTAAGACCTCTTGTAATTCGTGAAAGTTCTTGCACTCTATTATCAGGGGTTGATCCTTCCATCAACTGCAGATAATCAATCACAATTAATCCAAGTTCTTTTTTTTGTTCAGCTATTAATCTTCTGCACAAAGATCTCATCTCTAGAACACTTAAGTTAGGCTTGTCATCTATAAATATTGGTAATTGACCTAATGAATTGATACCCTCTCCGAGTAATGGCCATTCATCTTGCTGTAATCTTCCTGTTCTTAGCCTGCCACTTTCGATTTCCACTTCCATAGAGAGTAGTCTATATGTCAACTGTTCTTTACTCATTTCAAGGCTAAATACACATACAGGTAAATCTTGAGATTGTGCAACATTTTTAGCCAGATTAAGAACTATTGAGGTTTTCCCCATTGAAGGTCTTCCAGCAACAATTATTAAATCACTTCTTTGAAAACCTTGAGTCATCGCATCAAGATCGTAGAAATTAACAGGAATTCCAGCTACTGAAGTACCTAATGATCTTGACTCTATTTCATTGAAAGTACTTGTAAGGATTTCAGCTGCTTGAGTCAGACCTTTTGAAGGTTTTTCTTGACTGATTTCAAATATTTTTTGCTCTGCTTTATCTAGAACTTCATTAGTATCTTGAGTTTGATCGAAACCTAGTTGAACCACTTCATTTCCAGATCTAATAAGTTGCCTTCTCATGAATTTGTCGTTAATTAAATTAGCAACTTGTTCTATGGAAGCTGTAGAGGAAACATTTTCAACGAGTTCTACCAGTTTGCTGTTTCCTCCAATTTTTTCCAGTGATCCATTATCTGCTAACCAAGCACTCATTGATGTTAAATCAGTTGGTTTGCCCTGGGTATGCAACATTAATGCTGTTCTGTAAATCTCTTGATGGGCATTTATATAAAAAGCTTCAGGTTTAATTAAGTCTGCAATTCTTCCGATCGCGTCTGGATCAAGAAGTATGCCACCAAGAACAGCTTCCTCTGCTTGAACGTTTTGAGGAGGAACTAATCCAGCATTTTCACTATTAAAATCCTTTTTAAAATTTTTATTTGGCCCATTATTTGGAAAAGGTACGGAAACCATATCTTTAATTGCTTAGATATATACTCTGGCTACTTTTCAAAATAATGCAACAAATTGATTAACTTGTTACTTCAATATTTACTTCTGCATTTATTTCTGGATGTAATTTTATTTTTGCAGTAAAGGAACCTAAATTATGAACATCAGGAACAGTAATGTTTCTTCTATCAATTTCTTTTTTAGTTGCCGCTTCTATCGCTTCGGCAACATCACCATTGGTAACCGTTCCAAAAAGGACACCATCTTCTCCAACTTGTTTTTTGATAGTGAATCTACCTATTGTAGATAATGCAGTCTGGAAATCTAAAGCTTCTTGCTTTAATTTGTCAGCAGCGATTTTTTCTTTTTCTTTCTTCTTCTCAATTTGTTTAAGGACTGCTGGTGTTACATTCATTGCCTTGCCATAAGGTAATAGAAAATTTCTTGCGTATCCTGGAGCTACATCAACTAGATCTCCTTCTTTGCCTAGTGATGCGATTGATTCAGTTAATGCGACTTGTACTCTTTTAGCCATGAAAATATTAAACAATATAATTAATAATAAGACCTAGAGGGTAACTTTACTTTTTTTGCAAAACCAAATTTCGCAAGAATCTTAATATGTTCCCATGTTATGTCTATCTGACCCTTAAATAATCCTTGTTTTGCCGAATTGGGAAATGCATGATGATTATTATGCCAACCTTCTCCAAAAGTTAATGCAGCAACCCATGCATTGTTTTTAGATGAATCACCACTTTCAAATGGTGCTTTACCCCAACAATGCGTCGCGGAGTTGACTAGCCATGTTACATGATAAACAACCACAAGCCTCAATGGAATTCCCCAAAGGACTAGAGCCCATCCTCCCACTCCTAATTTTTGACCTATTGCGTACAATGAAAGACCAATAGGAATTTGTAAGAATAAAAAATATTTATTTAAAAATCTATAGTACGGATCCTTGATTAAATCTGCACTTAGTTTTGGAACAGCTTTTAGTGCTTCTACGTCTTTAAACATCCAACCCATATGACTCCACCAAAACCCCTTTTTACTATTGTGATGATCTACTTCAGTATCTGAAAAAGAGTGGTGATGCCTATGTAAACCTACCCAATCTATCGGTCCATGCTGGCAACTTATGGCTCCACAGGTAGCAAAAAATCTTTCTAACCATATTGGTACAATGAACGATCTGTGTGATAACAATCTGTGATATCCAAGGGTGACTCCTAAACAAGCAGTTACCCAGTAAAAAAATAATAATGAAGTGATTGCAGGGAGACTCCAAAATTTTGGTTGTAAAGCTACAAGTGAAAGGATATGTATTGCAACCATAAAAACTATTGTTCCCCACGTTTTATGTAGTCTTGGAGGATATCTTTTTGAATGGCTGGAAGGTTCCAGTAATTTTTCTGAGAGTTCTATAACTTTTTCAGCTGGAACAGGTTTTTTTAATTTTGCTGTTTCTTGGAAAATTACTGAATTCATGATATTGAAATACTATTTTCAAAATTACCGATATGTAATATTATCATACTATACTATTGATAAGTTTAATTATCTGTGAGTCTAGGATATCGCGATAAATTATCTAGAGGTCGAAGGGCTATGGCTCATTTGATACACCTCTGGCATGAAAGAAATGGTTGGTCTCACAGAGTATTGCCATTACTTTCAGAAGTTCTTGATTTAGGTAAAGTTCATAATTCGCAAATTTCTAATCTTAGGAATGGGAAGTTATCTTCGCCAGGTCCTGAAGTTTTTCTCGCTTTAGCTCAAGTTAATACGATTCTTGATCAAGGTATTGAAAAAATCAGGGATCGTTTTGAAGGTGATTACCCAGAGTTATGGAAATCTTTGGAAGAGTCTGCATTACCCCTAAAAAATGATTCTGGAAATCCATTGTCGGCCGGGGAGTTATTCGAGATATTTTCAGGATTAAAACCTCTTCCTTCATCTTTTGACTGGTACATAGAAGATGAAGAAGCTTCTGCTTTAAGTGATGCTCTTTCAGTTCATTTTTGTCAGAATAAGGCTTGGAGATCATGTAAAATGCAGGTAATGGAAGCCTATGCTGTTAATAAATCTGCCCGTAGAGAACGTTTTGCTGAGGTAATTGCAGGAATTAGAGACTATACGGCAGAAGAATTAGATGGAGAACTTCTTGATTTATATGAGGCTTCAAAAAAACTTTCTTATTTTCAGGGCAGGGGACCTAATGCTTTCCTCGTAGAATTAAGAAATTTAGCTTCTCAAAAATAACATGAATTTTCATAATAAATGACTCTTGATAATAACTTAAAACTGGCTGAAAATGCTGTTCTTTCTGTCGAAGAGAGTTTAAGTAAAGTTTTTCAAGAAAGGTCCAATCAGGTTTTCCAGAAATTAGAAAATATTTTGAGAATTTTTAAGGAAGAAAAAGTTTCTACTAGTCATTTCAATCAATCTTCTGGTAGTGGTCATGATGATATATCTAGAGAAAAAATTGATGCGGTTTTTGCAAGTTTGTTTCTTGCTGAAAAGGCTGCTGTGAGGATGCAATTTGTGAGTGGAACACATGCAATAAGTTCTGTCTTATTTGGAATTCTTCGACCTGGAGATGTAATGTTATCTCTTACAGGACAACCATATGACACGTTAGAAGAAGTCATAGGGATAAGGGGAAGAGGAAAAGGATCACTTAAAGATTTTGACATTGAATATAAGCAACTAAATATCTGCGATAATTTAGATTCTTTTGAAGAAAAAATTGTTCATTTTTTTAAAGAAAATTCATGCAAACTAGTATTTATACAAAAAAGTTGTGGATATAGTTGGAGAAAGTCTCTTACGAATCATCAGATAGAGAAAATTTGTACTCTTATTCATTCTCTTGATCCTAACTGTATATGTTTTGTTGATAACTGTTACGGGGAGCTTGTTGAAGATAGTGAACCAATTTCTAAAGGGGCAAATATAATTGCTGGATCATTGATAAAAAATTTGGGAGGAACAATAGTACCTACTGGTGGGTACGTTGCAGGAGATGCAGAGTTAGTTGAGATGGCATGTTCTAGATTAACCTCACCAGGCATTGGTTCTTCTGCAGGAATAAATTTTGGACTAGGAAGATTAATTTTGCAAGGTTTGTTTTTAGCACCACAAATTGTTCACGAATCACTAAAAGGTGCTGATATGGTTGCAGCAGTCTTTAAAAATTTGGGATTCAAGGTTTTACCAGAGCCAGCAACTTATAGATCTGATCTTATTCAGTCAGTAAGATTGAATAATCCTGATTTGGTACAAAAAGTTTGTCAATCTTTTCAAAATTCTTCACCAGTAGATTCTTTTCTGAATGTTGTTCCATCATCAATGGATGGATATGATTCAAAATTATTAATGGCAGGAGGAACCTTTATTGAAGGTAGTACAAGTGAATTTTCTGCTGATGCCCCTCTAAGAGATCCTTACAATATTTTTGTTCAAGGTGGTTCTCACATAGCTCACATCAAAATTGCATTAATTCGATTATTATCTGAACTATTAGAGGAAAAATTAATTTCAAAGGATTCTCTACTTCCTTTAACTACTTAATCATGTCTTACAAGTTTCCAGACAACCTCAACTATGCTGATACTCATGAATATGTCTTGGAAGAAAATGGATTATTAAAAATTGGAGTTAGTGAATTCGCCATAGATCAGTTAGGAGATATTGTTTTTGTTGAATTAGCTGATCAAGGTGTGACTCTAGAAAAAGGCGAGACTTTTGGAACAATAGAATCAGTAAAGGCCGTTGAGGAAGTTTATCTGCCTTTTTCAGGGGAAATAGTATCTGTAAATGAAAGCGTTATTGAGAACCCTGAACTTTTACAGAATGATCCGATTGGAGACGGTTGGTTAGTCATTTTGAAGCCAGAATCAAAAGCATCAATTGCTGATTTGATGACCTCTGAGGAATATCAATCAAAGGTTGTACCAAAATAAGGCAAACTTTTTAAAAAGAGCTATTTTAAAGAAAAATATTTTAATATGACATCTAAATTTGGATCTGAATTGTTTATAGATAGGCATCTTGGGTTAGGAGACAATGATGAAATAATTATGCTGAACAAGCTTGGTTTTAATAATATTGATCAATTTATAAATCAAGTTATTCCAGAAGATATTCAACTTAAAGATAAATCTTCAGAAATATTGCCCCAAGGTTGTTCAGAAATTGAGGCTTTAAACGAATTAGAAGAGATTGCGAATAAAAATACTAAAATGAGATCACTTATAGGCCTTGGTTATTATGACAATCATATGCCTAAAGTAATCCAAAGACATGTTCTTGAAAACCCAAGGTGGTACACGTCTTATACTCCATATCAAGCAGAAATTGCACAAGGAAGATTAGAAGCTCTATTTAATTTTCAGACTATTGTTTGTGAACTAACAGGATTCCCTGTCGCCAACGCATCTTTGTTAGATGAGGGTACTGCTGCAGCAGAAGCCATGGCCATGAGTTTTTCCTCAAGAAAAAATAAATGTTCAAAAGTGTACTTAGTGGAGTCAAATGTTTTTGATCATACTTTTAATGTTCTACAAACCAGAGCAAAACCTTTGGGAATATCCTTAAAACGTTTTACTCAAAACAACCTTCCTAATCATGATGATGTTTTTGGAATGTTGTTGCAATTACCTGGTAAAAATGGACAATTATATGACCCCACATTCTTAATATCCCAGGCACATAGATCAGAAATTATTGTTACGGCATGTATTGATCCACTAGCACAAGTTTTGATAAAACCTATTTCTGAATTTGGTGTTGATGTGGCAGTTGGTAGTATGCAAAGATTTGGTGTACCAATGGGTTTTGGTGGCCCTCATGCAGCATATTTTGCTTGTAGCGAAAAATATAAAAGGCTGATACCCGGAAGAATTGTTGGTCAAACTCTCTCTAAAAATGGAGAAAAGTCTCTAAGACTAGCATTGCAAACAAGAGAGCAACATATTAGAAGGGAAAAGGCCACCAGTAATATTTGTACTGCTCAATCTTTATTAGCCATAATTTCTTCTTTTTATGCTATTTATCATGGGCCCTCTGGATTAACGCAAATTGCTAAGAGATTAGTTGAGTTGAGAATAAATTTAGAATCAAGTTTAGCTGCTTTAGGTTTTGATATTCCTGATGGGATTAGATTTGATAGTGTTGATGTTTATTCTGAGCACTCCCAGAGGATCCATAATGAAGCTTTAAAAAATGGCTACAACTTAAGAATCTTGCCGTTGGGATCAACTATTGAAAATTCAACTGGCTTTGGGATCTCTTTGGATGAGCTTAGTAATGAAAAAGAAATAAAAGATATTTTGACTTTCATAGCAAACCTTATAGAAAGAGAAGAAGATTTAGAGAATATAAAATTTGATAAAGAATTTCATCTTGAAAGTTTAGCTTTGAGATCCAGTCCATGGATGCAGCAGGATATATTCACAAATTACCAAAGTGAAACTGAATTAATGAGATATATATTCCGACTTGCAGAAAAAGATTTTTCTTTGGTAGATGGGATGATGCCATTGGGAAGCTGTACCATGAAGTTAAATTCTGCAGCAGAGTTAAATCCAGTCTCTTGGGCTAATTTATCTTCTGTGCATCCTTTTTCCCCACCAGATCAAACTAAAGGCTATTCAAAAATTATATCTGACCTAGAAAAATGGATAAGTGAGATTGTTGGTTTAAAATCAGTTTCTTTTCAACCAAATGCAGGCTCTCAAGGAGAGTTTGCAGGTTTATTGGCAATTAATTCTTATTTTGAATCAAAAGGTGAACTGTTAAGAAAAAAATGTTTAATTCCAAAAAGTGCTCATGGAACAAATCCTGCTAGTGCAGTTATGGCAGGTTTTGACGTGTTAACTGTTGAATGTGATGACGAAGGAAATATTGATTATCAAGATTTGTCAATCAAGGTCAACAAATTTGATAACCAAATAGGGGCTCTTATGTTGACTTATCCCTCTACTCATGGAGTTTTTGAATTACAAATCAGAAAGATATGTGATTTAATTCATTCTGTGGGAGGATTTGTCTATTTAGATGGAGCAAATTTGAACGCTCAGGTTGGATTATGCAAACCTGGAAACTATGGCGTTGATGTTTGTCATTTGAATTTACATAAAACATTCTGCATTCCACATGGAGGTGGTGGTCCAGGAGTAGGTCCAGTTGCTGCATCAGAAACTTTAAGCCCATACCTTCCTACTCATTCTTTAATGGATAATAATTTATCTAATAGTTTTAATTTCGTATCTTCTGCCAAGCATGGGAGTGCAAGTATTCTTCCAATAAGTTGGATGTATATAAAAATGGCAGGTCTTAGTGGGTTAAGGAAAGCAACTTCGCACGCAATTTTATCTGCAAATTATATTGCGCATTCCTTAAAACATAAATTCAAGATTCTCTATAAAGGAAAAAATAATTTTGTCGCACATGAATGTATTTTAGATTTTAGAGATTTAAAATCCAAAACTGGATTGAGTGTCAATGATTTAGCTAAACGATTAATTGATTATAGTTTTCATGCCCCAACTATTAGTTGGCCTGTTCCAGAAACCATAATGATAGAGCCTACTGAAAGTGAAAGTTTGGCAGAAGTAGATAGATTTTGTGACGCTATGCTATTGATTGGAGAAGAAATCAGTGAAATAGAAAATAATCATGAATTAAAAAATAATAATGTAATAAGCAATGCTCCCCATACGCTGAAAGAGTTAATTGATGATAATTGGCAATATCCTTATTCAAAAGAAAAGGCTTCTTTCCCTTATAAAACTCCAACAACTATTAAGTTTTGGTCTTCAGTTTCTAGGATCAATAATGCATATGGAGATCGCAATTTAATTTGTTCTTGCAATGTAAATCAAGATGAGACTCTAGAAGAAAAAAAATGTGCTTAAAGGACTAGCGTCCCTGTATTTACTTAGTTATTATCAATGTGAATAAAAATTTAATATTTTCTTATAGAATTTTTTTAAATTTTTTTATTAAAATATTCGAGCATCAAATTTTTTGGGGTATTTGAAGCTATGACCAAAGATTTTAAATCTGGTAATGTTAAGCAACTGCCAGTTAAAAACGTCAACTTACCAAATTTTGTAAATAATTTTTTTGGAGATAACTCAAATATTTGTTCCATTGAGGGGACTAATGTTATAAGAGTACCTTTTGGTAAAAAATTCTCAAAGAAAAAAAGGCCTGAAAAGAATCAAAATATTGCTACTCTAATACTTCCTTTAAGTTCATATAGTAATCCTACGCCTCCACACGTAGCATAATAATTTTAGATCAAATTTAATCTATTTCTTTGAGCGTATCTGAATAATAATTTTGCAGTTGTAACGTTGCTTGATTCCAATCCCATTTTTCTGCTTCGCTTCGTGCCTCTTTTCTCATAAGTTCTCTTTTATCTTCATTCTCTAGAATTTTTTTTGTTGCTTCAATCAAACTTTGTACCCCATTATCTTTTCCATCTGGATCATATAAACAACCATTAATCCCATCATTAATTATATCTGGAATCCCCCCTTTGTTGGCTCCAATAACTGGACATCCTGCGGCCATTGCTTCGAGTAAAACTAAACCAAGTGTTTCTGTACTAGAGGGAAATAAAAAAATATCTCCAGAGGCATAGGCGCTAGCAAGTTCATCACCAGATAAATATCCTATAAAATTAGTCTTAGTATTTTCAAAGATTTTTTCAAGCTGGTTTCTATACGGTCCGTCACCTACAAGTGCTAGACAAGCATTAGGGATACTTTCTAAGACTGGTTTAATTCTCTCAATTTGTTTTTCTGCTGATAATCTTCCTACATAAATCAATAAATAATTAGCACCTTTATATTTTCCAAATAATTTTTCTCTCATTTTCTCACTTCTTAAATCTGGTCTAAAACTGTAAGTATCTACTCCTCTTTGCCAAAGAGCAGTCCTTTGAATACCTTTATCTTTTAATTCATTGACCATAGCGGTAGAAGTACACAAATTTAACAAGGCTTGATTGTGAGCTGCTTTAAGTAATTCCCACAAAAGTGGCTCTAGCATACCCATACCGTAATGTTCCAGATATTTCGGAAGATGAGTATGGTAGCTAGCAATTAAAGGAATATTATTAGTTTTCGCCAACCATATTCCACCTAAGCCAAGTACAGCTGGGTTAACAACATGTATCAAATCTGGGTTAAATTTTTCTAACTTATCTGAGACCGCAGGACCTGGTAAACCAAGCTTCAATTCTGGGTATAAGGGTAATGGCATTGCAGCAACTCCCACTACAGTTGCTCCCATATATGATTCTGGACACCCCTCTGGACAAAAAATTATAACTTCATCACCATTTTTTATTAAAAATTCAATTGTTTTAGTCAGTCTTGTGACTATGCCGTCAACTTTAGGTAAAAAAGTTTCAGTAAACAATGCAATTTTCACTTTCTTAAGGTAACTATTTCAAAAATTTTAATTAGTCTTTATAGCCTCAGCTTGTTTTTTTGTCCAGGATGAAACACAAGGTATGCGGTTAAGATCACATCTATTGGAGTATTTTTTCGCAACTTCAACAACCTCCTCTAATAAGCCATTATCAAGAGTCGTTGGGTTTAAACCTAATTCTATAAAGCATTTATTATCAACAATTAGATCATTTTCTACTGCTTCATTCCTTGGATTTGGTAAATAATTGATATCAGCTCCTGTTAGAGAAGCAACTTTTTTAGCTAGTTCTCCAACTTGATGACTCTCAGTCATTTGATTAAAGATTTTGACTCTTTCTCCAGATTTTGGAGGATTTTCAAGAGCAAGTTGTACGCATTTTACAGAGTCTTTTATATGAATAAATGCTCTTGTTTGCCCTCCTGTCCCATGAACACTTAATGGATATCCAATTGCAGCTTGCATGAGAAATCTGTTTAAAACAGTTCCATAATCTCCGTCATAGTCAAATCGGTTTGTCAATCTAGGATCTTTTAAAGTTGCTTCTGTATTTGTTCCCCAAACAATGCCTTGGTGTAAATCAGTGATCCTCACAAGATCATTTTTGTTGTAGTAAAGAAATAATAGTTGATCTAAAGTTTTAGTCATATGATAAACACTACCTGGGCTTGCAGGATGCAAGATTTCTTCTTCAAATCGGCTTCCATCTGGTTGTGGAACTTCAACTTTTAGATAACCCTCTGGAATTGTTGCACCTCTATGTGATCCATATCCGTAAACTCCCATTGTTCCTAAATGAACGACATGAATATCTAAATTACTCTCTACTATCGCAGCAAGAAGGTTGTGGGTGCCATTAACATTATTATCTACTGTATATCTTTTGGTAAAACTCGATTTCATCGAGTAAGGAGCTGCTCTTTGTTCTGCAAAATGGATCACTGAATCTGGTTTTTCATCAATGAGCAAATTGAGTAATTTTTGATATTGCTTTGAGATATCCATGTTAAGAAATCTCATAGGCTTACCTCCAATCTCTTCCCATGCAGAAAGTCGATCTGTTATCGAAGCAATTGGAGTTAAAGATTCTACCTCTAGATCAATATCAATTTTTCTACGACTTAAATTGTCGACAATAATAACATCATGATTTTGCTCTGCTAAATTCACCGCACAAGGCCAACCGCAAAAACCATCTCCACCTAGAACAATAACTTTCACTCAGAACTCCAGAATTAAAAGATTCATAATATATTTATTAAATTACTACAGTGTGCTTCCATTTTGCGAAAAAACATCGTAAATAGTTTCAAATCTTCTTTCTTTATACGATAAATAAAAGCAAATAATAAATTTTTACTTTCTTTTTAAACTTTGCTAGTAAAAAGAAAATTAGATAGAAATATTTTTTTCCGGCGAACTTGCTTTTGCAAAGTCTTGTTTTTGAATTCTTCCTGCCAGAAAAGCTTGCCTGCCAGCTTTCACACTATAATTTATCGCTTGAGCCATTAGAGGAGGATTTGCAGCTTGTGCTATTGCACTATTGATTAAGACACCATCAGCTCCAATTTCCATAGCTTGAGAAGCTTCACTAGGCACTCCAATTCCTGCATCAATTATTACTGGCACTTTTGCATTCTCAATAATTATCCTAATATTTGATATATTTAACAAACCTTGCCCGGAGCCTATCGGCGAGCCCAATGGCATTACAGTTGCACAACCTATTTCTTCTAGTCTTTTTGCAAGAATAGGATCTGCATTAATATAAGGAAGTACAGCGAAACCCTTTTTTATTAAAATTTCTGCTGCTTTAAGAGTTTCTATTGGATCTGGTAGCAAATACTTTTTGTCAGGAATAACTTCTAATTTCACAAAATTGTTTTCTTCTTGACCAGATAATTTTGCAAGTTCTCTACCTAAAATTGCTATTCTGACTGCCTCATCGGAATTAACACAACCAGCTGTGTTAGGCAGCATCCAGTATTTTTCCCAGTTTATCTTTTCGAGTAAATTTTCTCCGGTCTGATTATTTTTAATTCTTCTAACAGCGACGGTTATAATTTCCGTTTCAGAGTTTGACAAACTTTCCACCATATCTTGAGTAGATTTGTACTTGCCGGTACCAACCATTAATCTACTGGAAAATTGTTTTCCACCAATTAGTAAAGAAGAAGAATTTTCCATATTTAGAATCCCTTATTTTTAATACCTTTATAAGGTTTATAATTGTTTCTTTTTTCTAATTCCTTGCTTTTTTTTATTGCTGTTTTGTTTTTTGGATCTATCACCAAAACCTTTTGATAAGTTTCATATGCCAAGTCGTACTCCAGTAAACGCTGTTGTGCTGATGCGAGGTTATTTAGGGCTATAGGATATTCTGGAAGTGATTTTATTGCAGAGTTATAGTGTTTAATTGCTTTCTTAAATTCATTTTGAGCAGCATAAGAAAATCCTAAAGCATTATTTATTATCGCTTTGGCTTCATCAGGTTCATTTTCATAATTTTCAATTGCTTTTAAAAAAGTTTTAGTAGCTTCAGAATATAATCTTTTTTTTATCTGAATAGACCCAAATTCATATAATTCTGTAGCTTGAGTGAGAGAATCTAAACCTTTTTGCTCGAATTTTACTAAATTTAATTCTTCACTTCTTGTTTTTAGAAATTGTCTGAATACAAAAATAGAAATTATTATTAATACAACAAAAAGAATTATTAAATAAGATTGGAAGGAAGATATTTCCATTATTTATATTTATTTTTCTAAATTATATTCTTTTTCTACTTACTAACGGAAGAAACGATTTCTTCAAAACACTTAGGATCGTTTAAGGCTAATTGAGCAAGCATTTTTCTATTTATAATAATTTCTGAATTTTTCATGCCATTTATCAACTTGCTATAGTTTGTTCCATTTATCCTGGCAGATGCATTAATTCTAGAAATCCAAAGTCTTCTAAAATCTCTTTTTCTTCTTCTTCTATCCCTATAAGCATTACAAAGAGCTTTCATCACTCTTTGATTTGCTGTCCTAAAAAGATTTTTGTTGCCACCTCTAAAACCTTTTGCAAGATTTAAGATTTTGTTTCTTCTTTTTCTGGCTATGTTGCCTCTTTTTACGCGTGCCATGAATATCTAATAAAAATTGGTTAAAGATTTATGCGTATGGAATCATTAATCTTACATTATCAGCATCTCTTTCATCAACCACTGCTTTTGTTGATAGATGTCTTTTTAATTTTGAGCTTTTATGATCAAGTAAATGATTATGGAAAGCTCTTCTTCTCATGAATTTACCCGTCGCAGTAGCTTTAAATCTTTTGGCAGCTGATTTACGAGTTTTTAGTTTAGACATTTAAGTCAATTGTGTTTAATTATGATAATCTAAACCTTTATACGCATTGGTGCAAATTAAAGTTTTTAATTGATTTAAGAAAGTTCTAACTTATGAAACTTAAATTTGCCTTTTTATACTTATTTTTAGGATATATTTCTCTCTTTTTAATAAATATTAAATTTACTTCAAATGTCAAAGGAGAAGAATTGCAAAAGGTTGAACTCAATAATGAAATTAAAAAAGGAAAATTCTTAATTGGTTTAAAGCAATATTTAGGCGGGGAGAATGACAGTTTTTCAAAAAAAAAGAATATCACTTTTATCACTGATAAAGGTTTTTTAAATCTGATATCATCCAACGGTATTAAACATAAATCAAAAGAGATTAATATTAGTTGGGTGGATATACCCATCAAAAATCCAAAAACAATCGAAAGAATTATTTTTGGTCCTTTTGCTAGCTATGAATCGGCAAAAAAACAAGCAGAGAAACTTAAAGATAAAGGATTTAAGACGACTGTTGCCTACCCTAAAAATTGGGAAGTATGGATTCCATTTGAAGATGATCTTCCAGAGTTTGAATTAAAAAATAAGATTTATAGAAAAATAAAAAATTTTCAAATTACTCCTGTTCTTAGGAGTGAATACAGTCTTATGAAACTCGAAGGACCTATATATATTTATGCTCAAGAGGACATAACAATAAATGGTGTCAATTTTGGCAAAAATTTTTATTTATTAAAAGATTTATATGGAACTTGGACATTAGTTCAAAAAATTGAATTTGATGATTATTTGGCAGGTGTTTTGCCATATGAAATTGGACCGAATTCTCCTTTAGAAGCACTCAAAGCTCAAGCAGTTATTGCAAGAACTTGGGGAATATTTAATTCTGATAGATTTAATATGGACAAATATCATTTATGTATCACCACTCAATGTCAAGTTTATAAACCTCCTAAAATTACAAATAAAAACGTGAAAAAAGCTATAGAAGCAACTTCAAATTTAATTCTCACTTATAAAAATAAACCAATTAATGCTTTTTACCATGGTTCTAATGGTGGCGTATCTGCTACTGCAGGCGAGTCTTGGCAAATTCAAGATTATTCTTATTTCAATTCGATCATTGATGGTTCTAAATCATTAAATAAAATTTTTAAACTTCCAATTACAAATGAATCTGAGTTAAATAATTTTTTAGATTTTGATAAAGAACAGTTTTATGGGAGTAATCATTCTCTTTTTCGATGGAATAAGAAAATTTCTAGTCTTGAAATTAAAGAAAAGTTAATTAAAAACAAACTTATAAATATTAATGACGATGTTTTGGATATAAATATTTTTGAACGTGGGTCGAGTGGCAGAGTGATAAAATTGGAAATACGAACCGACAAAGTTAATAAATCTATTGTTCTAGTTAAAGATGATATTCGACGGGTATTAAATTTTATACCTAGTAATTTGTTTACTATTAATAAATTAAGTGATGATTTATGGCTTTTGAGAGGAGGAGGCTTCGGTCATGGTGTAGGTTTATCTCAATCAGGAGCGATTGAAATGGCTAAATTAGGATTTTCTTATGAACAAATATTGAATCATTACTATCGAAAAGCAAAACTGAAAAAATTTGAGATATTGTCTCAATGAAAGTTAAGTAATTAAAATTTACTTTTATGAGTAAGGGTTTTTATAAAAATCGAAGATTGAAGTCGTTTATATTTCTTAGTGCTTGTTTTTGTATAGCTTTTATTCCCCATGCTTTCAATATCGAAAATTTCTTTTACATTATATTGACTCTTTCTTTTGTGATTGTTTTTTATGGTTTATTAGTTATTTCTAGAAATGTCAAAAGGAACAATGTTGTAAACATTGTAAGGAGAAGAATAAGTAATAAAGAGTTACCTTTTCTTGATATTTTAGTCGCTGCTAGAGATGAAGAGAATGTCATAGCAAGATTAGTTGAAAGATTATTTAGTTTAGATTATCCAACAAATAAATTAAATATTTACATAATCGACGATGGTAGCTCTGATAAGACGCCATTAATTTTAGATCGATTAGCTAGACAATATGACAAGCTAAAAGTCATAAGTCGTTCTCCAAATGCAGGTGGAGGAAAGTCAGGAGCTTTGAATTATGCCTTGAAGTTTACTCATGGTGAATGGTTATTAGTTTTGGATGCTGATGCTGAATTAAAACAAGATTCTTTGATAAGGTTATTTAGTTTTGTAGAAGAGGGTGATTGGTCTGCAGTTCAACTAAGAAAATCAGTAACAAATGTAAGTAAGAATTTTTTAACTTCTTGTCAATCTATGGAAATGGCTATGGACGCAATCTTTCAATATGGAAGATTATCAGTTGCTGGAGTTTCTGAATTAAGGGGAAATGGCCAATTAATTAAGAAAGAAACATTATTGGCATGTGGTTCTTTTAATGAAGATACAGTAACAGATGATCTTGATTTGAGTTTAAGATTATTATTATCAAAATCTAGAATTGGAATCTTGTGGGATCCTCCAGTTATGGAGGAAGCAGTTGAGAATTTAAATGCTTTATTAGCGCAAAGGCAAAGATGGGCAGAGGGGGGTTTGCAAAGATTCTTTGATTATGGAGATCAATTATTTACTAATAAAATTGATTATTTGCAGAAATTTGATTTAACTTACTTCTTCATCTTGCAATATGCACTACCAATTATTTCTATTTTTGACTTAGTTTTCAGTATTGCTTTATTAGATTCACCAATTTACTGGCCTATTTCATTTACAGCTTTTATGTTATCTGGAATTGCTTTTTGGTACGGTTCTTCTTGTAAAAGCGAAGTACCAGTATTGCAAAAAAGCAATTTTTTGATGGTATTTGTATCGGTTTTTTATTTATCACATTGGTTTTTAGTAATCCCTTGGGTCACAATAAAGATGTCTATTTTTCCCAAAAAGATACTTTGGAGAAAAACTATTCATACTGGAGTTTAATTTATTCATCAAGGTCTATAATTTCTCCATTAAAAAAATTTGCTAAGTTTTTTGAGCTATCATCATAAATCTCCTCGTTAGATTTTTTTGATGATGAATTAGTTTTTGGTTCTATTTTTTTTAATGGTCGAAAATTATTTTCTTCATTTTGGTTAATTTCTGGAGTATTTGTTGGGTTACTTTTATTTAAATTTTTGGTTGAGAAATTAAGTATTATTTGATCTCCAAATATCTTTTTTACAGTATTTTCAATTATGACTTTTCTGCTTTTAATCATATTTTCCCAGTTTGGAGATAATGCAATTGTTATTTTCTCCGAATCAAAACTTTCAAGTTCGGCTTGTTGTGAAAGTAACATTCTTGTTGATGGTAACTCTACTTTAGAAAGAATTAATTCCCATTTATCTTTTAAATTATTTGATCCTGGATTAATTTGGTTATTGTCAGAAATTTTTTCAAAACTTTCTTTTTCAAGAACTGTGAATTTTTCTAATTTTTCGTCTTTTTTTTCGATCAATTCATCGCGAGCTTTCTCCTTTTTGATACTTGGTTTTTGACTTTTATTAGAAATATTTTCTTTATTAAAAATTGCAATGTTTTTTCTACTTTCATGATTCTCCTCAGTTGTATTATTTTTACTTTCTTGCTTATTAGTAATACTATTTATCTCTTGATTACTAAGAAGCCCAGTTAAATGTATTTCAAACCAAAGCCTTGGATTATCACTTGATTTGATTTGATATTCAATATTTCTCAGATTATTATGCCAATTAATTATTGTTGATTTATTTATTGTTTTTGAGATTTTATCCAATTCATCTTGAAATTCATCAGACGTATAATAAAGATCTGAATATTTATTATTTGTAGTGTGTAATAGTAGATCTCTTGTTATATTTAATAATCCGATAATTATTTGAAGAGGTTCGTTTCCTGCATCATATAGTTTATTGCAGGTGATAATTAATGACTCTGGATTATTCTCAACTAATGATTTAATCAGATTTGTTAATTCACTTTCAGATACTTCTCCTAGGAGGTTGTTGATATTATTAATTGTTATTCCTTCTGGTAAAAGATTCAATTGTTCAAGGAGGCTTTGTGCATCTCTCATCCCTCCATTAGATCTTTTTGCAATCATTTTTAAGGCCTGCACTTCGTACTCAATGGATTCTTTTTCGGCGATTTCTGATAAATGTTGAAAAATATCACTTGGGCTAATTCTTCTAAAATCAAACTTTTGGCATCTACTTTTTATTGTATTTAATACTCTCTCAGGATTTGTCGTCGCAAGGATAAATACAACTCTTGAGGGAGGTTCTTCAATAGTTTTTAGTAAAGCATTTGAAGCTGCCGTTGAAAGCATATGACATTCATCAATAACATATACTTTCCATCTCGCTTGCGTAGGTGCAAATCTCGCTCTTTCTATAATTTCTCTTATATTTTCTACTCCTGTATTTGATGCTGCATCAATCTCGATAATATCTAGAGCGCTCCCATCTGTAATTTGTCTACATAAGTCACATTTACAACAAGGAGTTATCGTAGGTTGGTCGAATGCCTGGCAATTTAGAGATTTTGCAAATATTCTTGCACTTGATGTTTTCCCAGTCCCTCTTGGACCATTAAAAAGATATGCAGGAGCAATTTTTTTTGTTAATAGTGCTTGTTTGAGTGTAATGGATATAAATTTTTGTCCAACCAGTTCGTCTAAGTTGTTTGGTCTATATTTTTGATGAAAAGGCTTATGTATATTTGGCATTTATTTTTCATTAAATTAGAAAAATTCGGGATTCAATTAAAAAAATTAAACTCTAATTTTATGCAGACTCTTTAATGATTCTTTTTGATCCTGAAGGTAGTTTAACAATTTTAGATGAGAACAAATTATCTACCATTTTTTTCGTAATTGTGAATTCTTTTATATTTTCTTCAGAAGGCAAAGTGTACATTATGTCTAGCATTAGCTCTTCAATTATTGATCTTAATGCTCTTGCACCTGTTTTTCTTTTATATGCTTCATTTGCTATCGCTTTAACAGAATCAGAGTCAAATGATAAATCAACATTATCCATACTTAGCAAAGTTTTGAATTGCTTTACTAATGCATCTCTTGGTTGAGTCAAAATAGATTCTAAAGTTTCTTTAGTAAGACGATCTAATACGGCACAAACTGGAATTCTTCCAATAAATTCTGGAATTAGGCCATATTTCACTAAGTCATCTAATTCTAAATTTTTCAAGGAATCTCTTGGGTCTACTATTTTTTTTGTATCAACTTTGTTTTGATCTGAATTGGTGGTAAATCCTATAGAGTGTTTACCCATACGCTTTTGAACGATATCTTCTAAACCTATAAAAGCTCCCCCGCAAATAAATAATATTTGGCTTGTATCAATTTGGATGCAGTCATGATAAGGATGTTTTCTTCCCCCTTGTGGCGGCACATTGGCAATTGTTCCTTCAAGCATTTTTAATAATGCTTGCTGTACTCCTTCACCAGAGACATCTCTAGTAATTGAAGGATTCTCGCTTTTTCTTGCAATTTTATCTATTTCATCAATATAAATAATTCCTTTTTGAGCTAGTTCTACATTCATTTCTGATTTCTGTAGAAGTCTTAAAAGTATGTTTTCAACATCCTCCCCAACATATCCAGCTTCTGTCAAAGTTGTTGCATCAGCTACTGCAAAAGGAACATCCAGAAACTCTGCTAAAGTTTGAGCCAATAATGTTTTTCCACTTCCAGTTGGGCCGATGAGTAAAATGTTTGATTTTTGTAATTTAGTTGCTTGTGAATCTATTGCATTGTTATTTTTACTATCTTCTTTAACTTTCCAAGCTAATCGCTTGTAGTGATTGTATACGGCTACTGATAATATTTTTTTTGCAGATTCTTGTCCAACAACTTGATTATCTAGAAAACTTTTAATTTCTAATGGTTTAGGAATTGATGTTAATTCTAAAGGAACAGATTTTTTTGGATTATCAGTTGGTAATTTCTTTTTTACTTGCGGTGAGTTGTTTGTGGTCGCTTGATTATCAAGTAGTTCTTCATCGAGAATTTCATTACAAAGATCTATGCACTCATCACAGATATAAACCCCAGGACCAGCTATAAGCTTTCTTACTTGGTCTTGTGATTTACCGCAAAATGAACATTTAAGATGGGCGTCGAATTTAGCCATCGATTATAAGTTTTTAAAAGTGAAAGGTGTTAAATAAATATTCCCTATTCACTAGGATTGCTTATAAATATCGATTCGTCATCATATTCTTAAAAAATCAGTATTCCTTGTCACTTTTTGATAACTTTATCAATTAATCCATATTCGACTGCTTCTGAGGGAGATAAAAAGTAATCTCTTTCTGTATCTTCATTAATTTTTTCTAAAGGTTGACCAGTATGTTCTGCTAAAAGCGAATTTAACGTTTTCTTTAGAAAAAGTATTTCTTTAGCTTGTATTTCAATCTCTACTGCTTGACCTTGTGCACCTCCCAGGGGTTGATGAATCATAATCCTAGAATTAGGTAAAGCCAATCTTTTCCCCTTTGCTCCTCCAGAAAGTAGAAATGCCCCCATACTTGCTGCTACTCCAAAGCATATTGTCACTACATCAGGGGATATTTGTTGCATAGTATCGTATATGGCCATTCCTGCAGTTACTGAGCCTCCAGGAGAATTAATATATATTTGTATGTCTTTTTCGGGATCTTCCGCTTCAAGAAATAATAATTGTGCAACAAGAGAATCAGATACTTGATCATTAATCCCAGTACCTAAAAAAATTATTCTCTCCCTAAGTAGTCTTGAATAAATATCAAAAGCTCTTTCTCCTCTACCTGATTGTTCTATAACAGTAGGAACAGCAGCAATAGTTTTATTTTTACTTTCGTAAGAACTTATTGAGCTTTGGATTAAATGTTTTTTTTCTGAGTTCACAAATTAGTTTCCAACTTATAAATAATTTAAGGGGTTTTTGTTTAATTAGTAGGAAATTTCATAAATTATTTTTTTTCTTTTTTATTTTGAGTTTTTGCTGTCTTTGTAGTTTTTGTAGTTTTTGACGTAGTTTTTGTGGCTTTTGTTGTTTTGGAGGTTTTGGTAGCTTTAGAAGATTTTGTAGTTTTTTCTTTTACTTCGGAATTTTCTTCAAGCCAAATTATTAATTTTTCTTTGAGTAAATCGTTAGTTATTACTTCTGTTAATTTTTTAACATCTATTTGTTTTGAAGATTGAGAGATTGCATCTTCATATTCTTTCATTTTTAAGTCAATTTCATCTTTCTCAACTTTAATGTTTTCTGTTTCAGCTAATGCTTTTAAAGCTAAATTTCTTTGAACATTTTTTTCAGCCTGAGGCCTCGTGGACTCTGCTAATGACTTAACTAATTCCGGAGTGAAAGTAGATTTAACATCAAGACCTTGTTGAGCAAATCTTTGAGCGGTTTGTTCAATATTATTTCTCACTTCTATATCAATCATAGATTTTGGAATTTCAGTAACCAATTCGTTTGTTAAGGCATCTAGTAAAGCTTCAATTTTGATATCTTTTTGAGTTTTTTCAAAATTGTCTCTAAGTTGTTTTTCAATATCTTTCTTTAACTCTTTTAATGATTCCTTATTTCCAGATTGTTTTGCAAAATCGTCATTAAGCTCAGGTAATTCTTTTTCTTTAAGATCCTTGAGATTTATTTCAAAGATTGCTTCTTTGCCTCTTGAATCTTCATGTGAATAATCTTCAGGGAATTTGAGGTTAAGTGTTTTAGTATCACCAATTTTCATCTTTACGATTCCCTCAACGAAGCCAGGAATCATTTTGTTCTTTTCTAACTCCAGATCCATTGATTCACTCGTACCACCATCAATCTCTTTACCAGAATCCTTATATTTACCTTTGAAACTAACTACAGCAATATCCCCTAATTTTGCGGCTCTGTTGGTAACTGGAATAATGTTTGCAAACTGATTTCTAGATTTTTCTAGAGCTTCATCTATTGACTTTGGATCAAATTTTGTTTTTGAGATTTCAACACTAAGTCCTTTTGATTTTTTTAGTTTTAATTCGGGTGCAACATCAGTTTGAAGAGTAACCTTAAGTGATTTTTCAGGACTAAACTTTGCAAGTAAAGATTCAAATCCATCTACTAACTCTGGCTCACTAAGTGGCTCTATAGATTTGATTTTTAATGCTTCTTGCCAGGATTTATCAATGATTTTTTCTAGAGCAGAAGCATGTAATTGTGTGATGCCAATTCTTTGGATTAAGACTTGTTTAGGAATCTTACCAAGTCTAAACCCTGGAATTTTAGCCGAACGACTAATGGTACTGATTGTTTCATTTACACACGTTTTGCATGTTTCAGATGGTATTTCTAATTCGAACGAAATTCTACTTTGAGGCAGAGGTGTTGTTTTGACTATTAGTGCATCTTTAGCCATGTTTTTCTAAGTTATTACTATGAGCCGAATCTTAATTATTTCACATTATGTGATTTCCTTGAAAGTTTATTTTTTGATAAAGTAAAAAAAATAGTCAATCTATTTATAAAAATCATTTTAAAGTGTGAGAAAATCTCCGTATTTGCCTAATAGGCCATTAAAAGTTGCTGTTTTAGGTTCTTCAGGTGCTGTAGGATCTGAATTGCTAAAAATTCTTGAACAACGTGATTTCCCAATATCAGAATTGGTATTGCTTTCATCAGAGCGGTCAGAAGGAAAAAAAATTATTTGGAAAGATGAAGAATTAGTTACAAAAAAAACAACTAAGGAAGAATTTAAGAATCTTGATTTAGTTTTGGCTTCAGCTGGTGGAAGCATTTCAAAAAAATGGTTGTCCACCATTATTGATCAAAATGCTTTACTAATAGATAATTCAAGTGCTTTCAGATTAGATAATAACGTTCCTCTTATAGTCCCTGAAGTTAATGCTAGTGATGTACTTAATCATGATGGGGTAATAGCGAATCCAAACTGCACTACCATTTTGTTGACATTAGTTTTAGCTCCATTAAACAAACTTTCGACTATTCAAAGAGTTATTGTCTCAACATATCAATCTGTCAGTGGTGCAGGCCAACTGGCGATGGAGGAACTAAAACTTTTAACTGAACAATATCTTCAAGGAAATCCTCAAAAAAGTAAAGTTTTGCCATACTCCCTTGCTTTTAATTTGTTTTTACATAATTCCCCTATGCTTTCAAATAATTACTGCGAAGAAGAGATGAAAATGGTTAATGAGACCAGGAAAATATTAAATATTACTGATTTAAAGCTTTCTGCTACATGTGTTCGAGTTCCAGTACTGAGAGCACACTCTGAATCGATCAATATTGAATTTGCCGATGTAGTTGAGCCTAAAGATGCTCTTGAAGAATTAAAAAAATCTCCTGGAATTGAAGTTATTGAGGATTACAAAAATAATAGATTTCCTATGCCAAATGACGTTATGGGAAGGGATAATGTTGCTGTTGGCAGGTTAAGAACTGATATAAGTCAGTCTCATGGATTAGAATTATGGTTATGTGGAGATCAAATAAGAAAAGGAGCAGCTCTGAATGCTGTTCAAATAGCTGAGTTGTTAATTCCAAAAAAATGATTACAGACAAAACTGAGTGTAATAATCCACTATTTGGAAGAATATTAACTGCAATGGTTACTCCATTCACTGAGAATGGAGATGTAGATTATGAACTAGCCATAAAACTTTCAAATTTTCTTTTTGAGAACGGTTCCGATGGAATTGTGTTATGCGGTACTACCGGAGAATCTCCGACTCTTTCATGGGCGGAACAGCATGATTTATTTATTGCGGTAAAAGGATCTTTGGATGCAAGCTGTAAAGTAATAGTTGGCACTGGTAGCAATTGTACAAGCGAAGCTGTTGAAGCCACAAAAAAAGCCTACGACTCTGGTGCCGACGGTGCTTTGGTTGTTGTTCCTTATTACAATAAGCCGCCTCAAGAAGGTCTTTATAAACATTTCAGTTCTATTGCTAAATCTGCAAAGGATTTGCCTCTTATGCTCTACAACATTCCTGGCAGGACAGGATGCAATTTATTACCTGATACTGTGAAGAAACTTATGGATTTCTCAAATATTCTCAGTATTAAAGCTGCAAGCGGTAGAATAGAAGAAGTAACAGAACTAAGAGCTATTTGTGGCTCTGAACTCTCTGTATATAGTGGCGACGATTCATTGTTGCTTCCAATGTTATCTGTAGGTGCTGTAGGAGTAGTAAGTGTTGCAAGTCATTTAGTTGGATTGCAATTGAAAGAGATGATTCATTCTTTTCAAAGTGGAAAGGTTTCTAATGCTCTTGCTATTCATGAAAAGCTTCAGCCTCTTTTCAAAGCACTCTTTATGACTACTAATCCAATCCCAATCAAGGCTGCTTTGGAGCTATCGGGATGGAATGTAGGTAATCCTAGAAGTCCTTTGTCACCATTAACCAATGACATGAAAAAGCAACTATCTATTATCCTGAAATCCCTATAATAGGGATTATATTTAACTTGATAATTAAATTTAAATAAACCTTATTTGATTACAAGCAAGCCTTCATAAATTTCAAAATTATGCAATCAAGTACAAATTCAACTATGAATAGATCTACTCATGATTCATCTAGATCTAAAAGTAATACGCCAGCTCTACGAGTAATACCTCTTGGAGGACTACATGAAATAGGAAAAAACACTTGTGTTTTTGAATATGGTGATGAATTAATGCTTGTTGATGCTGGTCTAGCTTTCCCATCTGATGGTATGCATGGTGTAAACGTTGTTATGCCTGATACAACTTTTTTAAAAGAAAATCAAAGAAGAATAAAAGGAATGATTGTTACCCACGGGCATGAAGATCACATTGGAGGTATTTCTCATCATCTAAAGCATTTTAATATTCCGATTATTTATGGACCAAGACTGGCAATGTCAATGCTTAGAGGAAAAATGGAGGAAGCAGGGGTATCTGATAGAACAACTATACAGACAGTAAATCCAAGAGATGTTGTAAAAGTTGGACAACATTTTTCGGTTGAATTTATTCGAAATACCCATTCTATTTGCGATAGCTTTTCTTTAGCAGTTACAACACCTGTTGGCACAATTATTTTTACTGGAGATTTTAAGTTTGATCATATGCCAGTAGATGGAGAGCAATTTGATATTGAAAGAATGGTGCATTACGGAGAGAAGGGTGTTTTATGCATGTTCAGTGATTCAACTAATGCCGAAGTTCCAGGTTTTTGTCCTTCTGAGAAGACTATCTATCCCTCTTTAGAAAAACATATTGCAGAGGCAAAAGAACGAGTTATCCTTACCACTTTTGCTAGTTCTGTTCATAGAGTGACAATGATCTTAGAATTGGCCATGAAACATGGAAGAAAGGTCGGTTTGTTAGGTAGATCGATGATAAATGTTATTGCTAAGGCAAGAGATATTGGTTATATGAAATGCCCGGATGATTTGTTTGTTCCTATTAAGCAAATTAGAGATTTGCCAGATAGGGAGACCTTATTATTAATGACGGGAAGTCAAGGAGAACCCCTAGCAGCGTTAAGCAGAATCTCTCGTGGTGAACATCAGCATGTTCGTCTTAAGACTACTGATACTGTAATATTTTCAGCCAGCCCAATTCCTGGTAATACTATTTCTGTTGTTAATACAATAGATAGATTAATGAAACTGGGAGCAAAGGTTGTTTATGGAAAGGGTGAAAATATTCATGTTTCTGGTCATGGTTTTCAAGAAGATCAAAAGTTAATGTTGGCACTCGCAAAACCTAAGTTTTTTGTTCCTGTTCATGGAGAGCATAGAATGCTTGTTTGTCATGGCAAGAGTGCACAAACTATGGGGGTTCCAAAGGACAATATCTTAATTATTGAAAATGGAGATGTAGTTGAGTTAACACCTAATTCTATTCAAAAGGGTGATCCTGTAAAAGCTGGTGTTGAACTGCTTGATAACTCAAGAAATGGGATAGTAGATGCTCGAGTATTAAAGGAAAGGCAGCAATTAGCTGGGGATGGTGTAGTAACTGTTTTAGCTCCTATTAGTACAGATGGGAAGATGGTTGCACCTCCCAGAGTTAATTTAAGAGGAGTTGTAACTACTGCAGAGCCAAGAAAAATGTCTATGTGGACAGAACGAGAAATAAGCTGGGTTTTAGAAAATAGATGGAAACAATTATCCAGACAAACTGGACCGAATAATTTTGAGGTAGATTGGATCGGTGTACAAAGAGAAATTGAAAATGGTTTATCGAGAAGAATGAGAAGAGAATTACAAGTTGAACCACTTATTTTGTGTTTAGTTCAACCTGCTCCAAGTGGAACTCGTGCTTATATTCCAAAGATTACTGAAGAGCAAAATTTCTCCAATAGAAATAGAAATAATAATAATTTCCATAAGAAATCAAATAACAATCATCCTAATAGTTCAAATAACCCACAAAATACTCAAAAAAGTCCCAAAGTTTCACAGAATCCATCAGCTGAGACTGCTACGGAAGATTCATTTGAAGGTAGAACAAGAAGAAGAAGATCTGCTGTAACATCTTAACTTTTTTCATAATTTATATAGTTTTCATCCCAAACAATTTTTAAAAACTCCTGTAGATTAATTTGACCTCTCTTTTTTTCATAAATTGAAGTTGCTAATTTTGTCAGATTTTTAGAACTACATTGCTTTGGAGATATTTCTTTTAAAAATCTATTTAAGATTGTGCACCTTGCTTCAATACACATATCATTTAGAAGATTCCTATCGATACCTTTTATATCTTTACAATATAGGTATGCTAGTTCACTAAGATCATTACGTTCATTATTATATTTGCTCATTTTTTGGGAAAAATTATTTATCCTTTCAGAACAACCAGGATAGATTACTTCTAAGGTAGGAATAATTTTTTTTCTTACTAAATTTCTTTTTAATTTAAGATCTGAATTTGTAGGATCTTCCCAGACTGGGATCTTCATATCATTGCAAAATTGTTTTGTATCTTCCCTACTGAAAATTAATATTGGTCTTATTAAATAAATTTGATTTTCTATTAATCTTTTACTTTCAATATTGCTCAGACCTGCAAAATTGCTTCCTCTAGATAAATTGAGGATAAATGTTTCTGCATTATCACTACTCGTGTGACCAGTTAACAAATAAATATTATGTTTTTGCTGGTTTTTATTTAATAAAGTTTTGGCTCTTTCACATAATTTTTTATATCTCCATTCTCGTGCTTTTTCTTCTGAAGAAATACTTTCTTTATTTGCTTGATCAAAAGAGAATGAAATATTTTTATCTTCGCAATAATCTTTTAATTCAAGAGCATATAGTGATGATTTTTCGTGCCACTGATGATCACCATGCCAAACACTAATAGACCAATTATGTAGTTTTTTTAGGTCATTAATTAGGGTTAATAAGGCCATTGAGTCTTGACCCCCAGAAACACTTATTAAAATATTCGATCCTTTTGGAATTAATATTTTTTTGGTAAGAATCTCCTTATGAAGCTGATGATGCCATGATGACCAATTTTTCTGACTTAATTTTTTATCAGACATTTTGTGTTGCTCAGATAATATTTTTTAAAAAATGCACTGTTTTACTAAAACAATGTCACAATCGGGTAATAAATTCATTAAGTAAATGAGTCTGATTAATCTTTTGCCACAAAAAATCAAAGAAGAGTTAAGAAGCAAATCCTTACTCAAAGTTATTTCAGGATTGAATAATTTCGATGTTCAGTCTGTGAAAATAATTGTTGAGGCTGCTTCATTAGGAGGTGCAGATCTTGTTGATATTGCTTGTAAACCTGAACTCGTTGATCTAGCACTTAAGAATTCAACACTACCCGTTTGTGTTAGTTCAGTAGTGCCTCGATCTTTTCAAGATTGTGTAAAAGCAGGAGCATCATTAATTGAGATAGGAAATTACGATACTTTTTATGAAAAAGGCATTAATTTTTCAGATAAAAAAGTTTTAAACATTACAAAAGAGACGAGGGATTTATTGCCTAATTTTCCCTTATCAGTAACTGTTCCTCATACTATGCCTATTGATAAACAAGTTGATCTTGCTGTAAAGCTAGTGGAAGAAGGCGTTGATATTATTCAAACAGAAGGTGGTACTAGTTCTACGCCTTACTCTCCAGGAATTCAAGGTTTTTTTGAAAAATCAGTACCAACTCTTGCAGCTACCTATGCTATTCATCAAGAATTTAAGAAACAATCTCTGAATATACCAATCATGAGTGCCTCTGGATTAAGCCAAGTAACTTGTCCACTAGCAATATCCTCTGGAGCCTCAGCAGTTGGGGTTGGATCTGTGGTTAATAAATTAGATGATTTAATATCAATGATTGCGGTTGTTAGGGGCTTAAAAGAATCTTTGAAAAATTCAATAATTGGAGAAAAAATTTCTTAGTATAGCAACATCCTTTAGCTACTAGCTTGATGAACAACTATAAGCTTCAAGCTCCTTACGAGCCAAATGGAGATCAACCAGAAGCTATTAAAAAATTAGTTAAAGGCGTAAATAATGGTAAACAGTTTCAGACTCTTTTAGGAGCTACTGGAACTGGTAAAACTTTTACCATTGCCAATGTAATTCAACAAACTGGAAGACCAGCACTTGTTTTAGCCCATAACAAAACGTTGGCTGCACAACTATGTAATGAATTAAGGGAATTTTTTCCAAAAAATGCTGTTGAGTACTTCATTTCTTACTACGATTATTATCAACCTGAAGCTTATGTACCTGTAAGTGATACTTACATAGCCAAAACGGCTTCAATTAATGAAGAAATAGATATGCTTAGGCATTCTGCAACACGTTCATTATTTGAAAGAAAAGATGTAATTGTTGTAGCCTCAATAAGTTGTATTTATGGTCTTGGTATACCGAGTGAGTATTTAAAAGCTGCAGTTAAATTTGAAGTGGGAAAATCAATAAATCTACGTTCTTCTTTGAGGTCTCTCGTTGAAAATCAATATACTAGAAATGATATTGAAATTACTAGAGGTAGATTCAGAATTAAAGGTGATGTTTTAGAAATCGGTCCAGCTTATGAGGATAGATTAA
>QCQK01000005.1 GCA_003209565.1 Prochlorococcus sp. AG-449-J16 | reverse complement strand
ATTTAGTAGATCATTTGCGTTCAGGAAGAGATGCCATCGTATGGAGAGGTCAGCAACAACCAATTGATTATGTTGAGGCTGAAAGAGCATGGGAAATTGCTAAAGCTGCTATTTTGTCTGGTTTGTATAAAACAATCATTTTAGATGAATTGAATCCAACTGTTGATTTAGAGTTGCTTCCTGTGGAATCAATACATCAAACGCTCTTAAAAAAACCAGCAGATACAGAAGTTGTAATTACTGGGAGGTGTAAAAATGAACCTTCATACTTTGAACTAGCTGATGTTTACTCTGAAATGGTTTGTCATAAGCATTATGCAAATGTGGGAGTTGATTTGAAAAGAGGGGTAGATTACTAACTATTCTTAAAAAATTAATTGCACAATATTTTTTTTACCTTTTCAATGCCACCTTCGATAGATTTTGACTGAATTTTGAATTTAGACAAGATTCTTGAAGCTTTTTCAGAACGCTTCCCCGATTTACATATAGTGAAAACCTCTTTATTTAAACTTTCTTTTTGAATAAATTTTAAGTCAGATTCTTGATCTAAATGACTTAAGGGAATTGAGATAGATCCCTCTATCGCAGATGTAGAAAATTCTTCATTTTCCCTAACATCAATTAAAAGAATTTTGTTGGGTTTTGCTTTGTATAAACTATTAAAATCATTAGCATTAATAGTGTTTATTGCATTATTTTTTTCACAATATTCGTCGCTATTATAAAAGCCCTCAAACTGAGACAAATTTTTTATACCTTTATTTAACTGATCACTTTTTAGATGTAATTTTTTCATATTCATATTCAATAGATCAAAAATTAAAATCTTCCCATCTAAAATTTCACCTTTTTTCAAAATGATTTTGATAATTTCATTAACCTGAAGAATTCCTATTAAACCTGTTGAAACGCCTACAACCCCGTATTCTGAACAACTTGGGGCAGCATTTTTTGAAGGTGATTCTGGAAGCAAGTCTCTTAAATTAGGACTATTTTTATATAAATTGAAAACACTCACTTGCCCTTCAAAGCCTTGTACACTTCCAAAGACTAGGGGTTTATTTAATATCAGGCATGAATCATTTATTAAATATCTTGTTCCAAAGTTATCCGAGCAATCACAAATAACATCAAACCCCTCTATTAATTCAAGAGCATTTTTAGGATTAATTCTCTCTGAAAAGGTTAATATTTCACAATTAGGATTGAATTTTTTAATTCTTTCCCGAGCAGAATCAATTTTAAGTTTGCCAATAGTATTTGTTTCATGAATTATCTGTCTCTGGAGATTAGACTTTTCAACCTGATCGTTATCAACTATTCCAATTCTCCCAATTCCTGCTGCGGCTAGATAAAGCAAAACGGAAGAACCAAGCCCACCTGCTCCAATGCATAATACTGAGCTGTTTTTAAGATTTAGTTGGCCCTCATAGCCTATCTCTTTGAGGGTCAAATGTTTTTGATATCTTTCTTCTTCATCAGAGTTTAAGAAATTAAATTTTATATCTTTGGACATTGAAATCCTTTAATTTTTGCGAGATAAACTATGAAAATATAATAATTAAAATAAAAATTTTAGACTTTTAAATTTTTCTTATTACTCTAATTTATTAATGTTTTTGTTAGAACTAGACCATAATGTGAAGTTTTTATAAATCAATTTTAAGTTTAAATATCTTCAGAAAGCATATATACCAACGCCTCTAAAAAAATACAAAATGTTTCGGTTCGGAATTTTGCACAACAAAAAGGTAGTCAATAGACGTTTTTTCCGATACTGTCTGGTTCATATATTAAGTTTACTGAATTCATGAGTGATAACACTCCAGAGTCAAACCAAGACTCCGGCTCCGATACAAGCTCAGAAACCAAAAGTTTTTCAGAGAAGTACTCTGATGTTATGGGAAAAGTCAACGAAACCCTTGGTAATGTTGATTGGACTCAAATGGGCAAGTACGGCAAGGCGGCAGGCATAATTGCTGTTGTCGTAATAGCTCAGATAATAATTAAAGTTGTCATTGACACGATAAACTTTTTCCCAATTCTTCCTGGTTTACTAGAACTGCTAGGGGTCATTGTTGTCGGTCAATGGAGTTGGCAAAATCTTCGTACCAGTGAAAATCGTGAAGCTGTTCTTGATAAGGTACAAAATCTTAAGAAGACATATTTAGGGTAGTTAAAGATTACATATTAAGAATTGCTTTTACGTAATCTTCAACTTGGTTTAAGTAGCCTCCTCCAAACATATTGGCGTGATTCAATATGTGATAAAAATTATAAATAATAATTCTTTTTTCAAATCCGTTTTTTATAGGAAAAATTCTATGGTATTCTTCATAAAATTCTTTTCTAAAACCTCCAAATAGTTTTGTCATAGCTATATCTACTTCATTATCCGCCCACCAAGATGCAGGGTCAAATATAACCCCCTTTCCATTTTTGTCCATTCCTGCATTGCCTGACCATAAATCACCATGAACTAGAGCATTTATTGGTTTGTGATTCAGCAATTCTGATTTAATTTTTTCTTTAACTTTATTTATAATTTCTTTATCTAAATTCCTCGATTTAAGACTTAATAATTGAGGTATTATCCTTAAGTTTAAATAACAATCTATCCAATTATCTTCCAAGCCTTTTTTCTGATCTGTTGTTCCTATAAAACCCTCAACTGGAAACCCAAACATTTTGGGGTTAGATTCAGCTGATTTCAAGTGCAATTCACCTAAACCTTTTCCAAGCTTTTTTTGGTCAAAGTTATGCATATCTATCCATTCAATTAAAAGAATTTCTATATTTTTTATATTTTTATATGCAATAACCTCAGGAATAACTAAGTTTTCTTGGTTAATATATTTTCTCAAATTTTGGAGACAATATTTTTCAAATTCAAGAAATTTTTTGTTTCTAATGTTTCTTTTAAGGAATAACTTTTTGTTTGAGAATTCTATTCGCCATGCATTATGAATATCGCCACCATGTACTTCTTCAATACTTTTTGGAAAGGTTTCACCTAATTCTTCACAAATTTCGTTAATTTCAATAGGAGATAATTTTTGCATTTTAATGAAAAAGTCTGAAGTTATTGTTGTGGGCGCCGGTATAGCAGGACTAACTTCTGCAGCGATTTTATCAAAACAAGGCTTATCAGTGACTTTAATCGAATCTCATACTCAAGCCGGAGGATGTGCCGGTACTTTTAAAAGAAAGAATTATACTTTCGATGTTGGCGCAACTCAGGTTGCTGGTTTAGAGAAGGGAGGAATACATTCTAGAATTTTTGATTTTTTAGATATTCCATCCCCAGAAGCCACAATTTTAGACCCTGCTTGCATTGTTGATTTAAATGATGGTGGTAATCCTATACCTATTTGGTATGAAAAAAGTAAATGGATTGCTGAACGAGAAATGCAGTTTCCTGGGAGTCAAAGATTTTGGAAGCTTTGTACCCTAATACATGAAAGTAATTGGATATTTGCTAATAATAATCCTGTATTACCAATAAGTAATTTTTGGGATTTTTCTCAACTTCTCAAAGCACTAGTACCTTCAAACCTTGTCACAGGTATCTTACTTAAATCTACTATTTTTGATCTATTACGGATATGTGGATTATCCAAGAATGAGCGCTTGATTAAATTCTTAAATCTTCAACTAAAACTTTATTCTCAAGAGGACGTTTATAGTACTGCAGCATTATATGGATCTACTGTTCTTCAGATGTGTCAACAGCCACATGGTCTCTGGCATCTTAAAAAATCTATGCAGTCTTTAAGTGAATCATTAGAAAGTTCATTAATTAAAACTGGAGTTAATTTAATTTTTGGACAAGAAGTTAATTCTATAACTTTTG
The DNA here is from genome assembly GCA_003209565.1 of Prochlorococcus sp. AG-449-J16. Taxonomy (GTDB): domain Bacteria; phylum Cyanobacteriota; class Cyanobacteriia; order PCC-6307; family Cyanobiaceae; genus Prochlorococcus_A. The sequence continues at coordinate 65,243 of QCQK01000005.1, read as the reverse complement.
ACGAAGTAAATATGTGTTGGCAACTATCTGCTAATTCGAAAAAAAAATCATTTATTTATCAAGCAAAAGATGTGATTTATACCGCACCTCCACAATCTTTGCTCAAGCATTTGAAAGATCCTTTAGAAAGAAAAAAAAATTATAAAAATCGACTTAATAATTTGCCTGATCCAAGTGGAGCTGTAGTTTTTTATTCAGCATTAAAAAAGGAACATATTAATAAAACATTCTCCAATCACTATCAATTTGTTTCAAAAGAATTTTGTTCGTTATTTGTATCAATTAGTGATGATGGTGATGGAAGAGCGCCAAAAGGTGAGGTTACTTTAATTGCCAGTATCTTTACCAAAACTAAAGATTGGTTTGATCTAGATAAACAAACTTACTTAAAGAAAAAAAATGCTTTCATGAAAAAAATATCCCTTGAATTGGAAAGTCAATTTGATATTGATCCTGAAAAATGGCTCCATAGAGAACTAGCAACTCCATTGGGCTTTGAAAAATGGACAAAAAGACCTAATGGAATAGTAGGCGGACTTGGTCAAAATCCAGATATTTTTGGTTTATTTGGATTATCAAGTAGGACACCTTTTGAAGGTTTATGGTTATGTGGAGATTCGATTTATCCAGGAGAGGGGACTGCAGGTGTTAGTCAGTCTGCATTAATGGTTTCAAGGCAAATTTTAGCTTCCAAAGGTATGGAAAATTTTAGTTTATAAAATTTTGTCTGTTTTCTTTTGCTTCAGCAAGTTTTTTAGAAAGTAAATCCCAATTTTTTTCTTTAATAAGAGATTCCAGTGTATTAAGCTTATTTTTAAAATTATTTATGGAATTTAAAACATTAATCTGATTATTAATAGCTAAATCTAGGCCTAGTTGTTCATTACCTCCGCCAACTCTCGAAGTGTCAGCAAATCCTGTAGCAGCTAATTTTTGCGAGAGATCTAATAAAGATTGATTATTTTTTGTTTGAGCAGTTTCTATGAGGGCAGAAGCTAAAAATATAGGCAAATGAGAAATTAGAGATACTGCTTCATCATGCTCTTTTGGCGAAGCTTGGCAAATTTCACAATCCATTGATTTAATGAGCTCGGAAATAGTTCTGACTGAATTTAAATCACTATTTTGTGTTGGGGTAATAATCCATTTTGCATTTTTAAAAAGACCTTCAAAACCTGAATCAACTCCTTTTTTTTCTGTGCCTGCCATTGGATGAGATCCAATAAATAGAGGATGTGATTTTTCCCATATATTTACAATAGGTTCTTTTACAGACCCTACGTCCGTAAGTATTGTTTCCTGAGGGATTGATGCTACTAATTGTTGCGACGGACTGATCAAATCTTTGATAGGCAATGCCAAAATTATTAGCTCACATTTCTTTAATAAGCTCAGATCACAGCTAACAAAATTTGCAAGTTTTTTATCCTTAGCTTTTTTTTCATTAAATTCATTATTTGCTATTCCATAAATTGTATGATTTAGACTTTGGAGTTTTAATCCTAAAGAACCACCAATTAATCCTAATCCTACTATTCCAATTTTCATAAATTAATTAATTCAAGACCCTCTTTTATTGATACCAATTTTTTGTATATTAGGTTCATAAATTTTGCATGTTTTTGAAATTAAATTAATTATAAATGCTTGAAATTCTAAGTCATCAATATTTGAAAAATTTTTTGAGAGATCAAAGTATTAATTGGGAGCACATATATTCTTTTGGGAGGATAGTTTCCAAATGTATTGAAAATGATTCTACCTATCTAATTAATTCAGAAATTTTCTCTAGCTATGATTGGTTACCTCCAATTTTGATTTCTTTATTTTTAAAGGAAGAGGATTCAACTTTTATTTTATCTAAAGAAAAAATCCAATTTATAAGCCAATTTCATATCGATTCATTGAAAAATCTAGGTTTTAATTTTATTTTGAAAAATGATCAATTTATTTTTGCAAATCATTATGTTCACTTGATAACTATCCAAAATTTTCTTAATGATCCCAATTCTCATAATCTTAGAAATCATCGAATAGTTTATTCAGGAATTGAGGATATAAAACAGGATTTAAAAAGTCATTTTAGGATTTCTTTACTTAAAAAGGATTGGACAAAAAATTCTAAAGAATTTGAATTAATCAATCAAAAATTTATAAAAGTATATGATTCGTTGAAGAAAAAGTTCTTCTTGAGAAAGGTCTTAGGAAATAGTTATATTAATTTAGATGAAAAAGAAATTAGTTTCTTGTCAAACTTTTTTCATGAAAATTCTTTTTTTTCTGATAAATTTTTAAGCGTCAACAAAGCATTATCTCAAGGTTGGGCATGCTGGGTAAAGTTAAACGATACAAATTTAGATTGGGATTTGTATTTACAGCCAATAGATGAACTTTTTCAAATTAAGGAATTTTTTTCAAATAATAAATTTGTTTTTTTATCAGCATTGAGAAAAGATAATTTTTTTCAAATGTATTTTAAAAAGCATAGTTTAGATATTGACTTAGTTATTAATTTTAAGAGTAATTTTGAAGAGAAAAAGATTTCTTTATATATACCCTCTAAACAGTTGCTTCCTAATAATCCTCTTTTTACCAATTCAATATTGGACAAATGCAAAAAGTTAATACTTTTTAGAAAGGGTTTAACTTTAGTGTTGTCTGATGATATTGATTTAAAAACTAATCTTGCTACTGAATTAGCTTCTAATTACGGGAAGAGAGTATTGCTAGAGACAATTCCCTCAGGTAGAAATGAAATCCTTTGCTCTAGTTTTGACTGGTGGATTATGAACTCTTATTTAATTCAAATTCCAGAACAAATTATCATTCCTTTACTTCCGATTCCGAATATGTCAGAACCCATTAATGCAATTACTGTCTCTCATAAAAAGAAGCTTTCTCAAGATTGGTTTAGAGACTTCTTTCTTCCTCAAGCTAGAATTAAACTTGAAAGATCAATTTCTCCTTTAAGAAGAAATTCAGGTAAGTTAATCATCCTAGATGGAAGAGCAAATAAAAGAAACTGGGGAAGATTACTTTTGCAAAACATTCAACCCTCAAAACAAATTAACTATATGCTACCTTTTGATTAGGTTATGATTTTGTAAATAACTAAAGAAATATGGGAGAAGCAAAAAGACGTAAAACACTTGGTTTACCTCCAAAAAAAAATAATACAAAAACTAAAATTGATGAGTCTCCAAGATTATTTGAATGGCTTCCTTTTACAATCAATCAAAGAGATAACCTAATTAAATTAAGTATTAAGGCTAGTTGGTTTGGAATCGGAGGGTTAGTAATCTTATGGATTGTAGTGAGATTTATAGGCCCTGCTGCTGGGTGGTGGACTTTAGCTGATTCTTTATAAATCTAAGCTACTGTTTTTATATCATTAACAGCGATTGTATTAGCAGGATTGCTATTTAATGCTTTCATTGAATTAGAACTGACTTCAGTTCCTTCTGTTAATTTTTCTTTAACCATTGACTCTACTTTATTCCTGATTTCTAAGTTTTGATCAAGCCAAATAATTGTATTATCTCTTCCTTGTCCAATATTTTCTCCTTCATAACTATACCAAGCACCTCTCCTTATGATGATATTAGTCTCTTCTGCTAAATCTAATAAGCATCCTGTTGTACTAATACCTTTCCCAAAGAGAATATCAAATTCTGCAATTCTAAATGGTGGTGCAACTTTGTTTTTTGCTACTTTCACTTTTGCTCTTATGCCATATTCCTCAGTACCTCTTTTAAGAGTTTGAATTCTTCTGATATCAAGTCTTACTGAGGCGTAAAATTTTAATGCATTACCTCCTGTGGTTGTTTCTGGATTGCCGTATGTAACGCCAATTTTTAGGCGTAATTGATTCAGGAATATTACCGTACATCCAGATTTGCCAATATTTCCTGTTATTTTCCTCATTGCTTGGCTCATTAGCCTTGCTTGGCTCCCAATTACGTGATCTCCCATCTCTCCTTCTATCTCGGCTCTTGGGGTTAGTGCTGCGACCGAGTCAACAACTACAAGATCTACCGCACTCGATCTTATAAGTTGGTCAACTATTTCTAGAGCCATTTCACCAGTATCTGGTTGTGAAACTAACAAATTTTCAACATCAACACCTAAAGAGGCTGCATAAACTGGATCGAGTGCATGCTCAGCATCTACAAATGCAGCTACTCCTCCATTTTTTTGGACTTCCGCAATCGCGTGAAGCGTTAATGTAGTTTTTCCTGAACTTTCTGGTCCGTAAACTTCTACTACTCTTCCTTTTGGATAGCCTCCTCCTAATGCTAAATCTAAGGTGAGCGCTCCAGTAGATATTGTTTCTACTTTCATTCTTGAGGCGTCACCAAGTCTCATTATTGAACCTCGTCCAAAATTTCTTTCTATTTGACCTAAGACAAGACTTAATGCCTTGTCTTTTTCTTTTGATTCAGTTTTTTTCTTTTCTTCAAGGCTCATTGTTTGATTTATCGGTTAAAGTTCTTGTAATTATTCTAAATTTGGAAATTTTTATTTAAACCAAACTTCATAAATACAAACTATAGTACATCTGTACTCTAGCTGATTATCTTTAAATTGCAACTAATTCTCCAAGGTTTCCTAATTTTAATAATTTGATTTCATTACTTAACTTATTTTTATCTGATTCTTTCAAATATCCCCAATCAGCAAGGAAGCATGGAATGTGAGAAGTTTCTGGATTTTGTTTAATATCGATTAGAGTTTTTTTTCTATCTTCTATAAAGCCTAAAATTTCATAAGTTTGTGTAAGTTTTTCAATTATTTTAATTTTTGTTCCTGATTCATAGCCAAAAATAAATTCTGGAAAAATATTTAATTGTTTAAGAATTTTTTCTGCAAATATTTTACCTTTAGTTGTTATAACTCCAGTTTTTATTCCTCTTTTGCTTAATTCTTTCATAAAATTTATAATTTCAAAAAAAGGTTTATGTAAATTTACCCACGATTTAAAATCTTTATCAATTTGGTACTTGCGAGACTTATCTAACATTTTTTGTATATCTTCTGCTGTCCAGGAATTTTCATTTAATATCCTCTGGCAATTTTGATGATAATTATTAATGAAATCATCTTTATTATCACTTTTTAATGGATTTTCTGTTTTTATAATTTCGTGAACAATTAGAATCATTTCCCAACCATATTTAACCCAAGGTCTAATTTCTTTGAAGGAATTTGGTACTCCTTTGTAAAGTTTTTGATCAATAGTGATGTTGGGTGAATTTAAATATCTTTCACAGGCCAGCAAGGAGCTATGCCAATATTCTTGCATTCCATCAACTATTACTCCATCAAAATCAAATAGAAAAATTTTTTGAGAAGACACCAATTGAATATTAGAACTGGGCCGCTAGGATTCGAACCTAGGAATGTCGAGACCAAAACCCGATGCCTTACCACTTGGCGACGGCCCATTGAATTATCATTTTAATACATGAAAAGATTTTTTTCTATCCAAAAAATACAAATTTTTTATAAACATGGCGCTAGTTTTGAAAAATAAAAATTTTATTTGAATGAGCTCGATTTCCATGGCTCTAGAAATTTCTGAGCTTTTTTGATCGCCAAACCCATAATTTCAGGATACTCATAAAGTTTTTTGTTATTTTTGTGAGCAAATTCAATAAGGGGCTGCATAATTTTTCTTGCAGCACTTCCAAATGCTATTCCATCTGGGAGATTGTTTGAATGCAACAATTCATGAGTTTTTTCATTTGTTCCACCTGCTAATTGAATTAATCCTGGTGGAAGATCTGAACCGATTTTTTCAAACAACTTAACAGCATCTCTACTTGTTGTAGGAGCAAGATCTCCAGACATTGGCCTTCCATCTAGTTGCCAAATAAGGGGAATATCTAGCTCATTCAGAATTTCATATCTTTCCCAAAGAGCTTTCAAAAGATCTTCGGGCTCTTGGGCTTTTTTGAAAGATTGATTTAATCCACAACTAATAGATATCTTGTCTAATTTCATTCCAGAACTTTTAAGGATACTTACAACTTTTGTAAAAGAATCTAGGCGATTGATTTCTGTATGAATTTCTACTGCATTAGGCCTTATTTTTTGAAGTGTTGATGCTAAATCATTTTTTGACAAATTATATTCATATTCACTAATTAGATTTAGAGGACAACTATTTAAACATCTTCCACATCCATAACATTTACTTTTTTTAATTCCCAAATTATCAATTGCAAAGGTGGGGCATACTTTTTCGCATGGTCTTGGACAACTAGGGGGACATTTTAAAGGATCAAATTTTGCTTTTCGAAAGTGGATATCATTACCATCACTAATACTTATCATTAATCCAGGGGAGTTTTTAAAGACTTTTTTTGCCCAATCGATTCCTTTTTTTGCCGCATAAACTATAGATTCTTCTGCTGCAACATCTATGTAGTCGACACCAGCAGCAGTATAAATTGCACATAAATCTTCTATGGCAACGATATCTTCATTACTGGCACCACAAATTAACTTAATCCATTTATCTTTTTTATTCTTGGTTTTAATCAAACAATTTAACTTTCAAATTCATCCAAAATATAATTACTTAATGGCTTCCATTCAAGTTTTCTTGAACCCCCCATTTCAACAACTATTGTTAGTTTATTATCGTTAGTGCAAATCTCTATTAAGCTCTCTAATTCAGATTGAGATAATACTTGACCTTCTAATAACCAAAGTAATTTATTTTTATCATTTTCATTAAATAACTCAGAAGCTTGTGGGATTACTTGTTGAACTTCCCCAAGCGCTCCATTTCTTCCTACACTTTGATGTCCAAGGTGAGGTGGTCTAACGCCATGCAATTTGAGCAAGAAAACTTCTGGATCTCCAAGCCCTCTTGCTGAGGTTATAAAAGTTTTAAAGCCTTTGGCCCTCATTCTCCTCAAAAGACGAGTTTCATAACCACCTTCAAGAGGAGCAAATATTGCGAGACATTTGTTAGTTTTTAAATCGTTATGAAACTTTTTCCCTGAGAGAAGTAATGGCATAAAAATTTCCTTTCTTTCTATTTTATTTTATTTTATGGTACTTGATGATGTACAATTGTAATTCAGTGATTTTTTAAGCTCGCAAGCTAGCCGAGCCTCTGAAAATTTCACATTTTTTAGCGTTTCGTTAAAAAACTCAGGTGGGTTTTTCCCGAGAGAAACTATCTATTATTTCAGATAAGTCTCGACCTTACTAATTGTTTTTTTATTAACTTCACCTTAATAACTAAGGGTTTAGATAATTGAAAAATTATTACGAGCTAGCCTAATTTAGTCTTATGTCTATCGGAATTTTAGGAAAGAAATTGGGCATGTCCCAACTTTTCGATGATAAAGGTAATTCGGTACCAGTTACTCTTATAGAGGCTGGTCCGTGCCGCGTCACTCAATTGAAAACAACTGCTTTGGATGGTTATACCGCCGTTCAGATAGGTTATGGCTTGTCCAAAGAGAAGCATTTAAGCAAACCTGAAAAGGGACACTTACTGAAATCAGGTGAAGAACTTTTAAAGCATTTGAAAGAATATAGGGTTGAAGAAAATTCATCTTATGAAATCGGAAAACAAATAACTGTAAAAAACTTTGAGGTTGGTCAAAAAGTTGATATCAGTGGCAAATCTATGGGTAGAGGTTTTGCAGGTTACCAGAAAAGACATGGTTTTAGCAGAGGTCCTATGAGTCATGGTTCAAAAAATCATAGAGCACCAGGATCTACAGGAGCAGGAACAACTCCGGGTAGAATTTATCCAGGGAAAAGAATGGCAGGAAGATATGGAGGAAAACAGATAACTACCAAAGGATTGTTAGTTCTAAAAATTGATGATCAGAAGAATTTGCTTGTAGTAAAGGGTTCTGTTCCAGGTAAGCCCGGCTCAATTGTCAACATTAAGCCAAATAATGTTGTAGGCAAAAAAGGAGGTGAAAAATCATGACAATACTTGAAACTTTAAAGTGGGATGGTAAAAAATCAGGCAAAGTTACTCTTGATTTAGCAGTTGCTAAAGAAACTTCTTCGGCAGACTTAATCCATAGAGCAGTCCTTAGACAGCTAGCAAATAAAAGACAAGGGACAGCATCAACTTTGACAAGATCTGAAGTGCGCGGGGGAGGTAGAAAGCCATACAAACAAAAAGGTACAGGAAGAGCTCGTCAAGGATCAATAAGGACACCCTTAAGACCTGGTGGCGGAATTATTTTTGGACCGAAGCCACGTTCTTACAATCTTGATATGAATCGTAAGGAACGTAGATTAGCTCTTAGAACAGCTCTTATGTCCAGAGTATCTGATATGAAGGCTGTTGAAGATTTTGGATCTTCTTTAAAGCAGCCTAAAACAAGTGATATCATCAATGGCCTTGCCCGATTAGGTATACAAAAAACTGAAAAAGTTTTGGTTATTCTTGATAGCCCTTCAGATATTATAAAAAAATCCATTAATAATATTGAGAAAGTAAAATTAATCGCCGCCGATCAATTAAATGTATTTGATATTCTCAATGCCAATAAATTAGTAATAGGTCAATCAGCGATAGATAAAATTCAGGAGGTTTATGCATCATGAGTAAATTATTCGATTCTCGTTTAGCCGATGTAATACGAAAGCCAGTTATTACTGAAAAAGCTACAAATGCACTAGATCTTAACCAATATACTTTCGAAGTAGATCATAGAGCGGCTAAACCACAAATAAAGGCAGCTATTGAAGCCTTATTCAGTGTTAAAGTCATAGGAGTTAACACTATGAATCCTCCTAGGAGAACAAGAAGAGTCGGGAAATTTTCCGGTAAACGTTCTCAGGTCAAGAAGGCAATTGTACGTCTTGCTGAAGGAGACAAAATCCAACTATTTCCAGAATCTTAAGGAGTTTTAATCATGGCAATACGTAAATTTAAACCTTATACACCTGGCACGAGGCAGAGAGTAGTTACTGACTTTAGTGAAATCACAAGTGCAAAACCTGAAAGATCACTAATAGTTTCAAAACATAGAGTTAAAGGAAGGAATAATCGTGGAGTTATCACTTGTCGTCATCGTGGAGGTGGTCACAAAAGGCAATATAGATTGGTCGACTTTAGAAGAGATAAAAGAAATATCAACGCTAAAGTTGCAGCTATACACTACGATCCTCATAGAAATGCAAGGTTGGCACTTTTATTTTATGAAGATGGAGAGAAAAGATATATTATCGCTCCAGCAGGAGTAAAAGTTGGACAAAATGTCATTTCTGGAGAAAGTGTTCCAATTGAAGATGGAAATGCAATGCCGCTATCTGTTATGCCATTAGGATCTAGTGTTCATTGTGTTGAGTTATACGCAGGTAGGGGTGCTCAAATGGTTAGATCCGCAGGAGCTAGTGCTCAAGTTATGGCAAAAGAGGGAGATTATGTTGCTTTAAAACTCCCATCTACTGAGGTAAGACTTGTAAGAAAAGAATGCTACGCAACTCTTGGTGAAGTAGGTAATTCTGAAATAAGAAATACTAGCTTAGGTAAAGCAGGAAGAAGAAGATGGCTTGGAAGAAGACCTCAAGTAAGAGGTAGTGTAATGAACCCATGTGATCATCCACATGGAGGAGGAGAGGGAAAGGCACCAATTGGTAGAGCGGGCCCAGTTACTCCATGGGGTAAGCCAGCTCTTGGACTAAAGACACGTAAAAAGAACAAACCAAGTAATAAATTAGTTGTTCGAAGACGCCGTCGGGTTTCTAAGAGGAGTAGAGGAGGAAGAGACTCTTGATTACTTCATTTATTATTTCAATTTCTATTACATAATCATGGGACGTTCACTAAAAAAAGGACCTTTTATAGCAGATAGCCTGCTCAAGAAGGTAGAAAAACAAAATACCGATAATGACAAGTCTGTTATCAAAACTTGGTCAAGATCCTCTACGATTTTACCTTTAATGATCGGTCACACAATCGCTGTACATAATGGCAAGACTCACATTCCAGTATTTATTACTGAACAAATGATTGGTCATAAACTTGGTGAATTTGCTCCTACACGCACTTACCGAGGTCATATAAGAGATAAGAAAGGAGCAAAATCATGACAAAAACACCTGAAACAACAAAAACAGCAATTGCTCATGGGAATTATGTTCGCGGATCAGCCTCTAAAGTGAGAAGAGTTTTGGATCAGATAAGGGGTAGATCTTATAGAGATGCATTGATTATGTTGGAATTTATGCCTTACAGATCTACAGACCCCATTACTAAAGTTCTAAGATCTGCTGTTGCTAATGCAGAACATAACCTTGGAATGGATCCATCTACCCTAGTTATTTCCTCTGCATGGGCTAATAGTGGTCCAGTAATGAAAAGGTATAGACCCAGAGCTCAAGGTCGAGCTTTTTCAATTAAAAAACAGACTTGCCACATCAGTATTTCTGTTGAGTGTGCTCCTACTCAAACTAATGCGGAGGTACAAAACTAATGGGACATAAAATACATCCTTCAGGACTAAGACTAGGAATTACACAAGAGCATCGCTCTAAGTGGTTTGCTACTTCTAAAACATATCCAATTCTTCTCCAAGAAGATTTTAAAATTCGTACCTTCATACAAAAAAAATATGGAGCAGCAGGAATTAGCGATGTCTTAATTGCGCGAAAAGCTGACCAACTGGAACTTGAATTAAAAACAGCAAGACCAGGAGTTATAGTTGGAAGACAAGGAAGTGGTATTGAAGAATTAAGATCTGGCATTCAAAAAACTATAGGTGATAGAACAAGGCAAGTTAGAATAAACGTTGTTGAAGTTGAACGCGTAGACGCTGATGCTTTTTTACTAGCTGAATATATTGCTCAACAACTAGAAAAAAGAGTCGCCTTTAGAAGAACTATAAGGATGGCCTTGCAAAGGGCTCAAAGGGCTGGAGTTCTAGGTCTTAAAATTCAAGTAGGGGGAAGGTTGAATGGTGCTGAAATAGCTAGAACTGAATGGACTAGAGAAGGTAGGGTACCTTTACATACTTTGAGAGCTGAAATTGACTACGCAACACGTGAAGCTAATACAACTTACGGTGTTCTAGGCATTAAAGTTTGGGTTTTCAAAGGTGAAGTTCTCCCTAAAGAAGAACAAACTATCCCTGTGGGTGCGAGCCCTAAGAGGAAAGCTAGTAGAAGACCTCAGCAATTTGAGGATCGTTCAAATGAGAATTCATAGGAGGTATAAAAATGCTTAGTCCAAAACGTACTAAATTCCGTAAACAACATAGAGGCAGAATGAGGGGTGTAGCCTCAAAAGGTAATACCATTGCATTCGGTCAATTTGCTCTCCAAGCTCAAGACTGTGGCTGGGTAACTGCACGTCAGATTGAAGCAAGCAGAAGAGCTATGACTAGATATATCAAACGTGGTGGTCAAATCTGGATAAGAATATTTCCTGATAAACCCGTAACCATGAGACCTGCCGAAACCAGAATGGGTTCTGGTAAAGGTAATCCAGAGTTTTGGGTCGCAGTTGTAAAACCTGGAAGAATACTTTTTGAAATGGGCGGTGAAGATATCAGTGAGGAGATTGCAAAGGAAGCTATGCGCCTGGCTCAATATAAACTTCCTGTAAAAACAAAGTTTATCTCTACTAAGAATAATCTAGAAGCCTCCTCCCAAGAAGATTCAAAAAATAGCAAAAAATCTCAAGAGGAGGTTAAACAATGAAAAACTCAGAGTCTCTTAAAGAATTTAAAAAATTAAATTCTTCTCAAATTACTGAAAAGATTGACCAATTAAGAAAAGATCTTTTTGATTTGAGATTCAAGCAAGCTACCAGACAGCTTAATGAAACTCATAAATTTAAAATTATCAAGAAACAAGTTGCGCAATTACTAACTCTCAGTAAAAGTCAATCTTCTTCTAAAACAAATTCTGATTAATTATTAGTTATGGCACTTAAAGAAAGAATTGGTACTGTGGTCAGCGACAAAATGGACAAAACAGTTGTTGTTGCCGTTATCAACAGATATCCTCATCCTACTTATAAAAAAATTGTAAGTAGAACTACACGATATAAGGCCCATGATCCCGAAAATACATGTGTTTTGGGTGATCGGGTTAAAATTAGAGAGACTAGACCGTTGAGTGCTCATAAAAGATGGGCAATAGAAGAGATTCTTAATAAAACAAATCAGGTTAAGGAGGTTAAAAAATGATTCAACAAGAAACATATCTAACAGTTGCTGATAACAGTGGTGCAAAAAGACTTCAATGTATTAGAGTTTTAGGATCCAACAGAAGATACGCCCATGTTGGCGATGTAATTGTTGCAACTGTAAAAGATGCTCTTCCGAATATGGGAGTTAAGAAATCTGAAGTTGTAAAGGCTGTAATCGTTAGAACCAAAGCAACATTAAGAAGAAATACTGGAAATTCAATCAGATTTGATGATAACGCTGCAGTTTTGATTAATGAAGATAAGAATCCAAAAGGTACTAGAGTTTTTGGTCCTGTAGCTAGAGAACTGCGGGATAAAAATTATACTAAGATTGTTTCTCTTGCTCCGGAGGTAATTTAAATGTTGGATTCACTAAAACAAAAGAAAAATTTCCAAAGAATAAAAATGAGGATCAAAACTGGAGATTTGGTAAAAGTAATTAACGGTAAGGAAAAAGGGAAAACTGGAGAGGTTTTAAAAACTATACCCCTTGAAAATAGAGTAGTAGTTAAAGGTATTAATCTAAGGACTAAACACGTAAAACCAACTCAGGAAGGAGAGACAGGAAGAATACTTACAGAAGAAGCATCTTTACATGCCTCGAATGTAATGTTCTTTTCAAAGGATAAAAATCTTACAAGTAAGATTGAATACTTTATTGACAAAGAAGGAGTAAAGAAAAGAAGATTGAAAAAAACTGGTGAAGTAATTGATTAATTTTTCATCAGTAATCAGATTTAAATTTTTTCTAATTTATCAATTCTGACAAAGACCAGAATTAACAAAAAATTATGACTCTAAAAAATCGCTACAAGGAATCAATTAGACCAAAACTTCTAAAAGACCTTGGCCTTAAAAATATTCATCAAGTTCCTAAAGTTGTCAAAGTTAATGTCAATAGAGGTCTTGGTGAAGCTGCTTCAAACTCAAAAGCTTTAGAAGCTTCTTTAAACGAAATGGCAACAATTACTGGACAAAAGGCTCTTGTCACTAGGGCTAAAAAAGCTATCGCGGGTTTTAAAATTCGTGAAGGAATGGCTATTGGTTGTACTGTAACTTTGAGAGGAGACAGGATGTATTCCTTTTTAGAGAGATTTATTAATCTAGCTTTGCCAAGAATAAGAGACTTTAGAGGAGTTAATCCAAAAAGTTTTGATGGGAGAGGTAATTATACCCTTGGAGTAAAAGAACAATTAATTTTTCCTGAAATCTCTTTTGATAAAATAGATTCAATAAGAGGTATGGATATAACTATTGTAACTAGTGCAAGATCAGATCAAGAAGGTAAAGCTCTCTTGCAAGAGTTAGGAATGCCTTTTAGTAAGAATTAAATTAAAACTATGTCAAATCACGATCCTATTTCAGATATGCTTACTCGAATTCGAAATGCGAGTCAGAAAAAGCATACATCAACAACAATTCCAAGTTCAAAAATGTCCTTAAGTATCGCTAAAGTGCTTCAAAAAGAGGGTTTCATTTCTGATATTAATGAGGAAGGTGAAGGGTATAAATCACAAATAATACTTGGTCTTAAATATAGTGGGAAAAATAAATTCCCAACTATTCGATCTATGCAAAGAGTGAGTAAACCTGGTTTGAGAATTTATAAAAATACTAGGGCTTTACCAAAAGTTCTAGGAGGTCTTGGAGTTGCTATCATCTCTACTTCTAAAGGGGTCATGAGTGATCGCGATGCTAGAAAGCAAGGCATTGGCGGCGAAGTCCTTTGCTATGTTTATTAAGGAGAATTAATTATGTCAAGACTTGGAAAAACACCAATAATAATCCCAGATAAAGTCACCGTTGATTTTGATGGATTAAAAGTTACTGTTAAAGGTCCTAAAGGTGAATTAAAACGATTAATGCCTGAGGGAGTTAGTTTCGATAAAAAAGAAAATACTGTTGTCGTAAGTCCTACTACAACCAAAATTCATTCAAGGCAAAGACATGGTTTATGTAGAGCCTTAATAGCCAATATGGTTGAAGGGGTTAGTCAAGGTTTTTCAAAAAAACTTGAAATTGTTGGAGTTGGATCAAGAGCACAAGTAAAAGGTAAAAATCTAATAGTAAGTGCAGGATATAGCCATCCTGTAGAAATGATCCCCCCTGATGGTATAACATACAAAGTTGAGAGTAATACAAACGTTACTGTTTCTGGAATTGATAAGGAAATTGTTGGTAATGAAGCAGCAAAAATCAGATCAATTAGACCTCCCGAACCTTATAAAGGTAAAGGAATTAAATACCATGATGAGAGAATTCTCAGAAAAGCTGGTAAATCTGGCAAAAAATAATACCAATTAAAAAAATGACCAAACTTTCTAGGAAATTACAAACCCAAAAAAGACATAGAAGATTAAGGAGATTCTTAATTGGAGATGCCACGCGTCCAAGATTGTCTGTTTTTCGCTCCAACAATCATATTTATGCCCAGGTTATAGATGATAGCGCTCAAACAACTATTTGCTCAGCTTCAACTGTTGATAAGGAACTCAAAGAAAAATCTGAGAAATTACCCTCTGATTGTAATTCTTCTTCCATTGTTGGAAAATTATTAGCTAAAAGAGCAATAAAAAAGGGAATCAAGCAAGTAATTTTTGACCGTGGAGGAAATTTATATCATGGTAGAGTAAAAGCTCTTGCAGAAGCTGCTCGAGAGGCTGGCCTAGAATTCTAACTTTTAATTTTCATCATGACTGACACTCCAACAAAACAAAAAACTCAATCCAAAACTAATGACGTTCCTGGGACTAACCCCAGTGACTCAAAAAAGAATAATCGTAATAATGATCGAAAAAGAAATAGAAGAGGGGATTCAAAGAATCTTGAGAGAGATTCTGATTGGCAAGAAAGAGTTGTTCAAATACGACGAGTATCTAAAACGGTTAAAGGCGGTAAAAAAATGAGTTTCAGAGCAATTGTTGTAGTTGGTAATGAAAAAGGTCAAGTTGGAGTTGGAGTTGGAAAAGCTGGAGATGTGATTGGTGCGGTAAGGAAAGGAGTTTCAGATGGTAAAAAGAATCTTGTTAGGGTTCCATTAACTCCAAATAATTCAATACCAACTTTATCTAAAGGTAGAGATGGTGCTGCTAATGTACTTATTAGGCCAGCTGCTCCAGGTACAGGTGTAATTGCTGGTGGTTCAATTAGAACAGTTTTAGAATTGGCGGGCATAAAAAATGTCTTAGCTAAAAGATTAGGTAGTAAAACACCTTTGAATAACGCGAGAGCTGCTATGGTAGCTCTTTCACAATTAAGAACACACAAATCTGCCTCAAGGGAGAGAGGGATCTCACTTGAACAGCTCTACTCTTGAAAATTATGACTTCAACATTAAATACACTTAAATCAAACCCTGGCTCTAGAAAGAAAAAATTAAGAAAGGGTAGAGGTATTGCAGCTGGACAGGGTGCTTCATGTGGCTTTGGGATGAGAGGACAAAAGTCACGTTCAGGAAGACCCACACGTCCAGGTTTCGAAGGTGGCCAAATGCCTTTGTATAGGAGAGTCCCAAAACTAAAGCACTTTGAAATAATTAATCAAAAGAAATTTTCGATAATAAATTTAGATAAACTAAATGACTTCAAAGAAAACGAAACTGTTAATTTGGATTCGTTAGTTAAGAAAGGATTGATTTTTAAGCCAAAATTTCCGTTAAAAATTCTTGGTAATGGAAAAGTAAATGTAAAGTTAACAGTACAAGCTCATGCATTCACAAAAGTTGCAAAACAAAAAATTGAGGAAGCAGGTGGATCTTGCGAGCTTATTAATAAAAAATAAATTTAAAAAAATTTAATAAAGCTTTAAAATGTTCGTCAACAAAAGTAGAAATCCTAGCGCTTCTGAAATACTTTCACAATTATTTTTAAATAAGGAATTAAGGGGTAGAGTTTTAACAACTTTAGGTCTTCTTCTTTTAGTTAGACTAGGCATCTACATCCCCATGCCAAGTATTGATAGGGTTGCTTTCAAGAGTTTTATAGATCAAGGTGGGCAATTAATAGGTTTTTTAGATATTTTTACTGGTGGAGGAATTTCAACCCTAGGCATATTTGCATTGGGTATACTCCCTTTTATAAATGCATCAATTATTATTCAACTGCTTACAGCTTCACTGCCAGTACTTGAAGATTTACAAAAGAATGAGGGAGAGGCAGGTAGAAGAAAAATTGCACAAATAACAAGATATGTTTCCTTAGGATGGGGTTTTCTGCAGAGTATAATTTTTTCTTTAATTCTTAGACAATATGCTATCGAAGGCATAAGCGAAACTGCATTCGTCTTGCAAACATCCATAGCTTTAGTTACTGGTTCAATGTTAGTAATGTGGTTTAGTGAAATTATTACCGAGAAAGGGATAGGTCAGGGAGCTTCATTGGTAATTTTTTTAAATATCGTTTCGACTTTACCTAAGGCTCTAAGTTCAACCATTGAAAAAGCTCAAACTGGTGATAGAGGAGATGTTTTAGGTATAGCAGTTTTAGTTGGAGTATTTTTACTGACTATTGTTGGGATAATTTTTGTCCAAGAGGGAGCAAGACGTATTCCTATTGTTAGTGCAAAAAGGCAAATAGGTAATTCAACATTACTTCCTACAAGGCAAAGTTATTTACCATTGAAATTGAATGCAGGAGGAGTTATGCCAATAATTTTTGCCTCTGCTTTAATTTTTTTACCAATAACAATTGCAAATATTACAGGTAATCCAGTCTTAATTAAATTGGCGAGTAGTTTAAATCCAGGATCTTCTAATCCATGGCCATATGCTCTAACATTCTTCTCCCTAATTTTAGGATTCTCTTATTTTTATGCATCTCTCACAATTAATCCAATTGATGTGGCGTCAAATTTAAAGAAAGGAGGAGTTGCAATTCCAGGAGTTAGACCAGGAACAAATACCGCAAACTACCTATCAGGCATACAAAATAGGTTGACATTATTAGGAGGTTTATTTCTTGGTTCAGTAGCTATAATTCCAGCCGCAGTAGAGAGAGCGACAAACGTTCAAACTTTTCAAGGTTTGGGCGCTACATCCTTACTTATTCTTGTGGGGGTTGCCATTGATACTGCTAAGCAAATTCAAACGTATGTTATTTCTCAAAGGTATGAGGGACTAATAAATAATTAATGAAAAAACATTTACTATTTTTAGGAGCTCCTGGAGCAGGAAAAGGGACTCAGGCGGAATTACTAAGCAAAACTAGTTCTTATTTGCATCTTTCAACAGGGGAATTATTAAGACAAGAAATAGAAATGAATACTATCCTTGGTAGACAGGTAAAAGATATTATTAATCGGGGAGAACTTGTTAGTGACGAACTTGTATTAAAGATAGTAAAACAAAATTTAGATAAGGATAATAAAGGTTGGATACTAGATGGCTACCCAAGAAATTTATCTCAAGCAAATTCACTAAATGATGTCTTAACTGAAATAAATCAACCTTTAGAAGTAGTTTTTTACTTAGATATTCCAGAAGAAGTTCTAATTAAGCGTTTGCTTTTAAGAGGTCGAAAAGATGATACGGAAGAGACTATTAAAACAAGAGTTGATATTTATAAAAAAACTACAGAACCTTTAATTCAATATTTTAAGGATCGTTCATTGCTGGAATATATTGACGCTAATAGAGATTTAAAAATTATTTCCTCCGACATCAAACAAAAAATGGCTTGATGATGATGTAGAATATAATATTAACGTTTTATTTGTTAAACCCCTATGAAGGTCAGATCTTCAGTCAAAAAAATCAGTCCTGACGATCAGATCGTGAGGAGAAGAGGTAAAATCTATGTTATCAACAAGAAAAGACCTCGCAATAAACAGCGTCAGGGTTAAATTAAAACCCTATAATTAAAACTTTTACTTACTCAAAACACGTGGCCAGGATTGCAGGAATTGACATACCTCGCGAAAAGCGAGTAGAAATTGCACTTACATACGTCTATGGAATTGGTTTGACAAGATCAAAACTAATTCTTGCTAATACGGGTGTAAACCCGGATATTCGTGTCAAAGATCTTTCAGATTCTGATGTACAAAAACTTAGAGGTGCTACAGAGGAATTTACTTTAGAGGGAGATTTGAGAAGAAAAGAGGGAATGGCCTTAAAGCGTTTACAAGATATAGGATGTGTAAGAGGAAGAAGGCATAGAATGAGTCTTCCAGTAAGAGGCCAAAGAACTAGGACTAATGCAAGAACAAGAAGGGGTTCAAGGAAAACAGTTGCTGGAAGAAAAAAATAATTAACTAAATCCATTTAAACATTGAATTTTTAAATTAAATCATCATGGCAGCTACAGTAAAAAAAACAGGTTCAAAGAAAACTAAACGGAATGTACCTAACGGTGTGGTGCATATTCAAAGTACTTTTAATAATACTATCGTTTCAATAACAGATACTTCTGGACATGTAATCTCTTGGTCTTCTGCAGGCGCTAGTGGATTCAAAGGAGCTCGTAAAGGCACTCCATTTGCAGCTCAAACAGCAGCTGAAGCAGCAGCAAGGAGAGCGCTTGATCAAGGCATGAGGCAAATAGAAGTATTAGTAAGAGGTCCAGGGTCAGGTAGGGAAATGGCCATAAGAGCTTTACAAGTGGCCGGTTTAGAAATAACTCTAATAAGAGATGTAACTCCATTACCTCATAATGGATGTAGAAGACCTAAGCGGAGACGCGTTTAGGTCTTAACCATTCTCCACACCCCTCCCCCAAAAAAAACTTTTAACCCTATTTTTTCCGTGTTGCAATACCAGATTGACAGAATCGACCATCAAATAGCAGATGATCGCTCCCAAACAGGAACTTTTTTAATTGGCCCTCTAGAAAGGGGACAAGCCACAACTTTGGGAAACTCGCTTAGAAGAGTCCTTATGGGAGGACTTGAAGGAAGTGCAGTGACCGCAGTACGAATAGCAGGAATTAATCATGAATACGCAACTATTCCTGGAGTTAGAGAAGATGTTTTAGATATTCTTCTCAATTGTAAGCAACTATCAATTAATAGTTCTAATCCAGAGCTTGAAATTGGTAGGTTAGTAGCAAGTGGTCCGATGGAGGTAAAGGCTAATGATATCCAATTCTCATCTCAAGTTGAAATAGTTGATGGTGAAAAACCCATTGCAACTATTCAGGAGGGCCACAACTTGGAGTTGGAAATCCACGTTGAAAGAGGTGTGGGATATCGACCAGTAGACCGTAAGAATGAAGAGACAACTGCTATTGATTTACTTCAAATAGATGCTGTATTTATGCCAGTTAAGAGAGTCAATTTTACCATTGATGAAACTGCTGTAGCGGAAGGTGGAACAGGTAGAGAAAGATTAAAAATGGAAGTAGTAACAGATGGATCAACTAGTCCTGATGATGCTATTGCTGAAGCTGCAAACCAATTGATAGAACTTTTTCAACCTCTTGCTACTGTTACAATGGTGGAAGAGATTCCTGAAGAACCTGAACCATCTCCTGAAGCTCAGATTCCTCTTGAGGAACTAAACTTGTCCGTTAGAGCATATAATTGTCTAAAAAGAGCGCAAGTTAACTCAGTTTCAGATTTAATGGGCTTTAGCTATGAAGATCTTCTAGAAATTAAGAACTTTGGCTCCAAATCTGCAGATGAGGTTATTGAAGCTCTTGAGCGGATAGGAATTTCTATTCCACAAAGCAGAACCTCAGTTTAACTTCTAAGATTATGAGACACCAACTAAGAATTCCATTATTAAGTAAACCAGCTGACCAGAGGAAAGCTCTTTTAAGAGGTTTGACTACACAATTAATTAGAGAAGGTAGAGTAACAACAACAAAAGCTAGGGCAAAAGCTTTAAGAAATGAAGCCGAAAGAATGATTTCACTAGCTAAAGAAGGAAGCTTGGCTTCAAGGAGACGGGCTATTGGATATATTTATGATAAGAAATTAGTTCATTCATTATTTGAAAAAGCAAAAGAAAGATATGGAGATAGAAAAGGTGGTTACACACGTATAGTCAGAACCGTATCTAGAAAAGGTGATAATGCTCAGATGGCTATAATTGAGCTTGTTTAATTTAGTTAATAAAGAGGCTTTTGACTAAAAATTAACTTTTGAAAAGGGTAGCTCTACTTGTCCAATATGATGGCTTGAATTATTCAGGTTGGCAAAGACAAAAAAATGCAACTACAGTTCAAGATATTCTAGAGAAATCTCTTTTTAAGATTACACAGCATGAAGTAAAAACTTTTGCAGCTGGTAGAACTGATGCTGGGGTTCATGCCTCAGGTCAAGTAGTTCACTTCGATGTCGATTGCGTTATTCCAGGCAATAGGTATTCAGATGTCCTAAATTGTATTTTACCCCCAACTATCAGAATCTTGGAATCAGTTCAGGTTAAAGATAATTGGCATGCATGCCATTCTGCAATGTATAGACATTATCGATATGTTATCAATAACAGTAAATTCAATAACTTGTTTATAAACAATTGGTCATGGCATAGATACCAAAGGGTATTAGATGAAGTTTTAATGTCAAATGTTTCAAAGAAAATGGTAGGAGAGCATGACTTTTTTGCTTTTCAGAAAAGTGGAAGCAATAGGTTAAATTCAATTACAAGAATAAAAAATATAAATATAAAAAGGGTAGAGGATTTGATTTATGTTGATATAAAAGCTACTGGTTTTCTCTATGGAATGGTTCGTTTAATTGTTGGGCAATTAGTGTTAGTTGGAGAAAAAAAAATATCACCAGAAATTTTTACAGATAGATGGGTAAACAAAAAGAAAAATGATGTTAAAGAATCTGCTCCAGCTAAAGGTTTATGTTTTGTAAATGCTGTTTATGAAGAAAATGTTTTTAACAAGATCAAGAACAATGATTTTTTCCCGGTATTTTTAATAAAGGGTTTTTCTTAAATTAATTTATTTAAAGCGAATAATTTGTGAAATTATCCAAAATTGTTGTTTAATTTTCCTCCTATGAGGTAGAATTTATAACTAACTTTAAATTTATTTTTTATAAATTTGGTAAATGAATAAAACAATTACTCCGTCTTTAGAAGCCATTGAAAGAAATTGGTTTTTATTTGACGCACAAGATAAGACGCTTGGAAGGCTTGCTACAGAAATTGCAACTGTATTAAGAGGTAAAAATAAACCAACTTTTACTCCTCATTTAGATACTGGAGATTTTGTAATTGTTGTAAACGCCGAAAAAGTTGAGGTAACAGGTAAAAAAG
Organism: Prochlorococcus sp. AG-449-J16; assembly: GCA_003209565.1. Lineage (GTDB taxonomy): Bacteria > Cyanobacteriota > Cyanobacteriia > PCC-6307 > Cyanobiaceae > Prochlorococcus_A. The sequence continues at coordinate 43,854 of QCQK01000005.1, read as the reverse complement.
CATCACAGAAACTTTATAGGAGACATTCTGGAAGACCAGGAGGAATGAAAGTTGAGAAATTTGAGTCTCTTCAAGAAAGAATTCCTGAGAGAATCATCGAGCAAGCTGTTAAGGGAATGCTGCCTCATAACTCTTTAGGAAGACAGCAATTTAAAAAACTAAAAGTCTATAAGGGTGCGGATCATCCTCATGCTGCCCAAAATCCTGTATTATTAAATAGTTAATTTAATAAAATGAATAGTCAAATAAAAAACAAAGCGGTTTATTGGGGAACAGGAAGAAGAAAAACTTCAGTAGCTAGAGTTCGTTTGATTCCGGGCAATGGGCAAATTAAAATTAATGGTCGTTCAGGAGATGATTACCTAAATTTCAATCCTCTTCACTTAAGTTCAATAAAAGCCCCTTTGCAGACATTAGGTCTTGAGAATTCTTATGATATATTAGTGAATGTTTTTGGTGGTGGCTTGACAGGTCAAGCAGATGCTATTAAGCAAGGAGCAGCAAGAGCACTTTGCGAATTATCACCTGATAACAGGAAACCTCTAAAAAATGAGGGTCATCTAAGTAGAGATCCAAGAGCTAAAGAAAGAAGAAAATATGGTCTTAAAAAAGCAAGAAAAGCTCCACAATTCTCTAAACGTTAAAGGAATTTTACTTATGCCAAAATCAGAAATTCACCCAAAATGGTATCCAGATGCAAAAGTTATTTGTAATGGCGAAGTTGTAATGACTACGGGCTCAACTCAGCCTGAACTTCATGTTGATGTATGGAGTGGTAATCATCCTTTTTTTACTGGAACTCAAAAAATTCTTGATACAGAGGGTAGAGTTGATAGGTTTATGAAAAAATATGGTATGGGTTCAGCTAATTCAGCTACAGCAAAAGAGCAAAAAGAAGAAAAAGATTCTAAAAAATAGAATTTTCAAAAATTAAGCATAATTTCAATTGGAATACTCAACATTAATTGCAAGGTTGAAAACTGCTTCAGAAAGTTTTGAAAATTTGGAAGTACAGCTTGCTGATCCTGATATAGCTAATGATCCAAAAAAATTGGAATCAATAGCAAGAGAAAGGTCAAAATTAGAACCTCTAGTTATGGATTTTAATAAGTTGCTTAATACAGATAAAGAGATTGAAGATTCGAAAAATCTTCTAAAAGAGAATAGAAATGATAAAGAGATGGAATCTTTAATAAATGAGGAATTAACCAACTTGGAGGTATTTAAGGAAGAACTTATTCAAAAAACCACAATCGCCTTATTACCTAAAGATCCAAGGGATGAGAGAAGTGTAATGCTTGAGATAAGAGCTGGTGCTGGAGGTAACGAGGCATGTATATGGGCTGGGGATCTGGCAAGAATGTACGAAAGATATGGACAAAAAATTGGGTGGTCTGTAAGACCTGTTAGTGCTTCTGAATCCGATATGGGAGGTTTCAAAGAGTTAGTTATTTCTGTTAAGGGAGATTCTGTATATAGTCAACTTAAATTCGAAGCTGGTGTACATAGAGTTCAAAGAGTTCCAGCTACTGAATCTCAAGGTAGAGTTCATACCTCTACGGCTACAGTTGCTGTAATGCCTGAAGCTGATCCTGTTGAGGTTAAGATTGATCCAACTGATTTAGAGGTTGGTACAGCAAGATCAGGAGGTGCAGGGGGGCAAAATGTAAATAAGGTAGAGACAGCTATTGATCTTCTTCATAAGCCAACAGGTATAAGAGTTTTTTGTACTCAAGAGAGATCTCAATTGCAAAATCGTGAACGAGCAATGGAAATTCTAAGAGCTAAATTATATGAAATTCAATTAAAGGAAGCTAATGCTAAAGAGAGATCACAAAGGCTTTCGCAGGTGGGAACTGGTGATAGGAGTGAAAAAATTAGAACTTATAATTTTAAAGATAATAGGACAACTGATCATAGATTAGGTTCTAATTTTTCACTAGAACCAATTCTCGCAGGTCAATTGGATGAAGTAATTGATGCATGTATTGCCCGAGAACAAAAGATAATGATGGAAGATTTCAATAACCAGGTTTAATAAGATTTTTTATTAGATTGCCACCCCTATTACGTATTTACCCCATTCTTTATGCTTGCCAGAGTCTATTTGTCTAGTTGCCTCAAAATTGAGATTGCTGAGTGGACGGTAAGGTTTTCTTTTTAAAGGCATATTTGCCTCTTCTGGGGTGCGGTTACCTTTTTGTACGTTACATCTAAGACATGCTGTAGTAACATTTTCCCAAGTATCAGTTCCTCCTCTGCTCCTTGGTAAAACATGATCTATTGATAGATTACTACCTCTATAGTTACAGTATTGGCAGGTATTATTGTCTCTAAGAAGAATATTTTTTCTTGTTAAAGAAACATCTCTAAAAGGTACCTTTACGTAGTGACGAAGTCTTATAACTGTAGGTAATTTTCTGCCGCTATGTATTGAATAAGATAAATCTTCCTCTAAGCTTTCTGCTTTACCTTTTATCATTAAAACAACCGCTCTTCTCCAAGAAGTGATGTTTAAAGGTTCATAAGATGCATTTAAAACTAGAGTCTGGCCCATGCCAAAATTCAATTTACATGTCATGCTAACTGTATATTTCAATAAACGCACAAAATTGTGTAAGGTTAATGCAAATTCGGCGAACAAATCAGGGATTTAATTTTGATAAATATTCAAATTTTGAAAAAGATATAGATCCAAAACAAAGAGCATGGATAGAAGTAAAAGGTAAAGCTCTGGAAACAAATGTAAGGTATTTAAGATCTCAATTAAAAAAAAGTTGTCAATTTATGGCAGTTGTTAAGGCTGATGGATACGGACATGACGCAAAAGTAGTATCTGAATATGCTATTAAAGGTGGAGCTTCGCAATTAGGAGTTGCAACTTTACAAGAAGGGATTTATCTACGTTCTTCTGGAGTGAAAAAACCAATTCTTATTCTTGGAAATCTATACACAAAAAAGGACTTAATCATATCATTTAAAAACGATCTTATGCCAACTATAAGTAGTATAAGAGAGTGTTTAATTTGCAATAATATTGGTAAGCAATTTGGGTTAAAATTTTCTTTACATCTTAAAGTTGATACTGGAATGTCAAGATTAGGGTTTGAATGTAATAAATTTGTTCAGCAATTTGAAAAAATAAAATCTTATGAACATATTTCTATTAAGGGAATATATAGTCATTTATCATCCGCAGATGAACATAACTCATTAGAGTCTCAAAGTACTACACAATTACAAAGGCAGAAATTTAAGGAATTATTAAGTCAAATTAAAATTGATAGCAATCATGATATTACGATTCATTTAGCTAATTCTGCAGGAATGCTTCTCAGTCATGATTTTCATTTTCATATGGTTCGTGTTGGGCTCTCTATGTATGGATATAGCCCTATTCAAAAAATAGGTAATAATTTACCTCTTAAACCAGCTTTATTTTTGAAGGTCAAAGTAGCTTTTATAAGAATTGTTGATGAAGGTGTAGGTGTAAGTTATGGGGGAAACTTTGTATGTGGTAGAAAAACTAAATTAGCTGTATTAAGTATTGGTTATGCAGATGGAGTTCCCAGAAATCTTTCAGGAAAGATAAAGGTTTTACACAATAATACATTTTATCCCCAGGTAGGATCGATTACTATGGATCAAATGATGGTGGACATAACAGGTTCAAATGAAATTAAAATTGGTAGTACAATGACATTGCTAGGATCTGATGGGGAAAAAACAATTTCTCCTATTGATTGGGCAAGAGAATCTAATACTATTCCATGGGAAATTCTTTGTTCTTTTAAAAATAGATTACCGAGAGTTCAAGTTAACTAGACATTTCGATTAAATAAAAAATTTTGAATCTTTGCTAATAAATTGATAATCTATAATAACTGGAGAGGTGGCTGAGTGGTTGAAAGCGGCTCCCTGCTAAGGAGTTACAGGAGGTAACTTTTGTCGAGGGTTCGAATCCCTCCCTCTCCGTGATTATTAGGACTCAGGATTATTTATATCCTGTCTAAATGATTGATACGAAGACACTTAGATAAGAAAATTTGTTAATTACATTTAAAAATTATTATCGTTAAGGATGTTGTTAAGCAAAATTCCTAATTAAAATATTTAAAAATTAGTTTTACCAAATAATTAATTTCTATAGACTAATATTAAAAAAGAAACAAATTTTAAATGTGTTAAGGAATAATTTTTGCTATCTAAAAAGATTTTCAAGTTACTTCGGAATTTGTTTACCCCCCCTTATTTTCTCTTTACCAACTTATTCTTTTTCCCATAAGTGGGAATGTAAAGAGATTAAATCATATAGTATTGTTGGTAAAAGTCATGTAAATGCAAAAAACGATTTAAAAAAATATCCGAATTTATTTCTTGAAGATAAGGAATTAAAAACTTTTTCAGTAACTTATGATTTTAAGAAAAAAACTGGCTCTATTAATGGATCCCCAGTAAGGGTGATCGTAGGAGATTTAGAAGCAAAGGGTGAAGTAAAATATCATAATGAGACAATTGAAAATCCCGATGGTGAGATAATTGAAACGAAAAATTTTTATTCAAAAAAAAATACTTTAGTTCCCATCACTTTTTTTTCATCCGCTAGTAATATTGAACAGCAAACTAAACGTGAGACTAGTTTTTTCAAGAAAAGTATTATGAAAGAAAAGCAGACTTTAGTGGAAGATAAAAAATATTTTACGATTGAAGATGCTAATTCTTCTTCAGATTTTTCTACCTTAAGTATATCTATTAATGACGATTCTGTTTTTACAATTGACTCTGATGATAATGAATCTAGTACATTAGATCTTGAAGAGGTAATTGATTTATCTATTGGAAAATGTAAATTATTGGAAGTTAAAGGTTGATTATAAATTTGTTTTTCTTTTTGAATTTTAATAATCAAAAATAACTGAAATTTTTATTTTAAGGAGTTCATTTCTTTGAAAAAAAATCTTTTTTCTTTACAACAGTTTGCTGGAATATTTGGAATTTGTATATATTCAATTTTTTCTGGCCCCTTTTTGAATGCCTCTTCGTATTCTTGGGAATGTAAGAAAAATAGATCCTATTTCATAGAGGAGAGAGAATTTGTTGATGCTAAAGATCGACTTAAAAAATTTCCTACGAAGTTTCTTTCAGATTTGGATAAACAATCAAAGATTATATTTTTGACCTACGATTTGGAAAAAGGTATTGCTAAGATAAATGGCAACTCGGCAACTATTACTGGTTTTCCTAAAACAAATCAAAGTTTTAAAATAATGCCTCAACAATCTTTAGTAATCTCTTCATATTCGGAATCAAGGTTGGATAATAATGTGGAAACTCTTTTTGTTGAAGATATAAAACCAGTAGATAAAAAAATTGTGGGATCTTCAATTAATGAAATAACACAAAGCAACTTTTTATTAAATACTCGGATAGATACTGCAAATTTTGTTTTTACTGAATTAAATGAAATTATGGAAGAGCAATATCAAACAAAGAAAGATATTCTTAAAGATACTATCAATATTGAAGAATTCATCGAAATATCTATGGGAAAATGTCGCCTGCTTTCTGAAGATGATAAATTAAAATAATTTTGTTCTGGATAATTTTTTATTCGAAACTAATTAAATCTCCTTTAAAGATTTCATTTCATGCAATAAAGAGCTTTTAAAATTGAATCCTTAAAATCTCTATCTGAACCCAATTAAGTTATATTTTTAAATTAATAATTTTTTAAAACATTTCAAGATTAATATTTTTAACGTCATAAATAGAATTTAGAATCAAGTCAGCCCCAGCATTTTCTAGATTTTTTTCGTATGAATTGCGTTCTTTTAATCGAGATTTTAAATGTAAATGAGGGGGAGCTATTCCAATACTTATAAATTTCTGAGATGGTATTTGCTTTCTAGCGTTTATAACTGTATTTATGTCTGCAATAGTATCACCTACATATGCAATGGGAATATTTGATTCGCTAAATTTATTTACAAGAAGCTTTTTTGCTATGTTAATAAAACCAGTAGGATCAGGTTTGTCTGGGGCATCTTCCATAGATATTAATGGAGGTGATTTTAGTCCAAGTCTTTCTTCTAAAACAAATTTTGCAGAGGCAGACTCTGCACCACTTACAAAACCCCAAATTATTCCATTGCTTTCTAATAAATCAAAAAACTTTTTATCAACTAATAATTCCTCATTTCTTATAAATCCAGACCAATATTTGCTATCTTCGTTTGGATCGCCTCCAAAGTAAAATTCTTCAAAACATTTAACTATTTCCTCTCTTTGAGGTAATTTAAAGTTTGAGCCCCTTTTTTTTTTAAATCTTTTTATAAATTCTAAACTTAAATCCCAGTCATTATTCCAGATTCCTTCATTTTTTGCATTATCAATATCCTCATAACTTGGCTCCCATCCTGAAAATTTGTGGACTGTTTTTTTTAATGAAAGTCTGTAACTATTTTCTACGCTGCGTATTACACCATCAATGTCAAATAGAATTAAACCAATATTTTTCAATGTATTTTCTTAATCCCTTATTAAAAATACTAGTATTCTTATTAAAAAAAAGCAAAGCATCAAATTCAATGGTTAATTTATTTATTATGTAAACTTAATTATCTAAATATCCTCTTGGCGTAATAAATATATCATCTATTAATGTGGTTTGAGAATTGCCAATAATTATTATTGATAACATATCTATTTCTTTAATAGGGATAGTTTTTAAAGTAAAAAATTTTTTTGATTGATTTTCTCTACCTACTTGTCTAGCTATTAAAACAGGAGTATTACCTGGCCTAGATTTTAAACATTGATGAATCACACTTTTTAACTGCCAATTTCTTTCAACTGATTGAGGATTAAATAAAGCTATAACAAAGTCACCTGTAAGAGCTCCTTCAATTCTTTTTTCTATTAAAGACCATGGAGTTAACTTATCACTTAAGCTTATTGAACAAAAGTCATTCATTAGTGGTGCTCCACTCAACGCAGCCGCTAATTGAACACTACTTATACCAGGATGTACTTCAAAGTAAGGTCTATATTCTTTTTTGATTTTTTGAAGTAATTCCAAAAGTAAACCAGCCATTCCATAGAATCCAGATTCACCTGAAGAAATTAAGGCTACTTTTATTCCCTCTTCCGCCATTTTAATTGCTTTAATGCATCTTTCCTTTTCCTCGGTAAGTTTACTTTCAACAAAAACTTGGTCACCTCTTTTTAAGGGTTGAATCAAATCTAAATACATCTTATATCCAATCCAAACAGTACATCTTGAAAGGGCTTTTCTTGCATTATTGGTTAAGAAGGAGACATCTCCAGGCCCACTTCCAATAATATGAATCTCCCCATTTTCTGGATTATATTGATTTTTTGATTCTGCTATAGCAATAGTTACTGCGCCAGAGTTACTTTTTAGAAAATCTTTACTTTTAAAGATTCTTTTTTCTTCTAGTAATTTTGATTCTTCTCCTGCTGCCAGTAAGCAAGAAGCTTCTGCTACAGAAGGTGTGCCAATTTCCTTTTGCACAACAATTGAAGGATTTGGGACAATTATTCTTGAAAGATCTTCCTTAGTAAAAAACTTGATAGGTAAGTGATTGGCCTCAGCAAGTTCTAAAATTGCTTCCTCATCTTTTTTAATATCAATAGTTGCAAATCCCGCAATTGAATGCCGTGATAAATTTCTTGATTTCAAAAAATTATTTAAAGAATTTGCTATTAATTCTTTGCTGGTATTTCTCTCACAACCTATGCCAATCCATAATACACGAGGGTGCCAAGTGGTTTTATGATTTTCGAATATACTCACATGAAAAGTTGAATCTTGTTTTTCTGTTTCTTTTTCATCAATTTGATTAATAATCTTTGCTGATTCTGAAGTTTTCCATAAACTATTACCAGATAATTGTTTGCAAAATATTTTTTCGTTCTTAGCTTGTCTTATTACTATTTTTGACCAATCCTTTATTTTTCCAGATCTTTTCCACCCCCATTCATTCCCAAAGGAATCAAGATTTAAGAAGCTTTCATCATTTGAATTATTAGTTTCTATTATTTGGCCGCCAAATAAATTAGAAATTTGAAATGCGATATTTTGAGTGTTTGACTGATGTAAACCAATTAAAGGTACTATTTTGGAACATTTATTATCTATGACAATAACGCCAGGATCTTGATTTTTTGATGTTAAAAAAGAATTTATTATTCGTATTGATGCACCTATTGAACCTATAAAAATTATTAAATCCAGTTCAGACCATTTTTGAAGTAAGATTTCTCTAGGTTTTTTTACTTGTAAGTCTTCAATATCTGCTTCATCATCTTTTGAAGAGCCTGCAATATATATGTCATTAACAAACTCTGTTTGCTTAAGTCTTTTTAAAATTTCTTTTGATTTATGAGATAGACCTATTGCGATTCCTTTCAAATTTAGAAACTATTTTTGTTATGTTGAAAATTATATACTGTCGCTGTATTTAAAAAAATTTCATTGAAATATAAAAAAAAATTTAAGAAATTTATGTAATATTTAAGTAAAAATACTCATAATTTAGTCATGGACTAGAATTTAACAAAATATTCATATAGTAACAATCATTAGAACATTTGTTACGTTAATGCATAACGAAAGAATCTTTGCCTTATTATTTTTGAAACGAATATCTAAAGTTCCGGGGGATTCGTTTTCTTGAACATTATTATTAAAAATAAGTCCAAGATTCGATCAATCGGCTTTAATGTCAATTATTTTCGAGGTGCTAGATGACCATCAGCCCACCAGAAAGTGGAGAAAAAAACAAGAAAGTTTTGGAGGATCCCGTAAAGGCTGATCCAAGACCTATTGATTTTGCCAAATTAGATAAGCCAGGTTTCTGGTCAAGTAAATTATCTAAGGGTCCAAAAACTACAACTTGGATCTGGAATTTGCATGCAGATGCACATGATTTTGATGTGCATACTGGCGATGCTGAAGAAGCAACAAGAAAAATCTTTTCAGCTCATTTTGGGCATCTTGCAGTCATCTTCATTTGGATGAGTGCTGCATTTTTCCATGGAGCTAGATTTTCTAATTACTCAGGTTGGTTAGCTGACCCAACCCATGTTAAACCTGGTGCCCAGCAAGTTTGGGCAATAGTTGGCCAAGAAATGCTTAATGCTGATCTTGGTGCTAACTACAATGGAATTCAAATTAGTTCAGGAATATTCCACATGTGGCGAGCATGGGGAATCACTAATGAAAGTGAATTGATGGCTTTGGCAATAGGTGCTGTAGTAATGGCTGCACTGATGCTACATGCAGGAATTTTTCACTATCACAAAGCAGCTCCAAAAATGGAGTGGTTTCAAGATATTGAATCTATGCTTAATCATCACATAGCTGGTTTAGTGGGACTAGGATCTTTAGCATGGGCTGGTCATTGTATTCATATTGGAGCTCCAACTGCAGCTCTCTTAGATGCTATTGATGCAGGTTCTCCTCTAGTAATCAATGGGAAAGAAATAGCAACTATCGCAGACATGCCAATGCCGCATCAACTGTGCGATCCACAAATTATTGGTCAGATATTTCCAGGATTAGCTAGTGGCACTGGTAATTTCTTTAGTCTAAATTGGTTAGCTTTCTCAGACTTTCTTACATTTAAAGGTGGACTTAATCCTGTAACTGGAAGCTTATGGATGACTGACGTTTCACATCATCATTTAGCTTTTGGTGTAATAGCAATAATTGGTGGTCATATGTATAGAACCAATTACGGTATTGGTCATAGTATGAAAGAAATATTAGATTCACAACAAGGAGATCCAATATTATTCCCTGCTCCTAAAGGTCACCAAGGTCTTTTTGAGTTCATGGCAGAAAGTAGACATGCCCAGTTAGCAGTAAACCTCGCAATGCTTGGATCAATAAGTATCCTCGTATCACATCATATGTACGCGATGCCTCCATATCCTTACATAGCTACTGACTATATGACAGTTCTTGGATTATTCACTCATCACATGTGGATAGGTGGATTATTCATAGTTGGGGCTGGAGCACATGCTGGAATTGCAATGGTTAGAGATTATGATCCAGCAAAACATATCGATAATGTATTAGACAGAATTCTAAAAGCTCGCGACGCTCTAATCAGTCATTTGAACTGGGTATGTATGTGGTTAGGATTCCATAGTTTTGGACTCTATATTCACAACGATACTATGAGAGCTTTGGGTAGACCCCAAGATATGTTTAGTGATTCTGCAATTCAACTTCAGCCAATTTTTGCTCAATGGGTACAAAGTATTCAAGCATCTGCTGTTGGAACTTCTCTTTTAGCAGGAACTGCCGAAGCTTTACCTCACAAAGCTTTAAGCGAAGTCTTTAATGGAAGTTTAGTAGAAGTTGGTGGGAAGGTTGCTATAGCTCCAATCCCATTAGGAACTGCTGATTTAATGATTCATCACATTCATGCTTTCCAAATTCACGTAACTGTTTTGATTCTTCTCAAAGGAGTTCTTTATGCAAGAAGTTCAAGGTTGATCCCTGATAAAGCTTCTTTAGGATTTAGATTTCCTTGTGATGGTCCAGGTAGAGGAGGTACATGCCAAGTTTCTTCATGGGACCATGTTTTCTTAGCTCTCTTCTGGATGTATAACTGTTTATCAATAGTTATTTTCCACTTCTCTTGGAAAATGCAGAGTGATGTTTGGGGACTTACTGGTGGTAATTTCGCGCAAAGTTCCATCACTATAAATGGTTGGTTAAGAGATTTCCTTTGGGCGCAAGCTTCTCAAGTATTAACAAGTTATGGTCAATCCATAAGCATGTACGGTTTGATGTTCTTAGGAGCTCACTTTATATGGGCATTTAGTTTAATGTTCCTCTTCAGTGGACGGGGATATTGGCAAGAATTATTCGAATCAATTGTTTGGGCGCATAACAAACTTAAAGTTGCTCCAACCATTCAACCTAGAGCTTTATCTATTACTCAAGGTAGAGCAGTAGGTGTAACACACTTCCTAGTCGGTGGTATTGCTACCACATGGGCTTTCTTCCATGCTCGCCTTTTTGGCCTGGGCTAATTACCTGAACTCACCTTATTTAATTCAATGGCAACAAAATTTCCATCATTTAACCAGGGTCTAGCTCAGGACCCTACTACCCGACGAATATGGTACGGAATAGCTACCGCTCACGACTTTGAAAGTCATGATGGTATGACCGAAGAGAAACTTTATCAGAAGCTTTTTTCTACACATTTTGGTCATCTAGCAATAATCGCCCTTTGGGTAGCCGGTAACTTATTTCATATTGCTTGGCAAGGAAACTTCGAGCAATTTGTACTTGATCCAACCCACGTTCGTCCTATTGCTCATGCTATTTGGGATCCACATTTTGGATCTGGTATCACAGATGCAATGACACAAGCTGGAGCTAATGGTCCAGTAAACATAGCTTACTCAGGTCTCTATCATTGGTGGTACACAATTGGAATGAGAACTAATGAGCAACTCTTCCAAGCTTCAATATTCATGAGTATTTTGGCTTGTTGGACTTTATTTGCAGGTTGGTTACACTTACAACCAAAATTCAGACCTTCTCTAGCTTGGTTTAAAAATGCTGAGTCAAGATTAAATCATCATCTAGCTGTTTTATTTGGTTTTAGTAGTATTGCTTGGACAGGTCATTTGGTTCATGTTGCCATACCTGAATCAAGAGGACAGCATGTAGGTTGGGATAACTGGTTAACAGTGCTTCCACACCCTGCAGGATTAGCTCCTTTCTTTACTTTAAATTGGGGAGCATACGCCCAAAATCCTGATTCTCTTGATCAAGTTTTTGGGACAGCTGAGGGTTCTGGTACAGCAATCTTTACTTTCTTAGGTGGTCTTCATCCTCAAAGTGAAGCATTATGGTTAACTGATATTGCTCATCACCACATAGCAATTGGTACCGTTTTTGTAATTGCTGGTCATATGTATAGAAATACCTTTGGTATTGGTCATAGCCTAAAAGAGATTACAGAAGCTCATAATACAAGACACCCCAATGATCCTCATAAAGGTAGTTTCGGAATTAACCACGATGGAATATATGAAACTGTAAATAATTCATTACATTTCCAACTTGGACTAGCATTAGCATCACTAGGTGTGGCAACTTCCCTTGTAGCCCAACATATGGGTGCACTTCCCTCTTACGCTTTTATTGCCAGAGACTACACTACACAATCTGCTTTATATAGTCATCATCAGTACATAGCAATGTTCTTGATGGTTGGTGCATTTGCACATGGAGCCATTTTCTTTGTAAGAGATTACGATCCCGAATTAAACAAAGACAATGTACTCGCAAGAGTTCTTGGAACAAAGGAAGCTTTGATAAGTCACCTCAGCTGGGTAACAATGTTGCTAGGATTCCATACTCTTGGAATTTATGTTCATAACGATGTTGTTGTAGCTTTTGGTAATCCCGAAAAGCAAATTCTAATTGAGCCAGTATTTGCTCAATTCGTTCAAGCTGCTCAAGGTAAGATGATGTACGGATTTAACGCTTTATTATCTGATCCTACAAGTTCAGCAAGTATCGCAGCTAATTCATTGCCAGGTAATCATTACTGGATGGATCTTATCAATAGACAAGATGCATTAAGTGCTTTCTTACCTATCGGGCCTGCAGATTTCTTGGTTCACCATGCTATCGCTTTAGGTCTTCACACAACTGCATTAATCCTTATCAAAGGTGCACTTGATGCAAGAGGAACAAAGTTAATTCCTGATAAGAAAGATTTAGGTTATGCATTCCCTTGTGATGGACCTGGACGTGGTGGTACTTGTGACAGTTCATCTTGGGACGCTATGTACTTAGCAATGTTTTGGGCATTGAATTTAATAGCATGGGTAACCTTCTACTGGCATTGGAAACACCTAGCAATTTGGCAGGGTAATGTAGCACAATTTAATGAATCAGGAACTTATCTAATGGGTTGGTTTAGAGACTATCTTTGGTTAAACTCTGCTCAACTTATTAATGGATATAATCCATTTGGAGTAAATTCTTTATCTCCTTGGGCTTGGATGTTCCTATTCGGTCACTTGGTTTGGGCTACTGGTTTTATGTTCCTAATATCATGGCGTGGTTACTGGCAAGAATTAATTGAAACATTAGTTTGGGCACATCAGCGTACTCCAATTGCTAACCTTGTTGGCTGGAGAGATAAGCCAGTTGCACTTTCAATTGTTCAAGCTAGATTAGTTGGACTAGCACATTTCACGATTGGAAACATTCTTACATTTGGTGCATTTGTTATTGCATCCACTTCAGGTAAGTTTGGTTAAATTTTTATTAAATAATTTAAATCACCACATTTGTGGTGATTTTTTTTGTTTAATTTTAATGTTCTAAATTAAGTTAAAATTACATAAATATTATCAAATATAAAATGACAGATATAAAACAATTAATTTCTATTATTATTCCTGTTTACAACGAGAGTGAGAGTATTGGTTTTTTATTGGATGAAGTTATAAATGTAATGTCATGTAGTAAATTAGATTTTGAACTGATTGTTGTCAATGATGGTTCTAAAGATAATACTCATCAAGTATTGAAAGAACTAACTCTCAAAATTAAAGAATTGTCAGTAATTTCCCTTCGCAAGAATTATGGTCAAACTGCAGCTATGTCAGCTGGCTTTGATAATTCTAAAGGTGACATTATCATTACTTTGGATGGTGATTTACAGAATGATCCAAATGATATACCTACATTAATTTCAGAAATTAATGATGGGTATGATTTGATTTGTGGGTGGAGATTTGATAGAAAAGATAAATTAATTAATAGAAAGATACCATCAAAAATAGCGAATAAATTAATAGCTCAAGTAACAGGTTTGAAGTTGCATGATTATGGATGCTCATTAAAAGCTTTTAAGAAAGAAATAATAGATGATATTAAGTTGTATGGTGAACTTCACAGATTTCTACCTGTTTTAGCAAATATTGAAGGTGCAAGAATTAAAGAAATTAAAGTAAATCACAGAAGCAGGCAATATGGATATAGTAAATATGGAATTGATAGAACTTTTAGAGTTTTAATGGATTTACTAACTGTTTGGTTTATGACTAAATTTTTAACAAGACCAATGTATGGATTTGGTTTTGTTGGAATCATAAGTATTTTCATTAGCCTTGCGATGAGTTCTTATTTGATAGTTTTAAAAATAATGGGCGAGGATATTGGAAATCGTCCATTGCTAATGTTTGCATTAATATTAGGAATTGCTGGTGTTCAATTATTTAGCTTTGGATTATTGAGCGAACTTTTAATTAGGACATATCATGAAAGTCAAAGTCGTCCAATTTACAGAATTAGATCAATAAGCAGTACTAATCAAAATTGATTGTTTCTTGAACTTTCCAATTAATAAAGCTGAAATTTCAACGACTTCAGGAGAAATATCTCTTAAGCCTTTTCTTAAAATTGGTAATGTTGATTTATCAGCCAATTCTTCCGCAATTTTTAATGCCTTTAATTTATTTTCTGTATTACCCTGGAAAAGATTAAACATTTTTTTTCTTTGGGAATTTTTATAAAATACTGAGTACTTTTTTTCTTCGTGATTGTATAAGAAACTATTTTTGTTATAAGGAAATTTATTATTTTTGTTTAATTTAATAGAATATAAATTACTTTTATTTATTAACTTTTTAAATCTTCTTTTTTTAAAAACTAGAAGTAATATTCCTATAAAAATAATAAGTACAATTGCGAAAAAATTTATCATGTAAAAAGTTAATAATTTTTATATCATCCAGTAATAAAATTAACACTATTTAGCATATAAATACTAAAGTATTTAAAGATGTTTAAAGAACTATGCCATCTGATTTACCAAGTCTTTTACCCTCAATTTTTGTTCCATTAATTGGTATAGCAATGCCCGCTGTTTTTATCGTATTGATTGGAAGATTAATTACAGCAACTGAATAAATTATCAAACACTAAACTATTAAAAAAATGAGCGACTTTCAAAAATCATTCTCAGAATCAACAAGTTCTATTAAGTTTGATGAGAAATACATAGATACTTCTGTACAACCAAATGATATTGGCGTAGCAGAACAATGGGCAGTAAAAACAGTTGCTGATCCTTTTGTCGGTAATTTAGCTACTCCAGTTAATAGTGGTTATTTTACAAAAGCCTTCATAAATAATTTACCTTTTTACAGAGAAGGTATTTCCCCAAATTTTAGAGGTTTAGAAACTGGAGCAGCTTTTGGATATCTTCTATATGGACCTTTCACTATGACTGGTCCATTAAGAAATTCTGAATTTGCTCTAACAGCCGGACTTCTCGCTACTATTGGAGCTGTTCATATTTTGACAGCACTTTTTGTTCTATACAATGCGCCCGGTAAAGCACCTAATGTTCAACCTCCAGATGCGACTGTTAATAATCCGCCAAAGGACTTATTTACAAGAGCTGGTTGGGCTGATTTTACAAGTGGATTTTGGTTAGGAGGATGTGGTGGAGCTGTTTTTGCTTGGTTACTTGTTGGAACATTACACTTAGATACTATAATGCCAATCATTAAAAATATTTGGACTGCTGGTTAATTCCTAAATAAAATAATAAGTAATATTTAATTTAAAATTAAAAAGTGATCTTTATTATCAACGTATAGATCTGTCCCATCTATAGTTTCTAACTACTCTTCCTGCCGAAATTAGTTTGGATTTATAGTGCAATGAGATTTTATCATTAGAGTTTTTTAGAGTATCTAATCCTATTCCATTTCTGCCAAAATCCTTTCCAGAGCAATGGTAATACAATCCATCTCCCTTGTAGATTCCAATGTGATCACATTTTTCTTCATTGCCAAAAAATAAAAGATCGGCAGGTTGTAGAGCAGCATATGATTCTTTGTAATAAAAAAGATGTTTGCAAAAACTTTTTATTTGAAAAGAGTCTCGAGGTATATTGATTTGATGCTTTAAAAAAGCAGTCTGAATTAATCCAGAACAATCAAAATTGGGTCCTAATGTACCTCCCCAGAGGTATTCATTATTTAACTCAGATTGATCCTTGATCCATTTTAAAATTGAGTTAACTTTATGTTTAATAAAGAAGTGTTCTTTTTTTGAATTCTCAGGTTTTCCTAATTCGTATTTCTCAATAATTAATCCATCTAAATTTATCCAACAGACGTAACCATCTTCATAAAGTTGAATTAGAATTCTTGAAAATGTATGTTTGTTTTGATAAATATTTGGATAAATAAGCCTAAAAATTCTATTTTTAAATATTTCAGTAACTAATTTATCTTCTGTTTCATTTTGATATCCAGAAATATTAACTTTTAATTTCCACCAAATAGTTTTTGAAAAATTAGTTTGTTTAAATAGTGAGATAGGTTTTTTATAACTTTCCATACAATGTCCTTTTACTATTTAAGTAAAGAGATGGGTCTAGCCTTAAATGATATTTTAGGGAGAGCATGCTCTTATAATAAAGATTTTTCAAGAGAAGATATTTCGATAACTTGGATTAATTATAAAAGTGAAAATAAAAGTGTATTTAAAGGTTTTGGAACTGGTATTAATAATAAAAAAATGGTTTACCCTGCCAGCATAGTCAAGTTGGTTTATGGCCTTGCTGCATTTTATTGGATTAACCAAGGAAGTTTATTATTATCAGATGAAATTATTGATGCTGTAAGGAAAATGTTGTCTTTCTCCAGTAATAATGCAACAAGCTTTTTAATTGATTTACTTACTGGAACAACTAGCGGACCTTGTATTGAAGGCGAACTATGGGAAAATTGGAAATACCAAAGAAGTATAATAAATGATTGGCTACATGATTTAAATTGGGAGGAATTGGTTGGTATAAATTGCTGTCAGAAGACCTGGGATGATGGACCATTTGGTCGTGAGAAAGAATTTTATGGAAATGATAATAAAAATAGAAATGCTATGAATTCTGATTCAGCTGCAAGGGTTTTGGAAGAAATTATGATTCATATTAATTATCAAGAAAATGATTTAAATTTGCGAAGTTTTTTAAAAAGAAATTTAAATAAATTTGTCCTTAAAAACGATTCTCTTAATCAAATAGATGGTTTTTTGGGTGCAGGATTACCAGAAAGTACTAATCTTTGGAGTAAAGCAGGTTTGATGTCTGAAGTTAGACATGATTCTGCTTGGTGGGTTAATAGTCAATCTTTACAAACTTTATTAGTCGTTTTTTGCAATGGGGAAGAATATTCCAAAGATACCTCCCTCTTACCATTAATAGCAAAAGAAGTATATGAATTTAATAAGGAATATATTATTGACGACTAAAGTGCATCATCTATGAAATTAGAGTCTAATTTGTCAGTATAGGCTTCATAGGGTAACATCAATATTTCTATACAATCTAAATCATACATTATCCATTCTCTATATTCTGCTAACAAACTTTTTCTATCTTCATTATCTAATTCATAAATACGCAATGCAGTATCTTTGATATTTTCTTTTATTAAATTTTTAATTTCTGCCTTCCTCATTTTACGTTAATTCTCCTTCTAAAAGCACTCTTCTTATTGTTGACAATGCAATTCCTGTTTGTGATCTGATTGATCTATATGAATACCCCTCATTACGTAATCTGATTACTAATGATTCTTTTAAAGGACTGATTTTAGGCCTTCCTCCCAGATTATTGCCAGATAATTTTCTGCGTAAAAGTTGTTCTCTTTTTCTTTCACCTAAACTTTTGTCTTCTAGATTATCTAATTCATATAAAATCTTAAAAATTGAAGAATTTTCTTTGGAGGATTCATTAGCTGCAAAAAAACCATTCAAAGTCCGCAATTTAATATCCTTATTAATAAGTTTATTTATTGTCATCAAACATTCTTTTTTATTTTTAAATGCTCGATCAAGCCGAGTTATTATTAATTGATCACCTTTAGTTAAGTAGTTTATAGCTTTATTGAGTTGGGGTTTAACTTCTGCATCTAAACTTATAAATTCAGAGAAAACTAAACTGCAACCTTCTTCCTTTAAATTTTTTATTTGCTCTTCTAAATTCTCAAATTCATTATGAGTAGCTCTAGCATAACCTATTGCTTTAGAGCTTTTATTTTTTTCAGATAGTAAAATACGTTTTCTTTTAAATTTAAAAGTCAATGTTTTATTACATATATTTTTTACTGTATCAATAAATTAGTAAAAAAACACTTTTTAGTACAAAATATTTAATTCTTTACTAAAAAAAATTTATTTAGTGGGCTTTTAAGAAGTACTGATTACTATAATAAAAATAACGTTCTATTTTCTGTTCTATTATTAGTTGATGAAACAAAAACACATTATATTTAATAATTTGAATAATTATCTCTCAAATTGTCGATGAATTAATTAAAGTAATTTATTTTTGACTTCTATTGAGAAGTCTTCATTTTTGAAATTACTAATAGTTAATTCAAAATGTTTTTAGTAAAATAAATTTATAGGTCAGAGACAATTAAATTGACTAATAATCCCAATACCATAATTTCAAAGCCTAATTGGCTAAGAGTAAAAGCTCCGCAAGTTGAGAGAATTGGTAATACTGCAAATTTATTAAATGATTTAAATCTGAATACTGTATGTCAAGAAGCAAGCTGTCCTAATATTGGTGAATGTTTTGCTAGTGGAACTGCTACTTTCCTCATAATGGGTCCTGGCTGTACTAGGGCATGTCCATATTGCGATATTGATTTTGATAGATCTAAAAGAGAGTTAGATCCAACAGAACCACATCGTCTAGCCGAAGCAGTTTATAGAATGAAACTTAAACATGTTGTAATTACATCAGTTAATAGAGACGATCTTGAGGATGGTGGCGCATCTCAATTCTTTGAATGTGTTTATCAAGTAAGAAAAAAATCTCCTGAAACTTCTATTGAACTTTTAATTCCTGATTTTTGTGGAAACTGGAGAGCTCTTGAAAAAGTTCTTGATTCAAATCCAAACGTTTTAAATCATAATGTTGAGACTGTGCCTTCGCTATATAAAAAAGTAAGACCTCAGGGTAAATATGAGAGAACTCTTGAGTTACTTAAAAGAACCAGAAACTATTCTCCCAAAGTTTATACAAAGTCTGGCTTTATGCTTGGTTTAGGTGAAAAAGATGAAGAGGTTTTAAGTCTTCTTAATGATTTAAAAAGTAATTTCGTTGATATTGTTACTATTGGCCAATATTTATCTCCTGGCCCTAATCATTTACCTGTGCAAAGATTTGTGAGTCCCTCAAAATTTAATTACTTTAAAGTTTTCGGGGAAAAAGATTTGGGCTTTATGCAAGTAGTTAGTTCTCCTTTAACTCGAAGCAGTTACCATGCTGAAGAGATTCAAAAACTTATGAAAAAGTATCCAAGATAGTTATTTTGATTTATTTGAATCTATCCACTCATTTAATTTCCATTCAACTAGATTATTCTTAATCATTGGATCATTCTTAATTATTTTTAGTGCATTTTTATAATTATTCATTTCAATAATGAGTAATCCTCCGTCACCGGGTCTATTTAAATCATCTACCAAAAAACCACTTTTTATATTAATTCCCTCTTTTTTTAATTGTTTTATCCAATCAATATGTTCGTTAATTATTTTTCGTTTTAAGTCATTATTAATTAAATATTCTTTTTTTATGATTTCGGTTTTTACGAAGAAAGGCATTTAAATTTTCTTTATGCCAAGCATCTCCTCTTCGCTTGGGGGAACAATTAATTTGAAATTATTCTTGAAATCAGACCAATTTTCAATTATTTTGTAAGCCTTTATGCTATTTGTTTTTGCTTGATATTCTCTAATAATTTCCAATAAAATATCTTCTTGCATGGATGAAGTTATTTTATGAATGCTAACTATTTCTTTATTAACTTTATTACTTAAATCATTGTTTTCATCGAGTATAAAAGCTATTCCACCAGTCATGCCCGCACCAATATTCCTTCCTGTGGAACCTAGAATAACAACTTTACCGCCAGTCATGTATTCACAACAATGATCACCTGCTCCCTCTGTTACTGCTGTAGCTCCACTATTTCTTACTGCAAATCTTTCTCCCGATTTTCCTAATGCAAATAATTTCCCTCCTGTTGCACCATAAAGGCAGGTATTTCCTAGGATAACTTGTTCGGAGGAGATTTCATCTATTTTTGGCGGAATTATTGTGAGTATTCCTCCGTTCATTCCTTTACAGACATAATCATTAGCTTCTCCGATTAATTGAACATTCATTCCCTTCAATAAAAAGGCACCAAAGCTCTGTCCTGCATACCCCTTGAAATTTAAGTTGAGTTCTCCTTTAAAGCCAGTATTTCCGTGAAGTTCCGCGATTTCGCCTGATATTTTCGCACAAACACTTCTATCTGTATTTTTTATCTCAACTTCTTTAGTTAATTTTTCGTGATTTTTAATTGAATTTATCAATTCAGTATCAGACAAAAACTCGTCTTCTAATACAAAACCATTACTATGAGCATTTTTTGAATGATTTAACCATGACCTATCAGTGCTTGAATGTTCATTATTTAATAAAGAAGAAAGATCGATATTAGAAGTTTTTGGAAGACTGATATTTCTAGCAGAAAGAAATTCTTGATTACCAATAAGTTCTTCCATATTAGAAACTCCAATACTACTCATTATCTGTCTTACTTCTTCAGCAATATATAAGAAAAAATTGACAACATTTTCTGGAATACCTTTAAATCTTTTTCTTAACTCTTCTTTTTGAGTGGCAACTCCAACAGGACACTTGTTTGTATGACAAACCCGAGCCATTATGCATCCTTCAGCAATCATTGCTACAGAACCGAAACCGTATTCTTCAGCACCTAGTAAAGCTGCAATAACTACATCCCAGCCTGTTTTAAGACCTCCATCAGTTCTTAAAATTACTCTTTCTCGTAAGTTATTTTCTAATAGAGATTTATGAACCTCAGCAACACCTAGTTCCCATGGTAAACCTGCATGTTTAATAGAACTTAGGGGTGAAGCACCTGTACCTCCGTCATGGCCTGAAATTTGAATTACATCTGCATTAGCTTTGCTTACTCCAGCAGCAATAGTTCCTATACCAATTTCAGAAACAAGTTTAACGCTCACTTTCGCTTTTGGATGAACTTGGTGTAAGTCATGGATAAGTTGAGCTAAATCTTCAATTGAATAAATATCATGATGCGGAGGAGGAGATATTAGAGCTACGCCAGGTTTACTATTTCTTAGTTTTGCAATGTAAGAATCAACTTTTGGACCAGGCAATTGTCCCCCTTCTCCAGGTTTTGCACCCTGAGCCATTTTAATTTCGAGTTGTTTCCCACTTCTTAGATATTCAGGTGTAACTCCAAATCTACCTGATGCTATTTGTTTAATAGCTGAGCATGCGGTGTCTCCATTCTCTAGCCCTTTAATAAATGGCAACGTCGCAGATTGGGTACTTTCATCTATGTCATTTAAAACATTAAATCGAGCTGGATCTTCTCCCCCCTCTCCACTATTACTTTTTCCACCAATTCTATTCATCGCAACTGCTAATACTTCATGTGCTTCTCTTGATAAAGCACCCAAACTCATTCCTCCAGTACAAAACCTTTTGCAAATTGATTCAACACTTTCAACTTCCTCTAATGGAATGCTTTTTCTTTTTGAATTGATTGTCAGTAAATCTCTTAGAGATGTTGTGGGTCTATTACTAATGAGTTTTTTGTAAGTTTCAAAATGATCGTATCCTGGTCCTTGTTTTACAGCCGAATGTAAAACTTTGGACATCTCAGGATTATTTGAGTGATATTCTCCATTATTTCTAAATTGTACAAATCCTAAAAATTCTAATTTTTTTAAATCTATCTCTGGATAGGCTTTCGTATGTATCGAAAGTGATTCATTGGTTAATTCTTTTAAAGTTATGCCAGCGATACGGCTTGTTGTACCATCAAAAGCAATTTTTATTAAGTCAGATCCAAGGCCTACAGCTTCAAAAATTTGTGCGCCATGGTAACTAGATAAAAGTGAGATACCAATTTTTGAAAGAATTTTTCTTAAACCATCTTCTAGAGCTTTTTTAATATTTTCTTGAACATCAATTATTGATAATGGATTTATTTTTTTGCTATCAATGAGTTTTTGTGTTTTTGGATGTTTTAACCAGTGTCTTCCAGCTTCGAAGGTCAACCAAGGGCAAACTGCACTCGCGCCATAACCAATTAAACAAGCCATGTGATGAGTACTCCAACATTGACCAGTTTCAATAATTAGAGAAGCTTTTAGCCTTATTTCTTTTTTTAAAAGATAATGATGAACTGCCCCAACTGCAAGTAAAGGAGGAATAAAAGTCTTTTTAGGATTAATTCCCTTGTCAGAAATGATAATTAAAGAGCAACCTTCTTTTATAGAGAGCTCACTCTGTTCGCAAATTGCTTTTAATTGGTTTTCTAAGCCTTGAGCACCTTCATTTATATCAAACAAACTTGAAATTGTTTGAGATTTAATTTTTGAGTTTTTAATGGAAATGAGTTCTTCCTCATTGAGAATTGGACTTTCTAAATGAACAAAAGGTTTAGGATCTTTAATCTCAAATGGTGTACATCTTTCTCCAAGATGCATCTCTAAACTCATTACAAGTTTTTCTCTCAGAGGGTCAATTGGAGGATTTGTAACTTGCGCAAATCTTTGCTTGAAATAGTCATATAAAATATGAGGTTTTGAAGAAAGAACTGCTAATGGGATATCGTCTCCCATGCAATAGGTTGGCTCTTTAGCTAATGAAGCCATTGAATCCAATATGAGATCATTATCTTCTGCTGAAAAACCGTATGCAGTTTGTTGTTCTAACAACTCAAGGTCTTTAAGTTTGCAGTCTTTGAGCCATTCACAATTTTCAATTTTTATAGTTCTCTCACTTAGGAGATTTTTATAATCATGCCTTTGAGCTGCTTCAGATTTCACCTCCCAATTTCGGAGGATTCTATTTTGATGAAAATCAACTGCTAACATTTGTCCAGGTCCTAATCGACCTTTCTCAATTACTCTTTCCTCTTCAATTTCTACTACTCCTGTTTCTGATCCCATTATTACAAAACCATCATTTGTGATTGAATATCTTGCAGGCCTTAAGCCATTTCTATCAAGAGTTGCTCCAACAAAATTTCCATCAGCAAATACTAGGAGAGCAGGACCATCCCAAGCTTCTTGTGAGCTCGCTGAATACTCATAGAATGCTTTAATATTCTCTCTTTCTTCAAGTTCTGGTTGATCTCTAAATGCTTCAGGAACAAGTTTTAATAATGAGTCAGTTATTGGCTGGCCTGATCGAATATTAATTTCAAGGGTTGCATCTAGATTTGATGAATCACTTTTATTGACATCTACAATGGGCTTGATTTCATTTGATAAATCTCCCCAAAAATCATCTATGTGTGTTTCTGAAGCTTTAGCCCAATTAATATTCCCTAAGAGGGTATTTATTTCACCGTTATGACCTAAAAATCTCATTGGCTGAGCTAGCGGCCATTTCGGAAGTGTATTTGTACTAAACCTTCTATGGTAAACAGAAAAAGATACTTTAAAATTTTCTTCTTTTAGATCTTGATAAAATTCAGATAATATTTCAGAACGAACCATACCTTTGTAGACAACTGTTTGAGAACTTAGTGAGGCAAAATAAAATTCACAATCTCCAATATCGTTTTTAAAAGTTTCTCTTATTTTTTTTTCAATTCTTTTCCTTAATTGAAATAAAAGCTTCTCAACTTCTTGATTGTTTTTTTTATCGATATATAAAATCCACTGACTTATATATGGAGCATTTGCTTTAGCCAAAGGACCTAAGATTTCATAATTAACAGGTACTGTCCTCCAAGATGTCTTGTTGATTTCTAATTTTTCTGCTTCTTTTTCACATATTGACTTACATTTTTCAATTTTTTCTTTTTTATTTGGCATAAAAACCATGCCTAGGCCTCTATCAAAGTTTTGGTTATTTTGTAGATTTAGTAATTCATCTAAGTATTTCCATGGAATTGAACATAAAATTCCTGCTCCATCTCCAGAGTCACTATCTCCTCCACAACCTCCCCTATGCTCCATGCAGTTAAGGCCTTTTAGCGATTGTTCAAGGATCCAGTTGCTTTCTATACCTTTAACATTTGCAATGAAACCAACTCCACACGCATCCTTCTCGCCAATTATTCCATTTGGGGAATAACTATCTTGATATGAATTGACGATTCTTTTGATACTCTCTCCCATAGATTATTTAATTCTACTAGGTTATTTATGTATCCCTATTATAAAAATAAATATGAAAATAAATCTAAAAATAATGAATAATTTCCAAAGAATTTTAATTTCACTAATTTTTAAAAGAAATATCATTAAAAACTTTTAGTAGGTGCTCGTAAAAGGTTATGATATTTAAATGTTTATCTTTTTTTAATATAATAGATGCCTACCATCTCGCAATTAATAGGTTCAGAAAGAAAACGTCTGACTAGGAAAACAAAATCTCCTGCACTAAAAGCTTGCCCTGAAAGAAGAGGGGTATGTACAAGAGTTTATACATCAACGCCTAAAAAACCTAACTCAGCTTTAAGGAAAGTAGCAAGGGTGAGATTAACTTCTGGTTTCGAAGTTACAGCTTACATCCCTGGGATTGGACATAATTTGCAAGAACACTCTGTAGTGCTACTTAGGGGTGGAAGAGTTAAGGATTTGCCAGGAGTTAGATATCATATAATAAGAGGAACTTTAGATACAGCTGGAGTCAAAGATAGACGTCAATCCAGATCTAAGTATGGAGCAAAAGCTCCTAAAGATTAATTTGTAAACATCACTTTTTAAAAACATGTCACGTCGTAATGCAGCAGTAAAAAGACCAGTTCTTCCAGATCCTCAGTTTAATAGTCGTCTCGCCTCAATGATGATTTCTCGATTGATGAAACATGGTAAAAAATCTACAGCCCAAAGAATATTGTCTGATGCTTTTTCTTTAATCAGCGAGAGAACAGGAGGAAATGCAGTTGAATTATTTGAAACAGCTGTAAAAAATGCCACTCCTCTTGTCGAGGTACGAGCTAGAAGAGTTGGTGGTGCAACATATCAAGTACCTATGGAAGTACGTCAAGAGAGGGGTACAGCTATGGCATTAAGATGGCTTGTTACATTCTCACGTGCAAGAAATGGTAAGAGTATGTCTCAAAAACTTGCTGGTGAGCTGATGGATGCAGCAAATGAAACTGGTAGTGCCGTTAAAAAAAGAGAAGATACTCATAAAATGGCTGAAGCTAATAAAGCTTTTGCACATTACAGATATTAATTTCATCAAAAAGGTACTTAAGTAGTTTATTATTATTAAAGTTCGCTTTTAGGGTGAACTATATTTATTAAAAATTATTTTATTTGGAGCTTTTAAATTGGCACGCGACTTTCCCCTAGAACGAGTAAGGAATATAGGTATAGCCGCTCATATTGATGCAGGGAAGACTACTACTACTGAAAGAATTTTGTTTTATTCAGGTGTTGTTCACAAGATAGGAGAAGTTCATGATGGTGCTGCTGTAACAGATTGGATGGCTCAAGAACGCGAAAGAGGAATAACTATTACTGCTGCTGCAATATCTACTAGTTGGCAAGACCACAGAATTAATATTATAGATACTCCTGGACACGTAGATTTTACAATTGAAGTTGAAAGATCAATGCGAGTTTTGGATGGAGTCATAGCAGTATTCTGCGCAGTTGGTGGAGTACAGCCCCAATCTGAAACAGTTTGGCGTCAAGCAGATAGATACTCTGTTCCAAGAATGGTTTTTGTTAATAAAATGGACAGGACTGGTGCAGATTTTCTAAAAGTTAATAAACAAATTAAAGATCGACTTAAAGCAAATGCACTGCCAATTCAGTTACCTATTGGAGCAGAGGGTGATCTCACAGGCATTATTGATTTAGTAGCTAACAAAGCATATCTTTACAAAAATGATTTAGGTACTGATATTGAAGAGGCTCCAATTCCATCTGAAATGGAGGAGGAAGCTGCTGAGTGGAGATTTAAGTTGATGGAGAGTGTTGCAGAAAATGATGAAGAGTTAATAGAAGTATTTCTTGAAACAGGAGAACTATCTGAAGAACAACTTAAAAAAGGAATAAGGGAAGGTGTTTTAAAACATGGATTGGTTCCAGTATTATGTGGTTCAGCTTTTAAAAATAAAGGAGTCCAACTTGTACTAGACGCTGTTGTTGATTACTTGCCAGCTCCAGTTGATGTGAAACCAATACAAGGTGTTTTACCAAGTGGCAAAGAAGATGTTAGACCTTCAGATGATAATGCTCCTTTCAGTGCATTAGCTTTCAAAGTGATGTCAGATCCCTATGGGAAATTAACCTTTGTAAGAATGTATTCAGGTGTACTTTCAAAGGGAAGTTACGTTATGAATTCTACGAAAGATGCTAAAGAGAGGATTTCTAGATTAGTGATTTTAAAGGCTGATGAAAGAGAGGAGGTTGATGAATTAAGAGCTGGAGATTTAGGAGCTGTACTAGGTCTTAAAAATACAACGACTGGTGATACTTTATGTAATACAGAAGATCCAATAGTTTTGGAGACATTGTTTATTCCTGAACCGGTTATATCAGTTGCTGTTGAGCCAAAAACTAAAGGGGATATGGAAAAATTATCAAAAGCATTGACTGCTTTGTCTGAAGAGGATCCGACCTTTAGGGTCAGTACTGATCCTGAGACAAATCAAACAGTAATCGCCGGAATGGGTGAGCTGCACTTAGAAATTCTTGTTGACAGAATGTTAAGGGAATTTAAAGTTGAAGCTAATATTGGAGCTCCTCAGGTTTCCTACAGAGAGACCATTAGGTCAAGTTCTAAAGGTGAAGGTAAATACGCAAGACAAACTGGAGGAAAAGGTCAATATGGTCATGTAATAATTGAAATGGAACCTGCCGAAGTTGGTAAAGGTTTTGAATTTGTTAACAAGATTGTTGGTGGAGCTGTACCGAAAGAGTACATTGGTCCTGCATCTAATGGAATGAAAGAAACCTGCGAATCAGGTGTTCTTGCCGGTTATCCACTCATTGATGTAAAAGTAACACTAGTCGATGGTTCATTCCACGATGTAGACTCATCTGAAATGGCCTTCAAAATTGCAGGTTCCATGGCTTTTAAAGATGGGGTTAAAAAATGCAATCCTGTCCTCCTAGAGCCTATGATGAAAGTTGAGGTCGAAAGTCCTGATGACTTTCTTGGATCTGTAATTGGTGATCTCTCTTCTAGAAGAGGTCAAGTAGAAGGACAATCTGTTGATGATGGATTGTCTAAAGTACAGGCCAAAGTGCCTTTAGCCGAAATGTTCGGTTATGCCACTCAACTCCGATCAATGACTCAAGGTCGGGGTATATTTTCAATGGAGTTCGCAAATTATGAGGAAGTACCTCGTAACGTTGCTGAAGCTATCATTTCCAAGAATCAGGGCAATTCCTGATCTCTTATCCAAATAAACAAACTTAAACCCTCGATTCTTAATTCAAATGGCTCGCGAGAAGTTCGAAAGAAACAAACCCCATGTAAACATTGGTACGATTGGCCACGTTGATCATGGTAAAACAACACTGACTGCCGCTATTACAAATGTTCTAGCTAAAAAAGGTCAAGCCCAAGCTCAAGATTATGGTGACATTGATGGTGCTCCAGAAGAAAGAGAGCGCGGCATAACTATCAATACCGCTCATGTTGAATATGAGACGGATGGTAGGCACTATGCTCATGTTGATTGTCCTGGACATGCTGATTATGTAAAAAATATGATTACAGGTGCAGCTCAAATGGATGGAGCTATTTTAGTTTGTGCAGCTACAGATGGACCTATGTCTCAAACAAGAGAACATATCCTCTTGGCCAAACAAGTAGGAGTTCCAGCCCTTGTCGTAGCACTAAATAAATGTGACATGGTAGATGATGAAGAAATTATCGAACTTGTTGAATTAGAAATTTCTGAATTGTTGGAAGGTTATGGTTTCAAAGACGTTCCGATAGTAAAAGTCTCAGGTCTTAAAGCATTAGAAGGAGATTCAACTTGGGAATCTAAAATAGAAGAATTAATGAAGACAGTTGATGATAGTATTCCTGAACCAGAAAGAGAAGTTGATAAACCTTTCTTGATGGCAGTAGAAGATGTCTTCTCAATTACTGGTAGAGGAACTGTTGCTACAGGAAGAATTGAAAGAGGTAAAGTTAAGGTTGGAGAAGAAGTTGAAATAGTTGGAATAAGAGATACAAGATTGTCAACTGTTACTGGAGTTGAAATGTTCCGAAAACTTCTTGATGAAGGTATGGCCGGCGATAATGTTGGTTTACTTTTACGTGGTGTTCAAAAGGAAGATATTGAGAGAGGAATGGTACTCGTTAAGAAAGGATCTATCACTCCTCATACTCAGTTTGAAGGAGAAGTTTATGTTCTCAAAAAAGAAGAGGGTGGCAGACATACACCTTTCTTTGCAGGATATAGACCGCAGTTTTATATCAGAACAACTGATGTAACAGGTCAAATCACAGCGTTTACTTCAGATGATGGCTCTAATGTAGAAATGGTTATGCCTGGAGATAGAATCAAGATGACTGGAGAATTAATTTGTCCAGTAGCTATCGAACAAGGAATGCGTTTCGCAATCCGTGAAGGTGGCCGTACCATTGGTGCTGGAGTTGTTTCTAAAATTCTCAAATAATTAATTTTGAATTTTAAGATGTTTAACCTCAATCAATTAAAATAGGTAAATAGATTAGGGTCGTTGTCTGTCAATGGCCCTTTACTAGAAAGTTTTTTGAAATTATGACTGCATCAATCGCACAACAAAAAATAAGAATAAGGCTAAAAGCATTCGATAGAAGAATGCTCGACTTGTCTTGCGATAAAATAATCCAAACTGCCGATACTACTTCTGCTTCAGCAATAGGTCCAATACCTTTACCTACTAAGAGGAAAATTTATTGTGTTCTAAGATCACCTCATGTTGATAAAGATTCAAGAGAGCATTTTGAAACAAGAACACATAGAAGAATAATTGATATTTATAGTCCTTCTGCGAAAACAATAGATGCTTTGATGAAGCTTGATCTTCCCAGTGGAGTAGATATAGAAGTTAAACTTTAAGTTATCCCGAAAACAACTTAAATTGATTATTATATTTAATAATGACGAGGTTTAAATGGGAGAGCTCTCAGTAAGGGAATTACCTTTGTTTCCTTTGCCGGAAGTTGTTCTTTTCCCTCAAGAGGTATTGCCCTTACATATTTTTGAATCAAGATATAGAATTATGCTTCAGTCTGTTTTGGAGACTGACTCGATGTTTGGAGTTATAAAGTTTGACTCAAATTCCAAAAGCATGGCTAACGTAGGTTGCTGCGCCCAAATCATAAAACATCAAACTGAAGAGGATGGTAGAAGTACTATTGTTACCCTAGGGCAACAAAGATTTCAAGTATTAGAGATAGTTCGTTCAGCGCCATTCTATACAGCAATGGTAAGTTGGATTAGCGATGATAATGTTGATAATATAAATAAATTAGATTCTCTAAAGGAATTAGTTACAGAAGCACTCAGTGATGTTATTAATCTAACCAGTAAGTTAACTAATACAAAAAAAAACCTACCTGATAAATTACCTAATAATCCCATGGAATTATCATTTTGGATAGGAGCTCATTTGGGCGGTCCTGTTGCGCAGGAGCAGCAAAGACTACTAGAGGAAAGAAATACTTATATTCGATTGCAAAGGGAGTATGAAATGCTTGATCATACGAGAAAACAGCTTGCAGCAAGAACAGCATTAAAGGAAAGTTTTCCTGATATTAAAGAAAATTAAATGTTTGAATTGCTATTACCCTTTTTTTTGCTGGCTTTATTTCTTTTATTAATATCTATCATCTGGAGAATTAATGCTAGAAAATATATTTCTTCCGATACAGTGGCATCTGCATATGATGCTTGGACAGAGGATAAATTACTCGAGAGACTATGGGGAGAACATATACACTTGGGCTTTTACCCTTCTGGTAAAACTAATATTGATTTTAGAAAGGCAAAGGTCTTGTTTGTTCATGAGTTAGTTAAGTGGAGTGGTTTAGATAAATTACCAAAAGGTTCTAGAATCCTCGATGTAGGTTGTGGAATAGGAGGAAGTTCTAGGATTCTTGCAAAATATTATGGCTTTAATGTTACTGGAATTACAATAAGCCCTGCTCAAGTAAAAAGAGCAAGAGAACTCACTCCCTCTGGCCTTAATTGCAACTTTCAAGTTATGGATGCACTGGATTTAAATTTCGAAGATGGATCCTTTGATGGAGTTTGGAGTGTCGAGGCTGGTGCACATATGAAAGATAAAACTAAGTTTGCAGATGAAATGATGAGAACTTTGAGACCTGGTGGTTACCTTGCATTGGCTGATTGGAATTCGAGAGATCTAATCCAAAACCCTCCATCTTTTTTTGAGAATTTGGTTCTTAAACAATTACTAGAACAATGGGTGCATCCTAATTTTATAAGTATCAAAGATTTCTCTAATATTCTTAGAACTAATGAAAATAGTTTAGGTAAAGTTAGCTCTGAAAATTGGAATTCTTATACAAATCCCTCATGGTATGACTCCATTATTGAAGGCATAAGAAGACCCTTTGTAATTTTATCTCTCGGTCCTATGGCGATAGTTAAGTCTATTAGAGAGATTCCTACCATACTGCTTATGAATTGGGCTTTCAGAAAAGGTTTAATGGAATTTGGAGTTTATAAATGTAGAGGGTAAATTAATCTAATTCAACATTCTCAGAAAAATAATTTCCAAAATCGACAAAGTTATTGCATAGGGGTTTTAAATTATTTTTCAATTCAATAAAATTTTCAATACTATTTTGATTATTTATTTCTAAATCAATATAAATTATATATTCACCTAATTCTCTTTTAGAAGGTCGAGATTCTATCTTACTCATATTAAATCCAAAATCAGCAATATAATTTAATGCTTTAAGTAAAGCACCAGGTTTATTTGAAATTAATGAGAAAGCAAAACTAGCGATATTGGCTAAACTATAATTTGATTCTTTGCTCAATAAGACAAATCTAGTGCAATTACCAGGAACATCATTAATAGGATAGGCTAATTCTTGGAGACCTTCAATTTGAATTAATGATTTTGAACCGATAGCTGCTCGAAATTGACTCCCCTTAACCATATTGACAGCTTCTGATGTTGAATTTGTTGGAAGAGGCACTGCATTTGGAAGATTTTTAGACAACCATTCTGAACATTGCGCTAACGCTTGAGGATGAGATAATACTTCTGAAATGATAGAAAGTTCCCCATTACTGATTAAGGCATGTTTTATGGGTAAAACAATTGCTTTATTGATATATATATCAGGAAATTTCCATAAAGCATCTAAAGTGGCTGTAACCCCACCTTCTACTGAATTTTCAATTGGAACAACTGCAGCATCACAATTGTTGTAGGCTATTGATTTAATAACAGAATATAACCCATTACATGGTACAAATATAGGTGTCTGAAAATTGGCAAGCTTTGATAATATATGAGCTGCTTTTTCTGCGTATGTCCCTTTAGGACCTAAATATGCAACTTGTTTGCTCATGATTAATTGTAAGAAAAAAAGAGGTCAATTAAGCATTGGAGGTATCTAGAAAATGCTATTAACTTTTAATGCTAAACAGAAACTAAAGCTTTCCGTAACACGAAATAAAGAATATCTTTCTACTTATCTTTTGGAAGAAGAAAGAGTTGTTGGAGCAATGCTGGACTCCAATAAATTAGTCTCCGAAGGGGAAGGTAGGTATAAGTATACAGTAACAAGTTTTAAGGTTTTTCAATTAGATATTAACCCTGTTGTTTTAATTGCGGTAGATAATAAAGAAGGAATTTTAAGAATGAGTGCCCTAGACAGTACGTTAGATGGTTTGGGAATTGTAGATGACTTTAATCTTATTTTAAAAGCAAATCTAGAAGCAACTGATCTTGGATTAGAAGGAGAAGCGCTTTTGGGCGTATCTGTTAGTCAACCACCTTTGTTGAAGTTGGTACCAAAGAAAATTTTGGAATCTACAGGCCATTCTGTATTAAATGGAATTTTGTTGGGTATAAAGTCAAGAGTTCAAAAGCAATTAGTTAAAGATTTTTTAAATTGGTGTGAACTAAAAAAGATTTAATTTTTTTAAAAAACTTTTCCTATGAAGATTAGTTATTCCAAAATCTTTGATATTTGAAAGATGCTCTTTGGTTCCATAACCTTTATTTTTTAATATTAAGTAACCTGAATATTTTTTTTCTAATCTCTCCATTAGTTCGTCTCGAGTTACTTTTGCAATTATGCTCGCTGAAGCTATTGCGGTAAATTTAGAGTCTCCAGATACTATATTTTTCTGTATTCCTTTCCATGGCCTTAATAATAATGGGCCATCCACCAAGAGTTCTGATGGTTTCACTTTTAATTTATATAAGGCTCTTATCATTGAAAGTTCAGTCGCGGCTCTGATGCCGAGCTTATCGATTTCTCTGGCTGAGGATTGCCCAATTCCATAATCTGAAGAAAGTAATAAAATTTTTGGCAAAAGTAATTTCCTTTTTTTGGAAGTTAATTTTTTACTATCTTTAACTCCAAATTGTTTCAAGACTAATTTATTTTTTTCAGTTAATACAACAACTGCTGAGAAAACTGGACCAAAAACTGCTCCTCTTCCAACTTCATCTACTCCAACTTCGGATATTTTATTCAATACTCGCTGAAGATCTTCTTCTTTTCTTTCTTGCATTGTTCATCTCGTCTTTGACTTCAATTTCATCTTGATTTTCTATTAATACAACTTCTTTATTTTCATCAGTTTTTTTGTTTGATTTATTTCTAAATTTTGTATTTGCTTCAATATTAATCTGAATTTCTTCTACTTCATCAGATTTAATGGTTTTTTTTATTTGTTTTGTAGTTGTTTTTTTATTATTTGAAGTTTTTTCTGTTTCCTTAATATTTTCCTTTAAACGTACAAAATTGTTGCTAGCGAGATATTCTTTCCCTAACTTTATTAGTGGATTGATACCTAACTGACTGAAAACAATTTTTTCATCATTAGAAAGCTCAACTGTTATCAAATTTTTATCTTTTGCATTTAATGAGCTTAACTTATTATTATCATTCTCTTTTTTATTAGTAGAGTCTTCCTTATTTAAGTTTTTGGAGTTTAGTAATTCCTTTTCAATTATTTTTTCTTTTTTATTAGTTGACGGTGAAGTATCTATTTCTAAAGGTTTATTATTGTTTGATTTATTTAGATTCTCTTCAACATTTTTGATTTCTTGATTTGAAATTTCATAACTCAATTGATTTTCTATATTCCCCGTACCATTGCAAGTAGAACATTTTTTACCAAATAATTCATATATATTTTGACCTTGTCTTTTTCTCGTTAACTCAACTAAACCCAATTCAGTAAGCTGAGCTATCTGAGGTCTAGCAGAATCATCTTTTATTGCAGAAGAAAAATGCTCTAGTAACTGGAATTGATCTCTCCTAGAATCCATATCAATAAAATCTACAACTATAACTCCACCAATATTTCTTAATTTCATTTGTCTTGAGATTTCAACTGCTGCTTCGCAATTTGTCCATAAAACAGTTTGTCTTGAGTTAGCTGATCTCGTAAATGATCCGGAGTTTACATCAATTACTGTAAGAGCTTCAGTGGGTTCAATAATTATATAACCTCCTGAAGGAAGATCCACTCTCGGTTGAAGAGCTTTTTGAATTGTTTTTTTAATTCCGTACTTTTCTAAAATATCTTTGTTTAAAGAGTTTTCGTGAAATTCAATATCTATATTAGATTCATAATTGATTAAAAAATCTCTTGCCCTTTCAACTGAAAATTTACTATCGATAATTATTTTTTTAGTTGATGAATTAATATGATCCCTTAAAATCTTTAGAGAGAAATCATCATCTCTTTTTATTAAATTGGGAGGGTTAGCAGTCTCTGAAATTTTTAAAATATTTTCCCATTGTTGTATTAAATTTTCTAAATCTTCAATAAGTAGTTCTTCTTTTATCTTTTCGGATTCTGTTCTAAATAGTAAACCTGTGCTTGGTGGTTTAATTAAAACTCCTAAAGCTTTTAAACGGCTTCTTTCTGTTTCTGTATTTATTTTTCTGGAAATATTTACTCCTTGACCATATGGCTGCAATATTAAGTATTTCCCAGGTATTGAAATTCCACCTGTGAGTCTAGGTCCTTTAGTTCCTGTGGGTTCTTTCATTACTTGTACTAGAACTTTTTGTTTTGGTTCTAGTAATTCAGTTATTCCTAAGATTCCTTTTTTTAGTCTTAATGGACCTAGATCAGATACATGGATGAATCCATTTTTATCACTTTCACCAATATTTATGAAAGCAGCATCAATTCCAGGGAGAACATTTTCAACTGTTCCTAAAAAAATATCGCCAATTTGATATTGACCTTGTGCGACGATTAATTCATCAACTCGATCATCTTTGAGTAGTGCTGCAATTCGAGCCTGCTCAGCGATGATAATTTGCTGAGACATATAGTTTATATTGAATGGTTTGAATTTTGAAAATCATCAAAAGTAAAGAGTTAAATTTTATTTTTTAAAAAGTAATTTTTTCTGCTAGTAATATTTACTTTTTTAAATTAGAGTTAAAAGCAATTGGATTATGCTTGGTATCGATCTTTAGAAGACTTTCAAACAATTTGAAATTTAATTAGTAGCTATGATAAATATTTCATTTGATCATAACTACTATAATCTTAACATCTAAATACCACGAGAGCACATTGATCCATTATTCTTATATTGATTAAATTTTTTTATCTAAAGTGGTTCAAGTAAACGAAAATTATTTAAAACTCAAAGCTGGCTATTTATTTCCTGAAATTGCTAAAAGGGTAAAAACATATTCTGAATCAAATAATAGCTCTGACATAATTAAACTCGGTATAGGAGACGTTACAGAACCATTACCTAAAGCCTGCAGAGATGCTATGAGTAAAGCTCTAAATGATATGGGAACAATTGAAGGTTTTAGGGGTTATGGACCAGAACAAGGATATTCTTGGCTGAGAGAAAAAATTTCTGAGCATGATTTTAATTCAAGAGGCTGCCAAATTTTACCTGAAGAAATATTTGTTTCAGATGGCTCTAAATGCGACAGTAGCAATATCCTAGATATCCTTGGCAAAGATAATTCAATTGCTGTAACCGATCCTGTTTACCCCGTTTATGTGGATAGCAACGTTATGACAGGTAGAACTGGAGAGCCTCTTGAAAATGGTACTTATAAAGGATTGACATATCTTGCAATTAATGAGGAAAATAATTTTTTGCCAGAACTACCCAAAGCTAAAATTGATATTTTATATCTTTGTTTCCCAAATAATCCCACTGGAGCGACCATTACTAAGGAAGAATTGAAAAAGTGGATTGACTATGCACTACAAAATAAATCTTTAATACTTTTTGATGCAGCTTATGAAGCATTTATCCAAGATAAGAATATTCCTCATTCAATATATGAGATTGAGGGAGCGAAAGATTGTGCTATTGAATTTAGATCTTTTTCAAAAAATGCAGGATTCACTGGAGTAAGATGTGCGTATACTGTAATACCTAAGAATCTCTCAGGTTTTAGCTCAACAAATGAGCAGATAGACTTATGGCCTCTTTGGAATAGGAGACAATCTACAAAGTTTAATGGAGTTAGCTATATAGTCCAGAGAGGAGCAGAGGCAGTTTACTCTATTGAAGGTAAAAAAGAGGTAAGAGATTTAATCGATTTTTATATGGAAAATGCAAAAATTATGAAAAATAAACTTCAGACTGCAGGATATAAAGTTTATGGTGGGGTCAATGCTCCTTATATTTGGATCAAAGTTCCTGATCGTATGACATCTTGGGACTTTTTTGATTTTCTTCTTCAGAAGGTTAGTGTAGTCGGTACACCTGGAAGTGGATTTGGATTATCAGGAGAGGGTTATTTTCGTTTGTCAGCGTTTAATTCGCGATCAAATGTTGTTGAAGCAATGGAAAGAATAATTAATATATAATATTTATTAGTTTCATTTAGTATTTAAAATTTAATGTTACATATTAAGTCCGAACAAAGTGTAAGTAATAATTCAGCAGTAATTGAACAACAAACTGCTGTACTTAAAAAGAAATCTCCTAAATATAAGGTTTTACTTCATAACGATCCAATTAATTCTATGGAGTATGTAACCATTTCCTTAAGAGAAGTTGTTCCTCAATTAAGTGAGCAAGATGCAATCGCCATAATGTTAGAGGCTCACAATACTGGTGTAGGTTTAGTAATAGTTTGTGATTTAGAACCGGCAGAATTTTATTCTGAATCATTAAAATCAAAGGGAATATCTAGTTCAATTGAGAAGGAGGATTAAAAAAAGATATATTTATTATTTTGAATGAGCCAATTTTCTTTCCGATAAAGGACGAACTTTTAAGGATTCATTTAAGGTGGACTTACCATATTCTCTTTCAAGAATATTTATAACTGTTTTACCAAATTCATCTTCTTTATTATCGAATGCTTCTAAGCAAACCTGACCTAGTTTTTTTCCTAAAGATCCTGGATTCCATAGGAGTTTTCTTGCAGTCCAAGGCATCATGCTCATCGGATTATAATTCGGCTTCAAAATTTTGTGATCTAAGGCGTACTTTTCAAGAAGTGTATGAGGTTGTAACCCTATAAAGAAAATAGCTGGATCAACTGTACCTTCCCCGAAAATTTTTTCTAATTCCCTGTGATAAGCAATAGTTTGTCTTATTGTGCTGGGGGTTTCATCGAAAACATTAAAAGAGTAATTGACTGATACATGATTCTTAAAACCGGAATTTACTAACATTCTGCAATTATTTAATACTGTTTTAAGGTCGTATGCTAATCTCATCTTCCTAACAAGTTCTTGGGATCCTGAAGTGATACCTATTTCAAAATAACTCATACCTGTATCCACCATAAGCTGAGCAAGATCAGCATCAATATTATCCGCTCTTATGTATGCAGCCCAATTAATATCGTCCCATCCTTGATCTTTAATAGCCTGTAAAAGTGTTTTGGCATCTTCAATATGCTTTTTGGCG
Organism: Prochlorococcus sp. AG-449-J16; assembly: GCA_003209565.1. Lineage (GTDB taxonomy): Bacteria > Cyanobacteriota > Cyanobacteriia > PCC-6307 > Cyanobiaceae > Prochlorococcus_A. Next base: position 6,641 of record QCQK01000005.1, on the reverse strand, counting down.
GGAATAAACTGAGCGTCTGTAAACCAAAATCCTCTAACTCCTAGATTATATAATTGCTTCATTTCTTTGATTACTTCTTCAACAGGATTAATACGAACTTGTTTGCCCTCCACAACTGTATAAACACAGAAGCAGCAATTATGGGGACAACCTCTTTTTGTTTGTACCCCAACATAGTAATCTCCACCTTCTATGTACCAGTTGAATTCTGGCCATATGGATTTAATATATTTATAATTGCAAGCAGTTTTTATAGTGCCAGAGGGTTGTTCATGTATTAAGTTTTTACGAGGTAATTCTCCAGCAAGATAACATCTTTCTTGTTCTATGGATTCATCCTTAATAATTTTCTCTATGAGATTTTCTCCTTCGCCAACTGAAATTACAGTTCCTTTTGGAAGTAGTTTTCCTAGTTGCTCATAGAAAACACTAACAGCTCCACCTCCTAAAATTACTTTTATATTTTTGTTATATTTTTGTGCTCTTTTAAGTCCCATTTTCACTAATGAAGTATTTCTATATATTTCTCCATAATGAGATGCAATTAATTTTAATCCTCCCCATGAACCTCTAATTTTTTTAAGTATATTTTTTGAGTAGAAAACCTCAAAAGAGTTTTGTAGGGGATTTCCACTTCTACCATCGACAGGAGCGTAAATTTGTATGTCTCTCCATGAAAAAATAATTAGATGGGGCCTAAATTGATCAATTTTTCTAGCTAAATATTTATAAACTTTATTAGATGGGATTATTGCTAAATCAATGAATTGCTGCTCAATGTTTGGAAAACATTTATGAACGTGGTCAACTAAATAAACAGGTCCTATTGGAAATATTGGATTGCATGGAAGTCTTACAGTAAGGATTTTTTCATAATGCTTTCTGTTAAAATTTTCTTTATTTAATTTTTTGAAATTAAAATTCATGTCATTAAATTCTAATGAATTTATCTTCATTAAGAATCTAACTACTTTATTACTAATTTGGCGAAATTAAAAATCTTTTAAAAATACTACTGAAAATTTATTGAAATTCAAATGTCAGAAATCATATATGTCCAGCATACTTTTAAAAGTTTTAAACCATCAATCCATCTTGATATATTTGGTGCGCCAGATTTTCTTGCGTAATATCTAACTGGATAATTAAGTATTTTAATATTATTATTTGCTGCTTCAAATATTATTGTGAAGTCTCCAAAAGGGTCAGACTTGGAATCCCAACTTCCGTTTTTTTTCATAAGTTTAAAAAATTTTCTTGAAAAAACTTTTGTCCCACAGAGTGAATCTGAAACTGGCTTATTTATAAGAATTGATAAAAAAATTGCAAAGAGTCTATTTCCTATATAGTTCGCCCATCTCATTGCATCTTTTTCCATTGGAAAAGTAGTACGGGCACAATTAATTAGTATATTTTCATTTTTGGTCGCTTCCATAATTGCTGCAATACTATCGTCAATATCTACAGTAAAATCACTATCAATTATCGCAAGGGTTTTACCTGAAGAAAGATTAAATCCCTCTACAACAGCATTTTTCTTACCTTTAGAAGTTTGTTTTAAAAGAGTTATATCAAAGAAATCTGAGAAATTTTCTTTTAACTCTTCAAGAGTTTTATATGTATGGTCCGTGCTATTGCCTTCCACAAATATAATTTCTAATTTATTGGGTATTTTTTTGAATTTATTTAAGGCATTTATAAAAAGCTTTTTATTACCGGCCTCATTTCTTGCTGGAATTACTATTGTTATTAAATCATCGGAGGTATTTTCACTATATTTGTAAAAAACTACTTCTAATTCGTAGGCAAGTTTTTTTATGATCGGTAATTTTCGAAAAGTATTTTTTAAAAATTGTGGTAAGAGTTTAGTTGGTAAAGGAGTTAATTTTTTTGCTTTCCATCTAATTGTTCTATAGTTATAAATTTCTGCCAAGGATTCAATATCGCATAAGGTTATCCTAGCTTTAATTGTGGTTTCTCTAAAAATTCTTGAATCTAATTTTAGCCATCTAGTTATTGGCTCCCAAGTATTACCCCGCACTTTAATTGAAATAAATTCGTTATTTTTCTTAAATATTTGATGTAGTTTATTATTTGTTAAATCCCATGTATTAAAAGATTTCATAAGTTTATAAAGTTTGCGAGCGACAATCTAGTATATATGGATTATTTACCTTTTTAATAGTAATTTCCATGGTTTTAAAATTTCATCTTCATAAATAACATCATAAGAATTACTATAGTTATTTTTTTCTTTATTTTTAGTTGACCATACTAATTCTGATTTTTTTAACTGATCAATATTCTCTAAACCTTCATCCAGTTTAGGAGTTAATAGTGAAATTCTTATGATTTTTGATTGAGATTGTGAATTGTTTATTCCTGATTTATCAACTTTTATTGGTTGATTTTTTACTATTTCAAGAGATGATACGTACTCCATTCTTTCTCTTAGTTCTCTTGATCTATCAGTAAACAATCCAGACTGCAAAATAAATGAAGTGCATAAGTAAGGACCAATTATGAGAGTAATTAATATCTCTTTGAATGAGTTTTTGCCTTTTATGAATGACCAAGATAATCCTAAAAAGAATAATCCAAGAATTAAAAATGTATTTTCCTTCAAACTATAGTTAGTTAAATTTTTGAAGAAGAAATAATATGTAGAAATTATTGTAAATAAAAATAATGGAACTATCTTCGAAGTCATAAATATAAAAATTGATTTATATCTTTTCGAATTAAATAAATACTTTATTCCTATATAAGTGTTAAGTGAAAATATAGATGCGATTTGTAAAGGATAATATGGCGTTTTTGTTGAAAAAATACTTAAAATTCCTATTAAAATTAAAGGAAAAAAAGTAAGTAAATATTTATTATCTTTGCTTTCAGAAAAACTGTATATTGTCCCAATCATTGCAAAAATACTCCATGGAAGGAATGTTGCGGGTATATTCCATAAATAATAATAAAAAGGATTTGTAAAAGTATTTTCATTAGAGAGATTATTAAACTTTTCAACCAAATAAAAAATAATATTTTTCTCTAGATAAGGGTTTATTGATAACGTCCAAAATAAATACGGCATAAATCCAATTAATAGTCCAAGCCAAAAAAACCTACTAAATAAAAGATACTTTTTTATGAACAAATAAGGTAATAGTGAAAATAGAGGTACAAATACTAAAAAAGTTTTCATCATAAATGACAAACCAATCCAAATACCAAAGAGAAAAATATAGAATTTGTTATCTTTATGTTTTATTTTGACTAAAGAAAACACTCCAATAGTTACCAAACACGAATAAATAATATCTTGAGTAGCTAAGTGTGAGTAGTCAAACCATAGATATGTAGTAGAAAGGATTAGTGGAGATATAATTGCATATTTTTTATTAAACAATTCTTCATGTAATTTGTAAGTTGTGAAAAGCATCAATATTGCTGCAGCAGTTGTAGGTAGATATGCAGAAAATATATTTCTCCCAAATATTTCTTGTGACTTTGCAATTAAAAACTGCAAACCTATTGTTCTATCCAAAACATACTCATCCCACCAAAGGGGAATTGTCCAGTTACCTTTATCCAATATCCATCTAGCTTGTAAGGCATAAAAGCCTTCATCAAAGGCAATATAACTTCTTTTGCCAAAATAAAATATGAGAGGTATAAAAATTAATAATTTAAAAATATATTCAAATTTAAAAATTCTTTTAATCATTCTTGTTTTTAATTTGTTTTTGAAATGCCGATAATCGGAATTGAACCAATGACCTACTGTTTACGAGACAGTTGCTCTACCGCTGAGCTATATCGGCAATATTAAAATATTGATATTTTTCATATAGACTTAATTTTATAATTTAAAGAATTTATGTCAAAAATAGATCCTGAATTAAAAAAGAAATTATTAAAGGAATCCCAAGCTCCGTTTAAGGGATTAAGGAGAATATTGTGGATCGCTTTTAGTGGTTCGGCATTTTTGGGACTTTTAATAATGCTTTCCAAAATTGCAGAAGGAATTGAATTGCAGCAAAATAATCTTCTAATACAATTGGGTGCTTGTATATTGTTTCCTACTTTATTAATACTTGATAGGAATAAAGAATAGACAGTAAATCATTAACTAATCAGTAAAACTTGATTTATTGAGTTAATGATCTCTTTTTAGTTACAAATTTGAATGCTTCGATTATGTCTCCTTCAATCCAAGAAGAGAATTTATCGCAACCAACTCCACATTCAAATCCTGTATTTACTTCTTTAACATCATCTTTAGACCTTTTTAAGGAGTCTAGGTTACCCTCAAAAATGACTTTTTCTGCTCTATTTACTCTTATAGAACAATTACGTTGTAATTTGCCAGTTTGGATATAACAGCCTGCGATTGCTCCTTTACCAACTGCGAAAGTTGCTCGAACTTCAGCAGTACCTAACGATTCTTCGACAAGATCGGGTTCAAGTAAACCTTCCATAGCCAATTGAATATCTTCTAAAAGTTTATAAATTACTTCGTATTCTCTTATATCGACGTCATTAGCGTCAGCTGCTTTCTTTGCTCCAGATGCCAAAGAGGTATTAAACCCAATGATTACTGAACCTGATGCAGCTGCAAGATCAATATCTGTCTCAGTAATTTCTCCAGGAGCAGATAGTAGAACCCTAACTTGAACCTCATTTTTTGGTAATTGTTCTAGTGATCCTAATATAGCTTCAACACTACCTTGCACATCCGCTTTAAGTATTAAGTTTAATTCTTTTAATTCTCCATCATTTGCTTGAGTTGATAAGGCCGATAAGCTCACTCTTCGAGAAGCCATTTGCTGAGCTAATTTAGTGGCTCTAGCATCTGTAGCCCTTTCTCCGACAACACCTCGAGCAGTTTTTTCATCAGAATAGACTTCAAATTCATCTCCCGCTGTTGGTACTTCACTGAATCCTAGTGCTTCAACTGGGAATGATGGCCCTGCTTCTTTGATTCTATTGCCATGCTCATCAACCATGGCTCTAATCTTGCCCAGAACCGAGCCTGCAGCCAATACATCCCCAGATTTCAAGGTGCCATTTTGCACTAATAAAGTAGCCACAGGACCTTTAGCTTTATCAAGGTGGGCTTCAATAACTGTACCTTTAGCCGATCTGTCAGGGTTAGCTTGTAGATCTTCAACTTCTGAGACTAATAAAATCATTTCTAATAACTTATCTATATTTTGTTTTTTGATTGCACTTACTGGAACCATCACAGTATCACCTCCCCAATCTTCAGCAATTAAGTCTTTTTCTGAAAGTTCCTGCTTGACTCTTTCAGGAGAGGCTCCTTCTTTATCAATTTTATTTATAGCAACAACAATTGGTACCTTTGCAGCTCTTGCATGACTAATGGCTTCTAGAGTTTGAGGCCTACAACCATCATCTGCCGCCACTACAAGAACAGCTACATCCGTAACTTTTGTACCCCTTGCCCTCATTGCTGTAAAGGCTTCATGACCAGGGGTATCAAGGAAAGTTAATTTTTTCTTTTTAGACTCATGTTCAAACTCTACTTGATAAGCTCCTATATGTTGAGTAATCCCGCCTGCTTCTCCCGAAGCTACTCTTGACTCTCGTATGGAATCTAAAAGACTTGTTTTGCCATGATCTACGTGACCCATTACAGTAATAACAGGTGGCCTTTTTATTAGATTATCAAAATCATCAGATTCAATCATATCCACTGTTTTCTCAGCAGCCTCTTGGATATCATCTTGTAAAACAGGAACGCCAAATTCTTCTGCTACCGTTTCAATAGTTGCTAAGTCAAGAGATTGAGTTACAGTTGCAGTTATTCCTTTAAAGAAAAGGGATTTAATTATTTCGGAACTTTCAAGACTTAATTTATCAGCTAATTCTTGAACTGTTAAATTATCTTCAGGCACTATTATCATCTCAGGCCTCACTTGTTTGGCCTCTTTAGCAGCCTTTAATTCCATGGCTCTTCTTTTCTGTCTTTGCCTTGTAGTCTCTTTTTTCTTCTTTTTGAATTGTTTTATGGATTTTTGAGATTTAGTTTCATCAGACTTTTCTCTCTTTGGACGCGCTAAACTAGCAGATAATATTGAAATTTTCTCCCCAGAATATCCACTTGTTTCAGATGTTAAGGAATCATCGTTTTCACCAATAATATGCACCTTTTGTCTTTGTTTTTGGGGATTTTTATTTCTTAATGCTTCTAGTTTTCTTTGTGGATTCATCAGACTTAAAATTATTTGTTAAATTTTTAGGCTTTTCAATTAGTTGAAAAGGTGGTTTTGCAGGACTTTTTATAGATGGGTTTGCATTATTGAGAAAACTTTTTCTTTCTTGGTTTAAATTTTGCGGAGATTTATTATGTGAATTCTGATTCCTAAGATTTGCTTGAGATTGTGAGGTGTTAACAATAGAAGGTCTGTTAGGATTTTTAGGCTGATTTAAGATTTTTTTTGGACCCTCAGGCATATTTAAAGGTTTTTTTAATAAAGGCCTTTTGTCTAAATTCTCTTTGTTAGATTTTACTTTTAAAGCAGAATTGCCTAGAGAATTATCCCCTTTGTTTTGTTTGTAAGTTTCTTTTTGTTTTGAAGGTTTGTTAATGGAAAGTATTTTTTTATCTGAATTTTTTT
>QCQK01000004.1 GCA_003209565.1 Prochlorococcus sp. AG-449-J16 | reverse complement strand
TAATATAAAAAAAGTTGATAAATTATTAGACTTGGGATGCGGCAATGGAGTAGTTGGTATATCATTATTCAAACTTAATAAAGCAAAAAAAATTTATTGTTCTGATATCTCTAATGAAGCTGTAAATGTCTGTGAACAAAATATTAAATTAAATGATTGCGAAGGTAAAGCTATTAAATCAAATATTTTTTCTAACTGGAAGCGCCATAAATTCGATGCAATTGTAGATGATATTTCTGGTATATCAGAAGAAGTTGCTAAGATTTCCGACTGGTTTAAAAATGTTCCTTGCGATGCTGGTCTTGATGGTACCGCAAATATAGAAAAAGTACTTAATGAATCAAGAAATTATTTAAATAAAAATGGTAAAATATTCTTTCCTGTGATATCTCTTTCTAATTCAGAAAAAATTCTTGAGATAGCAAATAACAATTTCCAAAATATCAAAAGGATTTCACATAATCAGTGGTTCCTCCCTGAAGATTTAGGTAAACATTTTGAAAAATTAGAAAAACTAAAAAATCAGAGATTTATAGACTATTGTCAAAAGTTTGGTAAGTTGATATGTTGGACTGATATATATTCTGCTTATTAAATAATATGTTTCGAGAAAAAGATCTTAACGAAATAATTGAAAGATCATTAGAGTTAAAAAAAGGAACAATAAGTAGCGGTAATGAAGATTGGCATTCTTTATGGGATTCTCTTGGTCATCTATCTATTCTTGTGAATTTAGATCAGGCATTAGAAGGGAAGTGCTCTAAAATTACAGAATTATCACAAGCGACTAGCATAACTGCTATCAAAGAAGTATTAAAAGCAAATAATCTCATGACTGATTAGAATTTTTTTAATGAAAACCAGTTTAAATTTAAGGAAAATTAGTTATTACTTACCAAACAAAGTTCAAACTAATGATCAATTAAAATTGATACATCCTGATTGGGATGTGGATAAAGTTCAAAAAAAAACAGGAATTTTTCAGCGATATATTGCTGCTAAAGATGAGACAAGCCTTGATTTAGGATTCTTTGCAACAAAAAAACTTTTTAAAGAATATGATGTGAAACCTGGAGAAATAGATGCCTTATTATTTGTTTCACAAACGCCAGATTATGCATTACCTCCTTCTTCTTGTATTTTACAAGAAAAGCTTAATATGAATAATGATATTCTTGCTTTAGATATTAATTTAGGATGTTCAGGTTTTGTCAATTCACTTGCTGTTGCCTCTTCTTTGTTAAAATCTAATACAATAAATAATTGTTTAATTATTTGTGCTGAAACTTATTCCAAGTTCATAAGTGAAAATGACCGCACAAATAAAATGATTTTTAGCGACGCATCATCTGCTTGCTTTGTTGAAAAAGATAATAGTGATTCTTATATTGGTAATTTCACATTTGGTTGTGATGGATCAGGTTCAAAAGAATTAATTGTTGAAGGAAGTGGCTCTAGAGGAAATTTAGAGCGTGACAAACAAAAACTTTTTATGAATGGACCAGCAATTTTATTATTTACTCTCAGTAAAGTTCCTCAACTTTTAGAAAAAACCTTAAATAAAAATGGATTAGATTTAAAAGATATTGATCTTTTTATATTTCATCAAGCAAGTAAATTGGTAATAGAAATGCTATGTAAAAAAATTGGTATTGAAAAGCATAAAACATACTCTAACTTGAAAATGATTGGAAATACTGTTTCCTGTTCCATACCAATAGCTTTAAAAGATGCAATCTCAGAAAAAAAATTAATTCCTGGCTATAAAGTTCTGATAATAGGTTTTGGAGTTGGTTATTCATTAGGATCTACAATAATTAGGTGGTAATTCTATGCTTCTTATAACAGGTGCGTCAGGCGGATTAGGCTACGAGCTTTTCAAAAAACTTTCAGTAGATAATGAATTGATAGCTATAAGTAATAAAAAAAAATTAGAAAATAATGGAAAAGGTATCTGTGTTAATATTAACCTTTTAAACCATCAAGAGATTGATCAATTAGTAAATAAGTATAAGAGGAATCTAAACAAAATAACGGTTTTGAATCTTGCTGTAAAGAGTTATGACGGTTTACTAGCTAACTACCCAATAGAGAAAGTTAGAGAAACATTTGAATTGAATTTTTTTTCGAATATTTATTTGGTTCAAGCTCTACTTCCTATTATGATAAATCAAAAATGGGGAAGAATTATTCACTTTTCATCTTTAGTTGGAGACGAAGGAGCTAAAGGTGCTGGTATTTATGCCGCAAGTAAGTCAGCTCTCATAGGATACAATAAGACTTTATCAAAAGAATATGGAAGGTTTGGTATTACTTCAAATATAATTGAATTAGGATACTTTGAAAAAGGATTAATAGAATCTTTTAATGAAGAAAAAATTAAAAAAATAATCTCAAATACATCCTCAAGAAGACTTGGTGTATCAGATGACATTATTCACGCTATAAAGTTCATACAACAATCAGATTTTTATAATGGAGAAATACTTAAGCTTAATGGAGGTAAATAATTTTAATTTTCTATAATTTTTTTCAAGTAATTCAAACGCATAAATTATTTATGTATGAGGATTCAAAAAACTTTTTAAGATAATTTATTCTCTTTAAAAATTAAAAATATGTATAAACAAGAAATATCAATTTGGTTTGTTCCTATAAAATCTTGTTTAAAACCCATAAGTTTTCAAGAAAAAAAATGGAAACAAAAAATGTCTTTAAGTAGATCATTTCAATACGAACACTCTAGAGGATATGTGAGGGAAGCTTTATCCAACATTTTTGGAATACCGGCACTAGATATACCAATAATATCCCCCCCCAGGATTACCACCTAAATTACCCCCCGATATGGGTCATGTTAATTTTAGTCACTGTAGAGATGGTTTACTTATAGGATGGTCGCCAAAAAATATAGGAGTTGATATTGAAAGATCAGATAGATTTTTTGAAGCAAAAAAAATATTAAATAAATTTTTTACATCTAATGAAAAGAAATTTATTTTAAATCTCAAGGAGGATAACATCAATTCTGAGGTGCTTAAACTATGGGTTAGAAAAGAGGCTGCAATAAAGTGGCAAAAAGGCAGTATTTTCAATGATCTTTCAAAATGGACTTACAAACTAGATACTAATACTATTGAAAATAAATCTGCAGGATATAGTCTTAATTCATGTTTTATGAAGTTTGAAGATTGGTATATTTCCATCGCATGTAATATTAATTCAGGAAATAAAAAACCTATTATTTGCAAATATTAGTACCTCATGAAGAAATTAGAGTTCATTGTTATTAAGGAATTAATAAATATTCCAATTATCAAAAAATATGCTTTATTAAGCATGACGGAATATTCTAAAAACAATCCCATATCGCAAGAAGAACATTTAAGGTGGAAATATTTAAATAATCCTGAGGGACTATCTTTTGCTATTAACGGATATTGTAAGGATGAATTAATAGCTAGAATTAGTTATCAAAGAAAAAACTTTGTTTTTAAAAATTCTATTATTAAGGGTGCTAATCTTTGCGATCTACTTATACACAAAAATAATAGAAAATTAGATAATTTTCTCAAGCTATCATCACCATTTTTTATTAAAAAAGATATCCCATATTCAAATTTAAGCATAATGATTCCAAATGAAATTTCTATAGATATTTATAAGAAAATTCTAAAACTTAAGCCTATAGGAAAACTTGAGTTAAGAGTAATTCCTATACTTAATTCAATAAAAAATGAGAAGTTTAAAATAATAATTCCCAATTTTTTGACATCTTATATCTACAAATGCCTAATATTTTTACTCAATAAAATCCAAAATATTTTCAAAATAAATTTTTCTAAAAGTGATGGAGGAAATAAGCAGTATGAAAAAATGATAAGAAATTACTACAGAGATAATCTCATTCAAGGTGAAAGAAGCCAAAAATGGATTCGATGGAGATATAGTTTGGATAGCAAAATAAAATATTACCTAGAATATATATTTTCTGAGAATAATCTTATAGGTTATATAGCTTATAGAGAGGCAGAAAAATTTGGATTAAAGATTCTCGTCATAATGGAAATTATTATTATAAAGAAAAGTTTTCTTATAGAATTAATAATCTTTTTAAAGTTAATTACTTTAGCTATCAAGAAAAATTGTAATTTAATACTTTCTCTAAGAACTATTCAAAAAAATAATCCTTTATCAAATCCTATTTTCCCAAGAATTCCAAATTTTCTCTTACCAACGCCATTAGAATTATTTATAGTCCCTAATGATGAATTTTCACCTCAAATATTTGATATCAGAAATTGGAAAATTAATATGGCAGATTTAGATATCTTCTAAATATTAAATATTCAATATCAAAAACTTCAAATCTATCCTTTTTAAAGTTGAAAATATGTATTCTTTAAAAACTTTTAAATCGAAATCCTTTATTAAATTTGTATTTTTTGGTTTCTTGATAACACTTTTAAGTAATACTTCACTAATATTAATCCTATTAATTTTGCCTTTGAGTTTGGCAACATTTCTTAGTCAAGTTTTACATGCATATTTGGGTTTTTTAGCAAACAAATATGGGGTTTTCAAGCGTAAAGGAAATCCTATTGCTTATATCTTCTTAGTAATAATAAGCTGGTTCATTCAATGGTTTTTAATAAAATTTATAGGTATGTTAGGTATCTCTTCAACTTTAGCGGTATTAGTCGCAATACCTTTTTTGGCAACTTTTTCTTTTTTTGCGCAAAAGTTTATAGTCTTTAAATAATATTTTTATCTTTCTCTAAATATTATTGAATTTTATCGGCAAAAAATTTAAATATTTAAGTCATAGCTCATAAAGTAAATTAAAGAGAAATTTTATAAAAACTATTAAAATCTGTTTAAAATTTTTAGCTTAAGTGGATTTAAGTGGATTCGAACTCCTGATCCTCTGTATGCCATGCAGATCACCAATCAAGCTATAACTAGTTTCTGGAACTGTTTTAGCTAAGTTGGTCGAAGTGCTGCTCTTAGGGTTACGATACTTAGCAAAGTCCTCAATTTTTCTTTTAGTTAGGTGATTTTCAAAATCTATTTCTTTGTCATCGAGATATAAATAAATAATCTAAAATTCCTAATATTAATAGGAAAGGATTTAATGAAATTTATTTTAAAGTATTTATTTAATAATCTAATGACTTTACTAGCAGTATTTACATGTTCATATCTCATGATAACTCCGTAGTCCAATTTATGTTTTAACCAAAAAGCAATACCCGTTGTTAATCTCCATCCAATCCACCATAGAAATTCTCCCTCAGCGGGAATAGTTACTAAAAATTTTCCTTGAGAAGTAAGTTTATAAGATATTTTTTCAAGGACATAATCTAATTCTTCAATATGTTCTAATACTCCAATAGATATTATTTTGTCATAAATTTTATTTTCAGGTAATTCTCTTATGTTGCCATAAATATTAGTTATCTTATCTCTGTCAAAGGGATCAGAGGCATTTATAAGGAATTCTTTGGGCTCTATAACATCATAGTATTTAAAATTTTTTTCATATTTAACATGATTTAAATTGCCTGCCCCTAATTCTAATATTGATTGAGGATTAGGATAATTCTTATAAGTTAATAAGTGGAACCAAACCTCTAAGGAAAATGCAAGTTTTCTAAAAATATTATTGTTCTTAGAATAATCAAGATAAAATTCATTATAAATTCTAAAATATTTATCAGGTAATTTTCTCATTTACTGAATCTTAAGTAAAATCAAATTTTTGAATAAAATTAAAATCTTTTTTAATACCATAAAATATTCTTACTCTAAGTTGTGGACGCAAAGGAGCCATATTTTACCTTATCAAAACGTATCGTTTAGTTATGATAAATTGACCAAAAACTAATTCATATAAGGTGTGAAAACTTTTATGGAGCCAAGCGGACTCGAACCGCTGACCCCCTGCATGCCATGCAGGTGCTCTACCAGCTGAGCTATGGCCCCTTAAACATTCATTATTTTAATTTAAAAATTTAAGAAATTTTTTTTAAATTATGAATATTTAAGACTTTTAAATAGAAATTCAAAACCCCTATAAAATTAAATTTTTCCTAATTTTCTTTATTTGTTTAATTTTAAAAAATATTCCCAATATATAGACGAAGCTTTAAGGTAAAAAAAATAACTTTTTAATAATTAATCCTGCCCTTAGTTAGTATATTTTTTGCATATATAAGAATTTTTAAAGGTATTACCTTTTTGATAAAATGTTTTGAATATTTTTTTACAAAAAGAATAGACATTTGTGGATTCACTATAGCTTCATGAGATTTATGAAAGTAGCTAATCAAATTTTCCTCTACATATTCATTTTTTGAAAAAAGAACGCTAAGTATTCCACCCCAAAGAGGTAAATCTCCCCAACGATGAGTAAAAATAAATTTATCTTCGTTTAATTTTTTTATAAATTTGAATAATTTTTTATTTTCTCTCAATTTTACTAAATTAAAACCTACAACATTTGTATAAGGTCCTGATGCTTCTTTTAGTTCCGAATGATTATATTTTTCAAAATACTCATTGAAATAACTTACTAATCCTTTTGTGACAGATTCACTATCTTTTACCCATTTTCCGTAAATACATACTTTTTGCTCGAGTAATTTAAATATTTTGTCTATATTAAATGAAATTTCGCAATCTTCATCTATCCTTAGGAGTAGGTCATAGTTGTTAGTATATCTCCAAAAATCTATAAACCAAAAATTACACATGTGTCTGTAACCCCATCCGTAAGACTCTGTTCCCTCTAAGAACTCTATATTTTCTTTGGGAGAAAAAGGAGGGATCTCTATAAAAGTCAAAGATATATTTGTTTTGGAACTTATAAAATTTTGATGTTCTTTAGTAATATTCCCTTCATGGAAAATAACTACTGGATAATGTTCTTTTAAATTTCTTTCAATACTATTGTTCCTTTTTATAAGTTCATTATATTGATGAATATTTTTGTAACCTTTTGTGAGAACAGCAATAACTTTTTTCATTAACTTTAATTTTTAACAAATTTGTGGAGTGGAAAAACTATTTCTAGATTAATACATAAGGTGTATTCTTTATTTTAATAAGAGGCATTATTAAGTTTCATTGATTCCTAAATATTATTATTTCATATCTTTTAAGTAATAAATCTCATTATCTAAATAAACAACTTCCTATTCTTGTGCTTATGGTCAAGGTTCACTAATTGAATAGTTTTATTGATTTTGTGAAATTATCTAAATGGGGTCTGATTTTTTTAGTAATTCTAATTTTATAAGCGAAATAAGATATTTTGCTCTTATCTTTTCTGTATGATGATTTAAAACAATATTTTTAGCATTTTTGGATATCTTTTTATATAAGTTTGGTTTTAATTTCAACCTTAATAATTGATATAACAGACTAAAAAAACCGTCATAGTAAATTATTGAGACATTATTTGCAAAGATGGTTTCTATTTGTGTATGGCTTTCTAATTTATTAGTCAATATACAACAATTACATGCTGCAGCCTCAAATATTCTTCTAGTAATTTCACCCCATCTTGCATATTGAAAAACTATTTTACTCCTTTGATAAAGCTCGGCATTCTTTTTTGGATTGGAAATCTTATTTACATATAAGGGCCCTAGTATTACTTTTAAAAGAAGATCATACTTCCTCTTACCCATTGAAGTACCAATGAAAATGTCTCTTTTAATTTCATTATTATTTTTATAGATACTTGTATCTGCCCAATGAGTAAACCATTTACAATTATAACCTTGATTTTGCCAATATAATGAACTCCTATAATCTGGAGATAAAGAAATATTGGCTATTGAAGCAATAATATCATTATGAATTAATGTTTGAGGTTCGTCGCCTAATTCACAGACTATTATTATACCTAATTGTTCTTTTATTCTTTTAAGACCTTTTTCTAATATAAGACATTTGCCCGCATAAAATGATATGACAACTTCAATATTATTTTTAAGGAAATAATCATTTTCTGGAAATATAAAATTTTCAGGATTAATAAAATCAAACTCAATTAAATTTAAGCCTTGATTTTTTAAAGCCCTTGCGAATCCCTTCGGAGTAGACCAATTTTTATCAGTGGAACGATGGGTTATAAAAAAGCAATTTATTAGATTTAGATTCAAGACCTTAAACTTTTGAGAAAAAATTTCAATTTCTTCTTATATTTTAATCGGATACTTTTAAAAAATATCATTTTTTAAAAGTTGTAAATTTTGATAACGAAAATAACAATCTCCCAAGGTAAATCTCGTATGTATTCATCAAAATTAAAAGATTTTTAGGCTTTTTTTGTATTGTCAATAAAAATTGATTTGTCTTTTGATGAAATTGTTTTTTTCAAATAAATTATTCTATTATGCTTATAAAATTCTGCAGTATTTAAGAATAAGAAAATAATATCATTTCTTTTTTTTAGGGATGATATTATTCAATATCTCTTAAATAAAATTTGGATTTATCTTATTGCCGAATTAAATACACTTTCAGAACCATGCAAAAAAGCAGAGGGATAAGTCCATGATACTTTAAAGTTCTCTTTGATAAATATATACTGATATTTCCAATCTAAATGTATTGATATTGGGAAAATATTTTTAACTAGAATCGAAGCTGCTTTCGGATTAATCATATATGCTGCAGTAGTTCTACTCCTTGGAATTTTGAGATTAAAAAACCCTTTTTTGATTGGATGAGCAATATCTTCTTCATATAATGGCAAATCGCAACCTCCTCCTAAATCAATATAATCAAATTCTTTTTCGCATAGTTCAAAAGCTGTAGAAATTAAATTTTTTGTTTCTTTTTTTAATAAGACATCATCTTCAATAATTAAACCTGGCTTATTACTTTTAGATATCTCTTTTAGAGCAGCATAATGTTTTAAGGTTAAACTAATTTCTGCTAAAGATATCTTCCTAAATCTGAATAAACTAGGTATGTATAAATTTTGAATATTTTTTATCAAATTCCAATAAAGATAACTCTTTATACTAATATTTTTGTTTTTGATTATGTTATTTAAAAGTATATTTTTTATTAAAGCAATTTCAATATTCCATATTTCTGGCTTCTGAATAAAACGTTTATCATTTATATCCAGTTCCTCTCTATCATATTCAGTAATAAATTTTGCTTTTAAACCAAGTTTCAATATTAACTTTAAAATATGAGACTTCCTCTCTTCCAGTGGTTTATAGTGCATGATATAGGTTTTCATGAAGAAGGCTGAATTTTTGAAATTCTAAATTAAAAAAACTTTTTTGGGGAAAAAATAAATATTAATAGCATTTTAAAAATGATATCTATAAAAATAAAATTTTAAAATCATATTATTAAATTCTGGCCGGATAAATTTATCTTGCTTCTTTATTAAATTTTTAAATATGATTTATACCCTAGATCTTTTGAATCTCAATTACTCTTTCGCAGCTTTTAAGTGTTGAAAGTCTATGAGTAATAATAATTATTGTTAAATCTGAGCTCAACTCATCAATAGTTCTCATTATTTCGCTTTCTGTTTTTGTATCAAGCGCACTTGTTGCCTCATCCATAATTAATATTTTCCCGCCTTTGTATATGGCTCTAGCGATGCCAACGCGCTGTCTTTGGCCACCGCTTAATTGGACACCTCTTTCTCCTACCTTTATATTATAGGCCTCTTCTACATTATTTATAAAGTCTGATAGTCGAGAAGCTATTATTGCTTTTATTAGTCTTTTGTTATCAATTTTTGATTTAGGTATACCAAATGCAATATTTTCTGCAATATTCGTATCTGAAAAACATATTTCTTGAGGTACATGGGCAATATTACTAAACCAATTTTCTTTTTTATAAATTTTATTTTTATGTAAATTTAGACCATCAATTTCAATTACACCTTTTGACGGTTCTAATAAACCCATAATTAAATCTGCAATTGTACTTTTCCCTGATCCCGACTTACCTATTATGCCAATTCTTTCTCCTTTTTTTATTGTTAAATTAAAATCTTGAATAATTTTTTTAGTATTTTTAAAGTAAGAAAAACTAATGTTGGATAACTTTATTTCATTTTTCAAAGGAAAAGTTTTGGTGTTGTAAAAGAATTTTTTTTCTGGCTGTTCTAAAAGTTTAATTAGATTTAAAACTGAGTTTGTATTTATTGATATATTTACCCAACAAGAATAGACATTTTGAAACACAGGAAGCAATCTTTGTAAGCAAAGTAGTATTGATCCTATTAATGGGATTATATTTGATGACTCACCCTGAGAATTATAAAAAAAACAAATGCAAACAATTATATATATTGTAATTAATTCAAATATATATTTTGGGGAAGAATTTATAAGTTCACTTGTAGCATTAATAAATCTAAGTGGTTTATCGTTATCAGTAAAAATATTCTGATAAAATTTTTGACTATTATCTAAGATTATATCCCTTATTGATCCCAGACCCTCTTGTAAAGCTTTGGTTTGCATAATGGTTAGCCTTGCTTTCTTTTTATCTATTCTCCCAATTCTCTTTTTTAATAAATAACCCAATAAAAGGTAAAGGAAACTAAAAATAAAAGCAATGATTAAGGATAAAACCCAATTAATTAAAAGTAAACCAACTATCAAAGCCAATCCTAGAGTTATTGAAGCAGTAAATTGAAGCAGTGCAAATACTATAAAAACTGTTCTATCAGTATTTTGAATTATTGAAGAAATTATTTCGCTGCTATTTCTACTTATGTGTACTTGATAAGGCTGATTAAGAGATAATCTATATGCTTTGCTGCTAAAATCACTTCCAATAGCAGCTGCAAAATAATTGCTAGCACTTATAGTGATTAATCGTAAAATTGCTGATAAAGTTATACAAAATAAAAATGAGAAGATCACAAAAATAAATGGATCTATTGCATCAAATATTGGTAATGAATTTTGTATATTTTTAATTAAATAGAAATCATTGTACTTATTTGGGTTTGATAAAAGACTTAAGAATGGGATAATAGATGCGACAGAGAAAAGTTCGAAGATTGCTGCTAATGAAATTAAAATTGGTAAAAAAGTAATTTGTCTTTTTCTCTTTCTACTTAGATTTCGCCAAATACCCCTAAGCATTTTTATTTTTAAACTCTTAGATTTACTCCTCATATACCTAAAAAATATATTATTTCTTTTAACATTTTTGTGGACTTAATAATGGTAAGATAAAATTCGATCAAAGTAAATATTTATATTAGAAATGCTCTATTTGGAATTTTGTCTTTTTTATTAAATATTTTTAAGTATGAATTACTATGATTCAAATAAAAAAAATTTTTTAGCAAGTGTTGCAATAATTATTCCTTGTTATAAAGCCTCCAAATTTATTAATTTAGTTTTAAAAGATTGTCAAAAATATTTGTCTATGATTAAAGAAAAAATTGAGTTTAAAATTGTAATTATTAATGATGCTTGCCCAGAACAAAGCTTAAAAAATGTATCTGAGAATGATTTTATAAAAATAATCCACAATAAAAAAAATATAGGAGTTGGGGCATCCACTTTAAAAGGGATAAAATATGCTTTAAAAAATAAATATGATTTTATGATAAAACTTGATGCTGATGGACAGCATCCTCCAAAACTTTTAGTTGAATTAATCGAATATATGATAAGGTTGCCAAAATATCAATTATTTTTGACAAAGGGTACTAGATATAAAGTTCGCATAAAAAAGAATAAAGTTCCATTATTAAGAAAAGTAGGAACTCTTTTAATGGATCCTATAGCAAGATCAGCGTTAGGTTATAGAAATCTTTCTGATGTTACAAATGGCTTCTTTGGAATGGATTCAAAAACAGCTTCTTTTCTTTTAAATCCGAATTATGGCACAAAAATTGAAAATAGATATTTGTTTGAAAGTAGCATTCTTGCAAAATGTAGCGAATTAGGAATAAATATAAATGAATTTTGTATGTATCCAAATTATGGCAAAGATTGGACTTCATCAATGAATGCACCTTCAATGATAATCCCTGTTTTTTTCTTTTGGATAAAAGAAATTCTCAAAAGAATTTACAGGAAATATTTTTTAAAAATTAATTTAGGTACTTTATTAATTATTATTGCATTATCAAACTTTGTAGTATGTCAAATTTTGTTATTTAACAGAATAATTCCTGAAGTAAAAAAAGAAATTTTAGTATCTGCTGGAACTTCTACTGCATTTACAAGTTCTTTCATACTGGCAACTTTAACAATATCACTTTTCCTTTTTTACGACTATGCATCAGGAATAAAAGTAAATACGATTTTTTTCAAGGAGATTAATAATTTTGAATAATAATCTTAAACTAAAAAAAAATAATTTTGTTTCTTTATTTATAGTTTTTTTATCTTCTAGATTACTTACTTGCCTACTTATTTTAAGGTTCTTACCAATTTATGATCAAAAATTCACAATATTTTCTAAAGACTTATCATATTACATAAAAGCTTCTTCGGGTTTATATACTCCAAATTTTTTGTTCTCATATTTGGTTAGGTTTCTTGGTTTAGATACAACTGATCCAAATACTTCGATTTATATTATTGGTGCATTTTTACTTTCAATAATTACACTTTTGCCCTGGATCTTTTTGGCTAATAGGGTTCTAGAAAGTAAATCTGCGTACTTTTACTCCATACTTATTGGTTGTCATCCTTATCTAGCCATCTATTCATTAAAACTCGATACCATGATATTTTCTATTATCCCAGTTTCTTTATTAGTAATTCAAAAAATCTTAAATTTTGAGAAAATAAAGTATCCTGCATTAATAATAACTACCGTAAGTTCGTTCTTTAGGTCTCAATTATTGTTATTGGCATGGATTCAAATTGGTACTTTAATTAGAGATATAAAGTTAGGTAAATTTAATAATAAATTCGTAATTATTTTTATTTCTACAATACTATTTATTTGTAGTTTAATTCAATTTAATTATGGTGCAGATATTCTTACTCAGAACTTTGGATGCTACTCGATAACACAAATAAAGGAATTTTTCATAGAGAAAAATTTTCCTGATTCAATTTCGTCAATTTTTTCATTTTTACTTACTCCAATAATTCATATTTTTTTATTGCTAGGTGCAAGAGAGGCAATTGCAATTTATTGTCTAAATTTACCTAGAGAAATTGCTTCGTCGGGGCAATTAAATATAATTATCACACTTTCTTTTTTGTTATTCCACCTATTTGCTTTATCAAAAATGACAAAATGGATAATATGTAATAGGAAAAATTATGGGTTCGATTTATTTCTTCCTTTTGCTTTAATTCTCCCAAATCTTTATGGAATAGCACATATGAGATATTTTATTTGTTTTATTCCTTATATAATGATATTTCTTTTCAAACCAGTAATTAAAAATGTCAAAAATTAGAAGATATTTTCATTTTTTTTTCACTACTTTTAAAATATTTAAGTTTAGTAATTAGATGATTTATTATAGTACTCTATTAATAAAAATTTCTTCATAAATGCAAGGATTAATTTTTGGATTTATTGTTACTTATATTTTTTTGAAGGTTTCTATACCTTTTCTATTAATTCATGCTCCAGATAAGCCAAATAAAAGAAGCTCTCATACAACTATTAAAGCAAGTTCAGGTGGTATTTCATTTATATTTTCTACTTTACTATTTGCTTTTTTACAGAATGATATTCAGTGGTTTATGTGTTTGCCATTAGCAGTTATTGGCATAATTGATGATCGAGTAAAATTGTCAGCTAAGTTAAGATATTTAGCGCAATTACTTACAGTAATTTTGATTTTAAAAAATACACTTTTTTTGAATGAGCAATTAATTACTTTTCAAGATTACTTTATTTTTATTTTTCTTCTGATTTTTGGAACTGCAATTATAAACTTCTCAAATTTCATGGATGGTATAGATGGTCTATTGGCAGGATGCTTTTTTTTGATAATAATCTTTGCTTCTTTAACTTTTAATTTGACCTTGTTTTCTTTATGTGGATCTTTATTGGCTTTTTTGATTTTTAATTGGCAACCTGCAAAAGTATTTATGGGTGATGTTGGAAGTACATTTTTAGGCGCTTTATTTGTTTTGATTTTATATAATCAAGTTACTATATATGATAGTTTTCGAAATCTTTTAATAGCATTACCAATATTTTCAGACGCTTTAGTAACAGTCTTAAGGAGATTTTACTTACGTCAGAATATATTTAAAGCCCACAAATCTCATCTTTTTCAAAGGCTTCATCAATCTGGTTGGAGTCATTCAAAAATATCAGCAATTTATATTTTTTTGACATGTTTAATGTTTTTCTCAGTATATATAAATCAGATTTCAATAATGATTTTAAGCTCAATAATTTCAATATTTGTAGGGGCAATTTTAGAATTAAAATTTGCAACTCCTTTTAAGGAGAGCATTTAATTAATTCCTCAATAATTTATAAATAATTTTAACAATTGTTTTTGGGAGAATTAATCTTGTAATTACCTGGATAAATAAAGAAATAATATAATCAAAATAATTAATTATATGCATCTTTTTAAGTTCTTTTAAACACTTAAAAATATCATTCAAAATTTTGATACCGGTTCTTCTTTCTAAAAAAGAAGAGCCTATATTTACCTCTACTAAAATTTGATCTATGGAAATAATTTTTAATTTGTTTTTTAAAATTTTACCTACTAATATCCAATCTTCCCCAACTCTTAAACTTGAAAAACCTCCTAGGTAATAAAAATCTTTTTTCCTAATTGCTAAAGTTACATTATTATATGGATTTCTAAAAGCTATTATTTTCTTAGCTTTTAATGAGTTCTTCAATCCTTTTTTTACTCGGTTTGTTTGATTTGGTAAATTTTCAATTATGTCTCCATATACAGCATTATATTTTTTTAAATATCTTAACTCTTTTGAGATTCTATTTTTGCAAGAAAGATCGCCAGAATCTAAGAAAAATAAATATTTACTCTTTGAAAATATGCTACCCTTATTTCTTGCAATTCCAGGTCCTCTATTTATAAAACAATAAACAAAAATAATTTTTTTAAGGAATTCATCAGGAATCTTAAATTCCTTTGAAAAAGATTTATGTCCATCAAAAACTATTATGATTTCTGAAATTAGAGAAGATTCACTTTTTAATGAATTTAAACTTGCTTCAATTTCCCAAGATTCTGTTTTGAACCATAAGGGAATAATATAACTTACCTTCTCCCGATCCAAATTTTGTAAATTACTCTTTTAAAATTATGGCAAATAAATAGCAAGATTTTTATAAGACCTAATTCACTGTAAATTATTAACATATTTTCAAAACTCTTAATTATCTTAGATTTAGAACTTATGCCTTTTGAATCAAATTCAATTTTTAGATTTTGTTGCAAGTTTTTTTCAAGATTTTCTTTTTTTAATTTATGAAATTTTATATATTTTATAAAGTGCTCATAATCTGATGATACTTTTAATTTTTCGTTATATCTGCTCCCATCATTTATGTAGGCAATAGCATTATGGCAGTATGGCATTCCACTATATATTGGCCTTATTTTTCTATAAAATACTTTTTTAATATCTTCTGAAAGTATATATGGAAATAGGATTATTTTTTCTTTTGGATATTTCAACTTACCTTTGTTATTTATAATTAAATCGCCAGCACCTAAAACAATATAATATGATTCCTTGGGGATTATTTCTAGGGCTTCATTAATTGCCGAATATATACCACTTGAGCTAGCCTCTTTTAAAATTAAGTTATAAAATCCCCTCCTGTCATAGAGAATTTTTTCTTGAAGGATATTGATAAGATTTTTAGAACTAGAATCATAAATAATTAAGTGTTTAACTTTAAAGAATTTATTTGTTTTTTTAAGTGAATTTATTGTTCTTTCTAATTTAATTAATGATTTGTCTTTAAATGGAGTAATAAAATTTACTTCTTCTATAAAGTTACTTCTTGAAATTTTCATTTATATAAAATATTTTCTATTGCTCCAGAAGAATAAGTTATTAATCCTACTAAAACTATAAAAAGTTTTGTAATCGTAGAATTATTTACTATATAAGGATCTCTTTCTTTCCAATTCAGAAAATTAAATGTAATTGGTATTATATAAAAATATGAGAATCTAATAAATAATTGAGCTCCAAATGGAGCTATTGTTGCCAAAGATAAAATGCTTATAAATGAATAAAAAACAAAATTATCAGTTCTTAAATTTTTTATTATATTTTTAATACTGTAATTATATTTTCTTAAATAAGGATACAAGATTAAGAAAATCATTACAGTAAGTCTGTAGAAGGATCCCAAAGTTCCAGAATTGTAAGTTTCATTATTAGTTAGATAAAAAGTTGCTTTTGCTAAAAAAGGTATTTTAGATAAGATTGTGAGATAAACAAAAAATAAGGAACCCGAAATGGTTGTAAATACTATTAGGAAAGATTTCTTACTGATTATTAGTTTTTTAAAAAAATCTATTAATAATTCAGAAAAATAATTTAATGTAATGAAACCTAAGATTAATAAAATGAATCCAAATAATGTTGAATGCAATGAAGCAGCAATGCTTAACGCCAAAATAAAAATTAATTCAAATTGAGATTTGTTCTTAAAGAATTCAAGATTAAATATATATTTGTAAAAATAAATAATTATTAAAAAAAATGAAATAGCTAGTCCTTGCCTCATTGCATTAAAACTCAGTACAGCAAATGCTTCTGAAGAAACAAAAAAGAAAATTGGAAGGACTATTTTTGATCTTATTGAAATATAAGATATTACGAAAAATGGGATAAAAGTAGTAAGATGATAAGCGATAATTCCTGGTAATAACAGTATATTTTTCAGACCATATTGATAAAATAGGAAAGTTTTTGAAGATCCTAATCCGCGGATATCTTTCACAAAGAAATTTAGATAATGTATTGAGTCTGGAGCCGCATTAATGTCTCTGCTAATAAAAATGAAAATACCGAAAAATATACAACCTATAATAGATAAAGCTTTTTTTTTAGAAAAAATTACATAAATTGCTAATAATAAATACAAATATAAACTTAGTTGCATTAGTTTTCTTTTAATACTCTTTCATATAACTCTAAATACATTTTTGAAACTGCTGAATATGACCAACTTTGCTTAGCCTTTTTTCTGCTTGCAATTTGAAATAATTTTCTTTTCTCATTATTATTCAAAAGATTTATAATTGCATTTGATAATTTTTTATAATCAAATGGTTGAACTAAATATCCAGTTACATTATTTGAAATTATATCTTTAAGTCCAGAATGATTAAATGCAATCACTGGGGTTCCACAACTCGAAGCCTCACTCGCAGTTTGACCAAATGACTCCATTCTAGAAGGCACTACCATAATATCTGCAGCAGAATAAAGCATTGATAATGATTCGGAGTCATGAAGTTTACCAGGAAAAAATAAGGGAATATTCATTGATTCCCAACTATTATTCTTAGATTCCCCAAAAACCACTGCTACAGCATCTGGAACCTCTTGATATACAAATTCCAACGATTTAGAGAGTAAATCCCATCCTTTTATATATTGCTGAGTGCCGCCAATGGCTCCAAAAAGAATGATTTTTTTGTCTAATGGTAATTTAAATAATTTTCTAGCTATATTTTTTGGCCATGGTTTAAATTTAGAAGTATTTAAAGTATTTGGAATAACATTAATATCCCAAGATTGCATTAAATTAGATTTCTTAGCGCAATTAGCTAACCAATTACTCGGACATATTATATACATTTTTTTTTTCCAATTTTTTTTCTTTCTATCCCAACACCATTTATCTAAATCAAATCTTTTATGCCCCTTTGGCTTATTTTTATTGTTGTAACCTTTGATAAATCTTTGATCAAGAAAATCTTTAGGGTAGTGCTCACTTCCTGAAAATGGCCAAGCATCATGAAGTGTCCAAACCAATGGTTTTTTAATTCTTCCAATTGCCTCAATTGACAACATTTCATTCTGAACCCAGTGGAGATTTATAATATCATTGCTACTTTTATTAATATATTTGTCAAGAAAACAAGGCAAGCATGAAACTGAATGAAGAATTTTATTATCAGAAACTTGTAATTTAGAAATCTTTTTCCCTATACCAGTTTTTGCATAAGTATAAAACTTTATTAGATCTGAATTGAAAGTATTGACATCTTCAAAACCACTAACTTTATTACTTACAAACATAGTACTTTTGATATTTCTTCTTTGTGATAAATGGATTCTGAGAGATGCTATAGCAGCTCCTCCTCCTCCGTCTGAAGATGATATATGAAGTACTTTCATTACTTAAATATAAATCAATAAACTATCTATAGCCAGAAATATAATTTTATTTTGAAGTAAATTTTTTTTATAAAAAATTTCATATATGAGAATGAAAAAATTGGATAACCTGAGTAGCATAAAGCTTCTACAATTTTATCAGCTTTTTTATTTCTGTAAATTTTGTCCGGATGTAATAATGGAAATATACCACTTTTTTTGAAATTCAATTCTTTATTATTAGTACCAGATTCTCCAATAAAAGTATGTGTTGCTTCTTTGTCAAAACCTATATTTGAAATTAAATTAATTCTCGGTATTATTGTCAATCCAGAATTTAATAAACAAGCATATGTCCATTGATAATCCCATGTATTAGGAAAAGATTTATAAAACAAACCATCAAAAGTTTTCTCCCAGAAATTAATTTCTTTCTTAGTATCAAAAATATTTTCAAGAATTTTTTGCTTTTTAAGATTAGGCCAATCTTTAATATCTCTATCATATCTTTTCCAACATCTTGACCAGGTCGCCCACCCCCAACAACGAAAATATTTACTGAAATAGTATGAGAATTTAATTTTATTACTACCTCTAAAAATATTATGAGCACTTATACACCAAACCCTCTCATCATTTTTATATTTTTCGAGCATCTCTTCACAAAAATAAAAGAAATCGATATGTGGTACACAATCATCCTCAAGTATTATTCCGGAAGTTTCGTTTTTGAAAAACCAAGTTATAGCATCGCTAACCGCTATTTTACAACCATAATTTTTTTTTCTATAGTATTTCTTTAATTTACATTTCCAATTTATTTCTTTATTAATAGTAGATCTCGTCTCATTAACTTTTAATTGATTTAATTCATTGTTTGGGATTGGACCATCGCATGCTATGTAAATTTTATTTGGAGTAATCTTTTTTATAGCATTAATTACTTTTGATACTTTTTCTGGTCTATTCCAAGCAATTAGTAAAATAGGAGTATTAAACATTTGTATTTGATAAATTATTAATTATAACTTTTGTATTTTTTCCCTATTCAAAGTAATAATAAGTAATGGAGTTTTAAACATATGGGAATTATTTAAATTAGCTTTAATTAATAATCTTTTTAATTGATTTATAAAGAAAATTTTTAATTTTATTTAAATCTGGGATTTCGTGAAGTAGGGGCTCATTTGCAATCTTCGCAAGATATTGGTAATCATTTTTTATCTCCTTAAGAAATTTCGCTAAATCTTCGAACTCAAGATAATCATACATGTTTATAAAACATTCCTTCCTAAAGTCCTTAATAACAAAACTTTCAGCAAAGTAGATAGGTATGCAACCAGCAACCTTTGCATGAAAACATTTTTCCGTATAATAGCCAGGGTAGAGTGAATTTTCAGGACAATAATTAAATTTATAATCTTCCATTTTTTTTATTTTTTGTATGTAATCCCAACCATTGTCAAAACTTTTTTTAAATAGTTTCCCATATGCTTCTACTAACATTATAGATTTTAGTTTTTCAAACATATCTATTCTAGTACCTTCAGGATTATTAAAGATGGCTACACAATCTTTCTTTTTTGCAAAGTCATCTGCTGTGAAAGTTCCTTTCTCAACTAGTTTTGGTTCAACATCTTCAATTCGAACGGTACCAATATTCGTATTGAACCAATCAATCTCCAAATACCATAAGGGTAGTCTCATGTTTTTCCCCCCGTAACTATTGAAATCTCCGGAAAGCGAAAATGGTGCATCAAAGATATTAGGTCTTATATTTTCGCCTAGAAATAAAAAAGACTTGTCCCTGAATTTTCTGAGAATTCTTTTATGATTTTTACCGTAAATAGTAAAAAAACATACATCAGCTTGGCGGGGTAATGTAATTTTAATTTCTTCTTCAAATATTTCTTTCAATATATTTGTAATTATATTATTATCTTCTTGAAATCCATACCAGAAATCAGTGAATGAAATTTTCAACATTATAAAGTTTTGATAATATCTTCAATTATCGCATTTATCTTTATTTTGGGTTCCCAATCAAATTTTTGTTTAAGTTTTTTGTTAGAAGTTATATACCAAATATGGTCTCCAGTTCTTGGATTATCTTCTAAGGTGTATTTTAATTTAACTCCGAAATCTTCTTTTAAAATATTTATAATTTCCAAAATTGAGATTAATTTATTGAATATATCTTCAACAGATTTTTGATCCCTTTTATCAATATTATGTGAAATATCAACCCCAATTTCTTTTTCTCTTTGTGACCACTTAGATTGATTTAGCGGTTCTACTTCTAAAAATAGTTTTGACCATAAATCACAATCTATTCCAACTATTGTTAAATTTGTATTCTCTTTAAGAATCTTGGATACAGACGAACCAACAACCCCAAGATGACCTGTAATTATTGCAAAACCCATGAAATGAAAATTATCTTTATTAATATAATTAAGCAGAGGTAGTCAATAGTATTCTTCCAAAGATATTTTTAACAAATATTCTTATTGATTAGAACTAAAATCTTAACTTAAATTTTACTAGAGAATCCTACTCTCCAAACATTGATTCCGAGTTTCTTTAATTCTTTTACACTAATTATGCCTCTTGTATCAAATACCCAAGAAGGCTTACGCATTTTTTTACTAATCTCTGGCCACCTTAATTCATAAAAAACTTGCCATTCGGTTAGGATCACAATAGCATCTGCGTTCAAAGTGGATTCCTGAATTGTTTTTGAAATTATTATATTTTTGTTTTCATCTCCATTAGATAGCGATTCGAAAATTTGAGATGATTCGACTTTTGGATCAAATATAGATAAAACTGCCCCCTCTTCTAGTAAGTCTTTGCAAATTTTTATAGCAGGTGATTCCCTTACGTCATTAGTATCTGCTTTAAAAGAAAATCCTAAAATTGAAATCTTTTTATCAAATAAATTTCCGAATAATTTCTTCGTAATAATTTGAGAAATTCTTGATTGTTGCCATTCGTTTAATTCCAATACTTTTTCCCAGTAGTTACCAACTTCTTTGAGACCATAATAATTGGATAAATAAATTAGATTTAATATATCTTTTTTGAAGCAACTACCCCCAAATCCTGGCCCAGATTTGAGAAAACTTGAACCTATTCTTTTATCCATTCCAATAGCCTTAGCTACTTCTTGAACATCTGCACCTGTCTCTTCACATAATGCAGAAATTGAATTAATAGAGCTTATCCTTTGTGCAAGAAATGCGTTGGCTGTTAATTTAGATAATTCTGAACTCCAGAGATTAGTTTTTATGATCTTATCTTTTTCAACCCAAAAAAGGTAAATGCTTTCAAGTGCTTCAATAGCTTTTTGATTATCTCCACCAATTAAAACTCTATCGGGGTATTGGAGATCATTTATTGCTGAACCTTCTGCTAAAAATTCTGGATTAGAGAGAACATGAAAATCTTTTTTTTCAGAATTTTTAAATTTATTATCCTTTTGAGAAGAGTCTAGAATTATCTTAATAGTTTCGGCTGTTTTTACAGGAAGAGTACTTTTTTCAACAACAATAGTAGTACCTTTAGCAGCTTCTGCAACTTTTCTTGCGGAGGCTTCTATCCACTTCAGATCACTAGCCTGTCCGGCACCGATTCCCCTTGATTTTGTAGGAGTATTTACTGATAAAAAGATCATATCAGCTTGACCTATAGCAGAATCTACATCACAAGAAAAGTGTAAATTCTTGCCTCTGCATTCTTTAATTATTTTTTTTAGACCAGGTTCATAAATCGGAAGGTTATCGAGATTATTATCATTCCATGAATCAATTCTTTGTTTATTGATGTCAACTACAGTAATTTTTATTTCTGGACAATTTTTAGCTATTACTGACATTGTTGGTCCGCCAACATATCCTGCTCCAATGCAGCAGATGTTCTTTATTTTTAGAGATTTTTGCACTTTGCCTCTTTAGACTAACTGATTATATATGATTCAAATCTATATTAATGGCAGGGTTATCTTAAATTAAAAAATCTTCAGACTCTCTAAGTTTCTAGGTATTAATATTATAAATTTTAAAGGTTATTATCATAGCCTTATGAATTAATATAAATATGTTTGTTCTTATAATGAACTTTAAATATGAGAAATCTGATAACAGGAGGAGCAGGTTTTTTAGGCTCTCACTTAGTAGATAAATTAATGGAGTCTGGAGAAGAAGTAATTTGTCTTGATAATTATTACACTGGGAAAAAAAATAATATCTTTAAGTGGATAGATAATGAGAATTTTGAATTAATAAGGCATGATGTAACAAATAATATTAATTTAGAGGTTGATAAGATTTGGCATCTTGCATGTCCTGCATCTCCGGTGCATTATCAAAACAATCCGATCAAAACTGCTAAAACAAGTTTTTTAGGTACTATCAATATGCTCGGTTTAGCGAAAAGGACTGGAGCAACATTGTTACTTGCTAGCACGAGCGAAGTATATGGAGATCCAGAAGTACATCCACAATCTGAAGAATATAGAGGTAGTGTCAATCCTATTGGTATTAGAAGTTGTTATGACGAGGGTAAAAGAATAGCTGAAACACTTTGTTTTGACTATCAAAGAATGCATGATGTTGATATAAAAGTTATGAGAATTTTCAATACTTATGGTCCCAGAATGTTGCCAAATGATGGAAGGGTAGTAAGTAATTTTATATGTCAGGCAATTAAAGGCGAAGAGCTTACAATTTATGGAGATGGTCTACAAACTAGATCATTTTGTTATGTAGATGATTTGATCTCAGGGATGATGAAATTAATGTACTCAAAAGAGGCAGGACCTATAAATATAGGTAATCCAAATGAATTTACCATAAAAGAATTAGCTGATTTAGTCATAAAAAAAATTGATTCTAATTTGAATATTATTTATAAACCTCTGCCACAGGATGATCCTCTCCAGAGGAGGCCTGTCATTGATTTAGCTAGAAAGAAACTCAATTGGAACCCTTCAGTTGAAATTAATGAGGGATTAGATAGAACCATTAAATACTTCAAAGAATGCCTAGATTTAGAGGTGATTAAATGACGAAAGTAAAAGTTGCATTAATTACAGGTGTTACCGGTCAAGACGGGAGTTACCTAAGCGAGTTTCTGCTTAAAAAAGGATATGAAGTACATGGATTAAAAAGAAGATCAAGTAGTTTTAATACTTCTAGAATTGATCACTTGTATCAAGATCCTCATGAATTAGATCCAAAATTTATTCTGCATTATGGTGATCTTACCGACAGTACAAATCTCATAAATATTATTCAAAAAATAAAACCTGATGAGATTTATAATCTTGGAGCTCAAAGTCATGTTGCTGTAAGCTTTGAAAGCCCAGAATATACAGCTAATAGTGATGCTTTAGGCACTTTAAGAATCCTGGAGGCTGTAAGAATTCTTGGCATGACTAAAAAAACTAAGATATACCAGGCAAGTACTAGTGAATTATATGGTAAAGTCCTTGAAACTCCTCAAAGTGAGTTGACTCCTTTTTATCCAAGAAGTCCTTATGGAGTGGCAAAATTATATGCATTTTGGATAACAGTGAATTATAGAGAGTCCTATGGAATGTTTGCATGTAATGGAATCTTATTCAATCATGAAAGCCCTAGGAGAGGCGAAACATTTGTTACGAGAAAAATCACAAGAGGTCTTGCGAGAATCGAACATGGGCTCGAATCTTGTATATATTTAGGTAATCTGGACGCTAAGAGGGATTGGGGACATGCTAAAGATTATGTAATCATGCAGTGGCTAATGCTTCAACAAGATAAACCAGAGGATTTTGTAATAGCAACAGGACGGACAGAAACAGTTCGAAAATTTATTGAGATATGTGCAAAAAAATTAGGTTGGGCCAAAGAAAATGGAGGGGATGGTATTAAATGGGAAGGGGAAGGAGTTAGTGAAGTTGGGAAGAGAATGGATACAGGTGAAATTGTTATAAGAATTGATCCAAGATATTTTAGACCCGCAGAGGTAGAAATTCTTTTAGGTGATTCTAAAAAAGCTCTTTCGAAGCTAAATTGGGCGCCAACAACCTCTTTAGAAGAATTAATATTTGAAATGATCGATCATGATTTAAAAGAGGCAGAGAGGGATTCTCTACTAAAGAGAAAGGGTTTTAATGTATACGGTTCAAAGGAATCGCCACCAAATATTAAATAATTTAGTGAAAATGAAACTAAATAAAATTACTTTAAGCGAAAGAATTTTTCTTGCTGGTGCTTCTGGAATGGCAGGTAATTCTATTCATAAAAAATTGATTAGAGAAGGATATGGGTTAGTAAAAAATAATGGATGTATACTAACTCCTGGAAGGAAAGAATTGGACCTTCTAAATCCTCTAGAGGTGAACAATTGGTTTATTAAAAATAAGCCAACTGTAGTAATAATTGCTGCTGCTAAAGTTGGAGGAATATTTGCTAATTCGAGTCAGCCTGCAGATTTTATTTTAGAGAACTTAAAAATTCAAAATAATATTATTGAGGCATCATGGCACAATAATGTAAAAAGATTAGTCTTCCTCGGAAGTAGTTGTATTTATCCCAAATTTGCAAAACAACCTATTAAAGAAGAGTATTTGTTAGATGGCCAACTAGAAATTACAAATGATTGCTATGCTATTGCAAAAATTGCAGGGATAAAACTTTGCCAAGCTTTAAATATCCAATATAGTTTTGATGCTATTTGTTTAATGCCTACAAACTTATTCGGTCCAAATGATAATTACGATCCAAAAAATAGTCATGTAATGGCATCATTAATAAAGAAATTCTGCGAAGCTGTTGATAGAAACGACAAGACTGTTAGTTGTTGGGGGGATGGTGAGCCACTTAGAGAATTTATGCATGTCGATGACCTAGCTTCTGCAGTGGTTTTTCTTTTGCAAAATTGGCATCCAAAATCTGAAAATTCGCCAAAAGATAATAATGGAAAAATTCTTTATCATTTAAATGTTGGAACAGGTAAAGATATAGCCATTAAAGATTTAGCAAAATTGATTGCTGAATTAACTGGATTTGATGGCAAGATAATATGGGATAAAACTAAACCAAATGGAACACCTAAAAAACTATTGGATGTAAATAGAATTAATAAGTTAGGCTGGCAAAATAAAATAAAATTGAGAACAGGTATTGAGATGGTTATAAAAGAATACAGGAAGATTAATAATCTTAGTGAAAAGGGTCAGAAAAAATCATTTGAATATTATCAAAACAATTTACAGAGATAATCTTTAACAATGAAAAAATACAAATACAGAATTTTAATAACTGGTGTAGCAGGTTTTATTGGTTGTCACTTAGCAAAAAAATTAATTTCTGAAGAAAACATTGTTGTAGGTCTAGATAATATTAATGATTACTACAGTGTCTCTTTAAAGAAGGATCGTTTGAAATTTATAGAAGTAGAGAAAAAAAAATCAGAAACTTTTCGTTTTTATAAAGTTTCATTAGAAGATAATGAAACTTTAAGGAAAATTTTTAATAACTATAATTTTGACATTGTAATCAACCTCGCAGCTCAAGCAGGAGTAAGATACTCCCTTCAAAATCCAAGCTCTTATATAAAAAGCAATATTGTAGGTTTTTTTAATATTTTAGAGTGTTGTAAGGAGTTTAATGTAAAGCATCTTATATATGCATCTAGTAGTTCTGTATATGGATTAAATTCAACTTTACCTTTTAATGAAGATCAAAATGTGAGTCATCCAGCAAGTTTATACGCGGCTACAAAAACATCTAATGAACTGATGGCTCATTCTTATAGTCATTTATATAATTTACCTTGTACTGGATTGAGATTTTTTACAGTTTATGGTCCTTGGGGAAGGCCAGATATGGCACCAATGATATTTGCAAAAGCAATTCTCGATAAAAAGCCAATAAATGTTTTTAATTATGGCGAAATGAGTAGAGACTTTACGTTTATTGACGATGTTATTGAAGCGATTTCAAGATGTTGTCAGAAAATACCTACTCGTGATGAACAGATTAATGGCTCTCAGATCTCTTCTTCTGCACCGTACAGAATTTTTAATATTGGAAATAATAAACCAATTTCACTAAATTATTTTATTGAACTTTTAGAAAAGAATCTTCAGAAAAAAGCTATAAAGAATTTAATGTCTTCTCAACCTGGAGATTTAAACTCTACTTATGCTGAGATAGATACGTTGTCTAAATGGATAAAATATTATCCAAAAACAAAAATAGAGCAAGGAATAAAAAGATTTACAGATTGGTACATACAATATTATTCTGAATCTCTTTAAAATGATCCTTTTAAAATAAAATTTATGGTTAAAGTTCTTGTTACTGGGGGTGCTGGGTACATAGGATCGCATGCTGTAGCTTCTTTAAATAAGCATGGCCATGATGTGATAGTTTTAGATAACTTGGTTTTTGGACATCGTGAAATTGTAGAGAATATTCTGAAAGTACCACTTATTGTTGGAAGTGTTGGGGACAAAGAACTTTTAGATAATATTCTCAAGGGAACTCATCCTTTGTGTAAAGGAGAAGAAGTTGAGGCTGTAATGCATTTTGCCGCATATACATATGTTGGTGAGAGTGTAAAAGATCCTATAAAGTATTATCAAAATAACGTTATTGAATCATTCAATCTCTTGAAATGTTTAATAAGAGAACAGGAAAGAAGAAGTTCAGAAAAAGAAATTAGAATTCCAATTATCTTCTCAAGTTCATGTGCAACTTATGGAATTCCTGAAAACTTGCCTATTAATGAGGATCATCTCCAAAAGCCAATTCATCCATATGGTAAAACGAAATTGATAATAGAAGAAATGCTTAAAGATTTATGGCTGGCCAATCAACTTCCTAGTGTAATATTTCGATATTTCAATGCCGCAGGAGCAGATTTATCTCAGAGAATGGGAGAACAACATGATCCGGAAACACACTTGATACCTTTGGCCATCGAGGCCGCACTAAACAAAAATAAATTATTGAATTTGTTTGGTGATGATTATCCAACAATAGATGGGACTTGTATTAGGGATTATGTACATGTTGTTGATCTTGCTGAAGCACATGTCAAAGGTCTAGAAAAAGTTCTGAAAAATACAGGTCATTTCATATATAATTTAGGAACTGGTAAAGGTTATTCTGTAAATCAAATTATTAGTGAAGTAGAAGAAATAGCTAAGGGTAAAATTCAAATTAAAATTTGTGGCAGAAGAGAGGGTGATCAGCCTGTCCTATTTGCTTCAGCTGAAAAAGCTTTTAATGAATTAAGTTGGGTCCCAAAGTATTCAGGCTTGAAGACAATTATTGAATCAGCTTATAATTGGTATAGGGTAATTAATAAAAGTAAGAATGGGTAATATTGTTCCTGTAATTATGTGTGGGGGTACTGGCTCAAGGCTGTGGCCTATGTCTAGAGAAAGTTTCCCAAAACAATTTCTAGCAGTAAAAAAAGGTACAAAGACTTCCCTACTGCAAAACACAATTAAGCGAATAACGAAATTTGAGAATATTGAAAAACCCATTTTAATTTGCAACGAGGAACATCGCTTTATTGTGCTCAATCAATTAAAAGAGATAGATGTAGAACCTGATTCAATAATTTTAGAACCATGTGGAAAGAATACAGCTCCAGCAATTGCAATTGCGGCTTTAAATATTGAAATTACTCATCCTGAAAAAAATTTATTGATCTTAGCAGCAGACCATGACATAAAAGATGAGGCTAAATTTTTCGATTGTTTAAGAAATGCTCATAATTATTCGGATAGAGGCTTTTTAGTAACTTTTGGAATTGTTCCAACTAAACCTGAAACTGGTTTTGGCTACATTGAGGTTGCTGAAGAATTCAATATTAATTCAAGAAAAGGATACTCAATTAGAAGTTTTTTAGAAAAGCCAGATAAGAAAAAAGCTGAAGAATTTGTTTCTAATGGTAACTATCTTTGGAATAGTGGAATGTTTATGTTTAAAACAAAAGCAATAATCAATGAAATAGAGAAATTTAACCCTGAACTTATTAAATATTGTTCAGAAGCATTAAATAAAAGTAAGAGAGACTTATCTTTTACAAGGTTGGATAAAGAAGAATTCAGCAAATGCCAAAATATTTCTATAGACATAGCA
Source organism: Prochlorococcus sp. AG-449-J16 (assembly GCA_003209565.1). Classification (GTDB taxonomy): domain Bacteria; phylum Cyanobacteriota; class Cyanobacteriia; order PCC-6307; family Cyanobiaceae; genus Prochlorococcus_A. Next base: position 62,046 of record QCQK01000004.1, on the reverse strand, counting down.
GTGATGGAAAAGACAGAATCTTCTGTGGTAATTCCATGTGATATCGGTTGGAGTGACATTGGAAGTTGGAGAGCATTATGGGATCTTGAAGAAAAAGATGAAAATAATAATGTTTCTCAAGGTAGGGTAATGATTTGTGATGTAAAAGATTCTTATATAAGAAGTAATGAAAGATTAGTGGTAGGCTTGGGAATTGATAATCTTACGATTATAGAAACTAATGATGCAATATTGATATCGAATAAACAATCAGATCAAGAGGTAAAAAAGATTACTAGAAAATTAAATAAATATAATTATGTTGAAGGAAGTGAACATAAAAAAGGATTTAGACCATGGGGTAATTATCTAAATCTTGCAGAAGAGGATAATTGGAAAGTAAAAAAAATAGTGGTGGAAGTAGGTGCCTCTTTATCACTCCAATTACATAAACAAAGATCTGAACATTGGGTAGTGGTTAAAGGAAGCGCTCTTGTAGAAATTAATGAAAGAAAATTTTCTTTAAACGAGAATCAAAGTACTTACATCCCAAAAGGCTCAAAACACAGACTTACTAATAATGGGAATTTACCACTAATTTTAATTGAAATTCAAAGTGGTGATTATTTAGGAGAAGATGATATTGTTAGATTTAAAGACAATTATGGAAGATAGAGTAGAAATTTTATTTTAAATGTTTTGCGGGTTTTTAAAAATATTTTTTAATGCCCCTAATAAAATCCAAAAAGTTAACCCTATTCTTATGTCAAAATATTGAATATCAAACATGTGAGAGAAAAATATTAAAAAGGTTGATACAAAGCATGCTTTATCAAAGGAAATTTGATTAATTTTATTATTTGAAGTGAAAATTTTTATTTTTGACTTGTTTATTATGAGAATAATTGATGTTATTAAAATTAGTGCAGCAGGAATCCCAAAACTCAGAGAAATCTCTAATGGCAGGTTGTGGGTGTGTCCAAAAAATGTTGAATTATTCTTAATGCCAAATAATATTGGGAATGATGCTGATCCCCATCCTAAAAATGGTTTTTGCGATATTAAATTAATAGATTCATTCCATATTTGTACTCTAGGTAAAGCGGATAAATTAGCGAAATTGATATCTATAAATTGATGTAGAACTCTATTAGGAACTATGTTTTGTCCTAACTCTGTTATGTTTGGATTAGGGAATAAACCCAATCCCATTAAGATAGGAAAGCTTGCTAATAGTATTAAAGGCAAGACCCATCGAAGACTCTTTTTACCTAAAAGTAAAATTGTTCCTATTATTAAACCTAACCAAGCATTTCTTGAAAAAGTAAGAATTGTGCAACAAAGTACTAAAATCATAATAGTTATTGTTGCTAAACTTTTCTTCAGATTTTTACGATTTTCAAGGAAAAACATTAAAGAAAAAGGCCACAAGATGTTAAGCCACATACCTAAATAATTCGCATTATTGAATAAGCCTGTCATCCCGTCTCCTAAATCAATTTTTCTGGAATACCAGGTAACTAAACCACCTATAAATTCAAATGGTCCATGCAACTTAAAAAAGTATTGGAGCATTCCGCTTATTAATACTGGAATACTTCCACTTAGTAAAAGAAAACAAATTTTTTGTCTATGAATATGATTCAAAGAAAAATTTTGAAATACCCAAAAAAGCCAGAAATATGGAATCCAATTAAATAGGCCTATCCAAATTAGTTCCAAGCTATAGGAATTTTTATAAATTTCTTCTCTAAAAATTGAATTAGAGATACAACTAATGATCATTAAAAAAGTGCATAAAATAAATGGTAAATTCCAAATATCCCTGAAGTAATTCTTTTTCTTTAAAGATGTTGATATTGCTGTTAATAAAAGTATTATCGATGAAATTAATGGAGCTGATGGAAGAAGGAAAATTCCCACATTAAAGTATTTAAATTCATTATTACCTCCCTTTAAATTTTTAATTAACTGTAAAAATTTCATCTAAATCTTATTTTAATTTTTAACATAAATTACTTAAACAATAGAGTTATAAAAGCTGTTATTTTTAAAATACAAGAATTTAAAAAATATCTTTTTTAAATAACTCAAGATAGATTTCATGATTTTATAAATCTTTATTCACTTATAAGTCACATTTTACGCTTCCTGCAGGATTCGAACCTGCGGCCCACTGCTTAGAAGGCAGTTGCTCTATCCAGCTGAGCTAAGGAAGCTAGAGGTTTTTCGCCAATTTGGTCACTCAGCTGGTCACTCAGATAACAAATCGCTTGAAAAACGTGAAATAAATCACACTTTTAACAGTTCGATTTATAACCTTCCTATTTTATATCAGCCCTGCACCACACACCAGTAAATTTTTAAAATTAAATACTCTATATATATATGTATAAAATTATTTTTTCTTAGAAATTGATTTTAAATATCTTTTTCTTTGACCACTACACACATACCAGCCAGCTAATAATCTTTCATCAATTTCATTAAAATCTAATTCTTTTTCTTTTTTCTGATCCAATACTAATCTTTCCAATCTTCTGGTTTTTTCTCTACAAATATTTTCATTGCATATTCATCATGTGCTATTTCTGCAAGAGTAGTTGGTTCTTCATAAGGTGGTGTAACTTCAAAAGTATCTGTTGATTCATCAATAAAGACCATACGCAAAGTTGGTTTATTTTCTTGTATCGAATGTTCTAATGCACGTTTGTGCAAACTTAGTAATTCTCTTGAAATATCCATAATTATCTATTGGTAATATCTATAGTTCTACCTGCATCTTTAGCTATCAATATTTCTCTAATTTCATTTAATTTTCTATTTTGCTGTCGGTCTAATACATTTTCTTTCTGGATCATGTGGGCTGCTTTTATTGCATCAATTCTGTTGTAGTCAGATGTATTTGGATTCATTATTATTTCATCTAATTTTTTCATATATAAATGATTTCTACTTGCTAAAAGATTTGTACCAATATCAATATTCTCTCTTGGTATTTCTTCTAGATAATCTTTTACATCTTTGTGGCTTCTCCACTTTCGCAATGCTTTACCAGTCATTGATACAGTTTCAGCTGCCTTTTCAAAACTTGTACCAGTAGCAACCAATGCAAGTGCAGTAAATACCTTTGGTGGTACTAAACTTTCATTTCTTGTTGGTCTACCAGCTGTAATAGTCATAGTTCAGATAATCTATCTAGTAACTGTCTTTGTTCTTCTTTTAGTGGTTGTACTTCTTTCCTAAAATATTCCAGTTCACACCTTAGTTTGTATTCACAAACTTCTAATTGATCTTGTAGTTCTTTCTTTAGTTTCTTACTCACCTGTTATTCCCCATTGTTCCCTAGCCTTAGCTATCGCAGTTGGAGATAGTGGGGGCATGTATTGCATACCTTTTGGTTTATTTGCATGATGTTTTGCAACTGCTGCATTTCTTTCAGCCATTTCTTTTAACTTGCGTTCTTGTATTTGTCTTTGACCTTCTTCAACTTGTTTTCTTAAATTCTGAGCTACACCCGTATAACCTTTTGATTCAAGTTCATCAATATCTTCAATCCAGTAAGCACCAGTTTTGTGTCTTACCGCAACATCAGCACGCAAAGGTTTTTGTGTAGTTAATCTTTCATATAAATATGGATCTATATTCTTCATTGCCAATTCATAAGTCATTTCCATTGGCTTATCTTTTGTAGGTAATTCTGTAATTGGTAAATTTGCTTTCTGGCAAAAACTTACAAAATTTTCTGTGTCATCAATCATTGGAATGTCCATTTTAGTACCCTTCTTTTGGTGGATTCTTTGCGTAAGTTTCTTTGTAATTTGGTGACCTTCTTGAAGCTATGCGATCAGGTGTTTCAGATGGATCATCTAACCATCTTTGCATTACTTGTTCTTCCCAATGTCTCTTGTACTTTGCAGATACAAAGTAAGGAAACAACTTACCAGAAGCTTTAGTAACTGCCCTGTTCATTGCTTGAGCCTGTGGTGACCAATAATCCATATACAAATAGACTTAAGATTATAATAATATTAATTATTTAAGTATTAACATCTGTCATACATTGTTGTTATAAACTAATTGATATTTATAGTTGCTAAATGTTAAATAAAATGATAAATTAGTATTATTAAGTAAGTCCCCCGTAGGGGCATCTGGAAGTCAAAAAACTGCAACACTCCCCCCTCTATAACTCAAAAGTCAAATAATTATTTGTTATCTGTAATATGCTATTTAGTAGAAAATAATAATATTTTTATTCGTTATTTGTAACACTACTATTTATAAAAAATAGTGAACTATTTATTACTTAGTATTCCTGTAAATAACTAAAACGAGTTGCTAAATTGTGGTAAATCAGCAACTGGACTGCTACAGCTGCTGGTTAAACACTCTTTTAATTACATTTAACAACTCAAATGCTATGACACTTAACGGATATGGTTCAGCTAGGATTCTTTATCCAGATGAACTAGATGAACTAATAGATTCAATACCTTATTCATCACATAAAGTTTTAGCTACTCTTTTACGTTTTACAGGTGCAAGATGTACTGAAGCAGCTAAATCTAAATGGAAGAATTACAACGGAAGGATTTTAATGCTTCCAAAAACTGATACTAAAACCGATAGAAGTAGACCTTTACCAATATGCAATAAATTAAAACTTGAATTGGACTTATGGAAGCAACATACAAAACCAGAAAGTGATGAAGAATTTATTTTTAAAGGAAGATTTCCAAATAGTCATTTAAAACGTCAATCTTTCGATAAAGCACTACGGAAGTATTCTCCTTTTGGTGATATTGCAACACATACTTTTCGTAGAAGCGTTCTAACAGAAATGAAAAGGCAGGGCATACCTTTAGACGTGATTTGCAAAATCAGCGGTCATTCAAACATTAGAACTTTGGAATTTTACTTAGGTGTTTCAGAACAAGACTTACACGCTGCTGTAGGTGTCTTATAAAGGCCGCCAACTATTAAAGGCCGATTTTCTCTATAAAGGCCGTTTTTTAATTTTTCCTTGGGAACTTTTGGGTTTCTTAAAGACTAAATTTTTTATGCCTTATTAGCCCTGCGGTCTCATGTAATAAATAAAAACGATTATTTTAATTACTTAAATTACAAAATAGATATTGCAATGGATACGAGGAAAAGGGGAAGAAGATTACTTTAATTACTTTAATTACATACTTTTACTTCTGATCCTTCAGAAACGAACATTCAATTTTTGTTCAACATTCTGGTTAAGCAAAGTTGCAGGGCTTTTGTAAGAGTAAGTAATTTAGTAATCATTACATAAGATCGGTTGGTATAACTGAAGTCTAGGGTATGTAATGTATGTAAGCTATGTAATCAAAAGCTATCAAGACGTTCAACAAAATCCTTGCCTGACTCAGTTAAGCTATAAAACTTTCTTCTACCAGATCCAATAACACCTGATGTATCACTAATTTCATTGATGTACTTAGCAATGACCAGCTGATGCACTTTCTTACCAATAGCTGTATAAGTATTATTTTCTGTTTTATTAAATTCTTTTCTTTTGATGTTAGCCCTGCAAAGGTTAGCTTCTTTCATTAATTCAATAATAGTTGCAGCTGTACCATGCTTAGTTGACCATTCCAGCATTGCACTTAAAAAAGTATGTTCTTTAATTGATATCTTGTTTAGTTTTTCCTGTTCTTTAGCTTTTTCTTCTTGTAGTTCATAATCATCAAAATCTATTGAGTAGTGAACAGATGATGTATCAACATCAAGTTCAACAACCATATCGGCAGGCTGACCTGAACGTGCTTCTCTTACTAATCTTCTACTTCTAGTATTCTTAATATCTTTATTACTTTCATCTTGTAAGTAGTGCATTGTGATGATGGTATTACATGCACCACTAATTGATCCATGACCAGAAACAGATTGAACACCTACATTATTTGATCTATTTGCATGATGTATTACCAGTAAAGTTGATTGAGCTTTAATACATTGATTCTTCAAATCGTATAGCAGCATGCCCATCAAAGAATTATTTTCTTCTACAGAACTTGATACAGTAATTGACCTTAAAGAATCAAAAATTACTATTGCATCTGGATAAATTCTTATAAGTTTTAAAACCTCGTCTAACTGGTCTGTAGTAAGCCTAAATTTTTCAGATATGATTAAGTCTTCATGGTGGTAAATGCCAGCCTTCAACAGCATTTCAGCGGTATCTGCATAAGATTGGTCATCACTTATCAGTATTACTTTTCTAGACTTACTTGGTGCTGGATAATTTAAAAATATTTGCTTTTTTAGTATTGATTTACATAGTTGAACTATTAACCTAGTTTTGCCTGTTTTTGCCTGACCACTTACTAAAGTTGCGTCATGTTCTGGTAAAAAACCTTCTATTACCCATTCAACTTTAGGTACTTCATTTTTAATTCTTTCTTCTGCATAAATTGGTCTAAAAGTATTACCCATGATTACATCTTGATTTTCCATTATCAGCCCTGCTAACTCGTTATCTTTTACATGTTTTAGTTTTAATTGGTCTTTTACATACCTTATATAGACATATCTTCTAAGCATGTTCTTTTCTTCCATAACAACAGTTGCTACATACTCAAGGAAGAACTTATAAGTACTAACAACAGTATTTTCTACTTCAACTTCTGTACCAGTAGGAAGAACTAAATTAATAACAGAATCATCTTTTTTATCAGCAGTTGTAACAGCACTACTTTTTATATTTTTCTCCCAATAACCCTTTTCTTTGCAATATTTGGCAATTCTTCTTTTTAAATAAACTTTTGAAAATTCACCGCAAGTCATGTTGCCTGAACCATAAGGTTCAAAATGTCTATCAAAACACCTTTTAATATCACTTTCGTATAAATCAGAATTAGTACAGTACTTTGTGTAGAGTCTTTCAACATCACCTTCTATTACTTTGTAGTCAAGATCCTCTAACTGCTTTCTGCCTGCCTGTAATGTCTGACTAATACTATGTGCCTTTGTATATCTATTACCCTTACAACCACTCTTAAGACCTGTATTAATAACATTCATTGTTTTTGGTGATACTGCTAACTCAACAGGTAATTCAACATTTATAAGATCCTTAGCACTTGGATAATCACTTACATCTATAGTTTCACCTTCAGCATCAGGTCTCCATAAAAACCCTGCACCAATACCAACTTCTTTTTCTTCTTCTTCAAGTGGATCTAAAAAACTTTCTACTTCACGTTGACTATATATTGCACCACTTTCTTCTACTATTCTTGATCTTTCGCCAGTCTTGGGGTGTATTCCGCCAGCTAATCGGCATGGTTGCACCGCATTGTGCATTGCATGGTCTGTTGTAAAACCAGTCCAGTTAAATATTGTTTGACTTAACCTTTTACGCCAAATTTCAATAGTTTTAATTGGATAATAATTATCTAGCCTGTAGTAAACGTGATAAGATTTCCCACCTGTAAAAAGAACCATTGTTGGTTTTGGAAGGTGTGCATCTTCCCATGCTTTCCATTGATGCTCTAATGATTCACCATCAATTTCATATACAAGTAAATTTCCAACAGTAACTTCTTTTCTCCCTTTCTTAGCTGAACCGCCTGGGGAAGTAATCCAGCCTAAACTATTTGTTTTAGGATCACGCAGGGCTTTTTCTGCCTGTTCAAATAATCTTGCCCTGTTACCATCACGAGCTAGTAGTTTTACTTCAGCCCAGTTGTAGTTTCTGTTCCTTGCACGCTTAGGAAAGTACTTATTAGTTTCTCCATAGCAGCAAATTATTACACCATCAGTTAAACCAACACCCAGTAACCGCAACATCTTATTTGCTTCTGTTGTGTCTATTAACTGATCTGGTTTAACAGTTTCAGTAACTGGTTTAACTACAGGTGTAACTACCACTATTTGAAATATCCTTTTCTAATGTTGTTTAAAAAAGTCTGTTCTTTGAACTTGTAAGTTGTTTCACTTTCATTGTTATAGACAGCTGTTGAATATACAGACGAAAGTAAAATAGACTTTGGTTTAAAACTTGCTACAGCAGCTAGATAAAGACTTTTCTTTGTACCTTGATAAGTCCAACCAACCCCAAATATCCTTTCATGGATACATTGCCTTACTTCAGCTGGAAGATTTAAAAACTGTATTCTCAGTTCATCTGCACCATTGAATACATGCCCTGCTTCCTTTAGCTCGTTAAACTCACCCAACCAATAGTAAAAAGACTTCTTGGTGTTGTAGTCAGTAATGTAGTGTTCACATGTAACCCCTGCTTTTGGCAGATTAGGTTTCATTTCAAATATTTCTTTTCCGTACCTTGTTTCAAATAATTTGTTCATTGATAGAATACCTGTAGGTAAATTTTGACTTGAGCAGCCATTTTTATCTGATGAAGAACCACCTACGGGAATAGGTGGTTTTTTTATGCCTACAACTCGTGTTGCGGGTCATAATCTCCATCATTCTTTGCATATTTTTCTAGTGCGTATCTGACCACTACAGACTTATCTACACCATGTACAGTTGAGTAACTATATAACCAGTCATCTAATCTCTTAGGGAGTCTAAAGATATGTCTGTGGGTCAAATTAGCCCACTTGTAAGATTCTTCTGCATAAGTTCTAAGCTTCATTATCTTCTTTTTGTATGACATGTATGACATAAGTATAAATAAGATTGGTAGGATTTGCAGAATAAAAATAATAGTTTACTGGTGTAATATATCAGTCTTATATATAAATATATATTCTTATATATTCATATATAAAGTAATACATAAGGAAAAGGTTATGCACTATTAACTAACATATAACCTTGTTTCATAACTGTTGCCTTGCAGCGGTTTATCTCAAAATATCTAGTGGTATTAAAATACATTCCTTTCTTCCAATGTTTACCTTCAATTAAAAAACCTTTTTCTTTATCACACCAATATCTACATAATCTTTGCCTAGTAACATTCAATATCTTCATAGCTTCAGTAGTTGTTACCCAATATTCTTTATCTGAATTACTCATAAAACAAATTAAAACTTACTAAAACTATATGTTATGTATAGTTATTTGTCAGAAAAAATATTTTTTAAATAGCTTAAGTACTACAACTAAACGATATTAAACTGATGTTATTGTGATATCATTTATACATATACTGATGTATATATAAGAGTAAAGAACCTAGTGATACCAGTAATTCTTTATATAAGATATATTTATACTTAATTTACTAATGTACTACACTAATACGCTTTACAATTTGTAAGATTCTAGTGATAATTTTTGTCTAGCTGCTGCAAATTTTGCCTTTTTCTCTTTTCCTAAATAAAAGTCTCGGTAATCTTTCAGGTGAGTTTGCAAACTGTGACCCATATTTTCCGCTAAAAAGTCTGCACTAAGATCACCTAGTACTGCACCTCTAAAACAGTAGGCATGACGCATGGAATAAGTTGAAATCTTTTTACCAACTGCTGCTGCATCTGCTTCTAATTTCTTCCAATAAGTATTAGTTGAAGTTCTTTGCAATGCTCTAATAAATGATCTTGCTGCGTGCCTATTTTGACTACCTAGGGAAGGCAGGGCTGTAATACCTGATGATAATTCCAATAGTAGTTCTTCATGTAGATGTGGTCTTCCAGCTGGACTTAAACCTTCAACTTCTCTTGGTTTAGTTGATCCTTTACTGCTTACCTTGCTGTAATCAATTACAAGTAAACTATCTTTTGGTCTGCAATATTTTAATTCAACACAACGTATTCCAAATGTGATTAACAGACCAGTTGCTAGTCTCCATGATCTGCCTGTAGGTGTATCAGCAAAAGAATCTAACAGTATCAATAGTTGGTCATCTTCAATTCTTTCTGCCTTACCAGAATTATTAGAATCATCTTTTCTAGCACCAGAAGCTTTTAGTTCTTTAATTTCAATTTGTGGTGGTGGTAACCAGCGTTCATTTAATCCTTTTCTATAAACACACCATTCAAGAAAAGTTTTACCTGTTTCTATTCTTTTAACCCTGCCCTTGCTTACAGTTAATTTACCTTTACTATCTTTTTGAAGTTCTTTTAAAATTCCCTTTCCTGAGTTTGGTGGATTATCACCATTCATCATTTCTATAATTCTTTTTAACGTAACCATGTAAACACCATTCCAAGTTGTTGAACTTATATTTTTAGTTTCTTCTTTGTATTTTTTATATTCATCTTTTAAATATGACCAGTTAGTATTTGGTGTATTTTTATTTTCTGGAAATATTATCTTTGTTGCTTCAGCAAGAGTACATTTTGTATTAACCATTAATTCACTAATTTTGTTTAATGAATTAAGAATGTTTAGTAGTTGATCTGATTCCCATTCAACAGGAATTACCTTCCTTTCATAAGTTCCTGTATCTTTCCAATACCGCTGAATTAAACATTTACCCCTTTTTTCACGCACAGACCAACCTATTTTGTGTTGTTGTGCAACAGCCTGTTTTAATCTTTTTTCCCACTCAAGTAGATTTGCCAACCTAAAATAGCTATTTCTTTAAAATTAAAATAACCGCAACTATAAAAAACTGCAAGTGGGGTTGGTCACTCAGTTGGTCACTCAGAACACAAATAATAACCAATAATCACAAATAATAACCTATTGTTTTTATATGTTATTTTCTTATAATCCGTTGGTATAACTAATGTTGTTTAAGCTATTACTTGATTCTGTAGATGTTGTTGGATTTTCTTAGAAGGCAGTTGCTCTATCCAGCTGAGCTAAGGAAGCATTTGATTATTATATCTGAATGTAATGGCCTAAACAATCAAAATATTTTTTTCCATATTATTTAGTTAATAAGAATTTCTAGATGGGTTCTTTTGCTAGAAATTTTATTTAGAATATTAATGATTATTACTTATTAAAGTTGGCTAAGAGACTTACAGAAAAACAAAAAAAAGAAATAATAGAAAGTTTCAAAAATGGAGCAGTCGTTAACTTTCTTTCAGAAAAATTTAGTTGTTCAAAGTTAACGATAACAAGGATTCTTAAGATAAATCTAGGAGAGGTAAGCTATAAAAAATTAATCAAAACCAATAAAATTAATAATAAGCTTAAGACTGTTGAAAAAGGAGAAATTAATAATGACTCCAACTCAGATACTTCTTATAAATATTCTTCTAAGATAGAAAATTTTAATAAAAATTCAAAGGAAGATGATACTTATCAAGTCTCTCCATTCTTGGAAATAAGCCCCATTGATTATGAAATTGATCATTTATCAAGAAAAGAAGTCTCTTCTGTACCAATAGCAGAAATCGAATTCCCCGAAACTGTGTATATGATTGTTGACAAAAAAATTGAATTAGAAACAAAGTTATTAGGGGATTATCCAGAATGGGAATTTCTACCTGAAGATGATTTGAATAGAAAAACTATTGAAGTTTTTTATGATATAAAGGTTGCCAAAAGGCTTTGTAATAAGGAGCAAAAAGTGATAAAAGTCCCTAATACAGACGTATTTAAAATTGCTGCGACTAGTCTTCTATCTAAAGGAATATCAAGGATAGTTAGCGCTGATAAACTTATAGCTCTTTAAACTTATCTTTTTTTAGAGGATCTCATGTTACCTAAAGAGGTTCCAATGATTGATCCACTTATAAAACTGGTTCCCACTATAAATCCAATAGGTAAATTTATTGTCTCATTCACTAACAAATTAACCTTACTCTTGTTACTACTATTTTGGATTCCAATTATTAATACAAAAAATAAGGAAGAATTAAATAAAAATGAGAATAATATTTTTCTAACTAACGTAACCATATTCTGATTTTATTATAAATATTAATTTAAATTGTATATTAAACTTTTTTTGACACCATTTTTTTTTGCAAGGTATTTAGAAGCTGAAGATTTACTTAAACCTGCTTCAATTAATTCCTTTAGCTCATTTTTAAGCTTTGATTCATCACACTTAGATTCCTTTCTTCTTTCGCTTCCTTTTAAAACAATTGTTATTTCTCCTTTAACTTCCTGCTCTTCAAAAAAATTGATTGCATTATTTATAGTGTTTCCAATATGTTCTTCAAATTTTTTTGTCAACTCTCTGGTAATAATAATTTCTCTTTCTCCTCCACAATATTCAAATAATTCTCTAAGAAGTTTCTTTAGACGATGAGGGGATTCAAAAATTATTGTTGTCTTTTCGTACTGACTAATTTCTGAAAGAATCTTTTCTCTTTCATTTTTCTTTTTTGGTAAGAAACCTTCAAATACAAAACCTGAAGAGGGCATTCCGCTAGAGATAAGTGCTGTTATTGCGGCGCAAGCACCTGGTATGCAGATAACATCTAGTCCTTCTGATTTAACTGCTCTGGCTATATCTTCCCCTGGGTCGCAAATGCCAGGCATCCCAGCATCGCTTACAAGTGCAATAGATTTATTTTCTTTTAGATCTTTTATTATTTTTGGAATTTTGCTTAATGAATTATGCTTATTAAAACTGATAAGTTTATTTGATATATTAAATTTATTCATTATTTTTTTTGTATGTCTAGTATCCTCGCAGGCGATTAGAGAAACATTTTTAAGAATGTTTATTGCCCGATAGGATAAATCATTCAAATTCCCAATAGGTGTGCCAACCATATATAAAACTCTACTTTCTGGTTCTTGATTTCTATGAGATAATGAATAATTATTTTTCATATTGTGATTAAGCTGCCTTTTGGAGTTAATATTAATAATCTTATCGATGATCTAAGGATTTTCAGCTGGGAAGCTGCAGATATTTTGTTGTTTTATTCAAAACTTATTAAAGATGTCAGTCAAGAAAGTGACATTATCAAGAATAATAATCTTCAAAATCCAGTTACGATTGCTGATCTTAAGGTGAATGAATTAATTATTCAAAGAATAAAAGAAAAATATAAAAATACTGCTTGGGAAATATTAAGTGAAGAAAATGTCAAAACAGATGAGTTTTTCTGTGATGTGAATGCAGATTGGTTGTGGGTTTTAGATCCCTTAGATGGGACTAAAGATTTTATTCAGAGTACTGGAAATTACGCAATGCATTTAGCATTAAACTATAAACAAAAACCTATTTTAGGCATTGTTTTAATACCAGAGAGAAATGAATTGTGGATATCAAGTAGTGATACGGTTCTTTGTGAAAATAGAGAAGGATTAAGAAGAGAATTTTATATCACACGAAAAAAACAATTAAATGAAATGACATTGGTAATGAGCAAAAATCATAGAAATGACAAATTAAAAGAATTGATTCATAAAGTTAATTTCAAAGAAGTTATAGTTATGGGAAGTATTGGTTGCAAGATTAGCTCTATTATTAGAGGTGAAAGTGACATTTACATAACCTTAAGTTTGCCTGAGCAAAGCTCACCTAAGGATTGGGATTTTGCAGCACCTGAAGCAATCCTGCGAGCTGCAGGAGGAGCAATTACTAATATTAATAATCAAAATCTTACATACAACAGTAAATCATTTGAACATCCTGGGATAATTATTGCATCAAATAATAAACAGATGCACGGCGATATTTGCCTACAAGTTAAGAAAATAATCGAAGAATATAATATATTTTCGATTTAAGTTTTAATTTAAAGGAGCTACGGGGGTTGGTGTTGGTTCTGGATATGACATGCCATTATTTTGTGAAACACCTCTTAAGGTAAGATTGATTCTCCCCCTACTATCTATCTCTCGCACCCTAACTGTCACTTCATCTCCTTGTCTTACTACATCTTCAACTCTTTCTACCCTTGCTTCAGATAATTGAGATATGTGAACCATGCCTTCTTTCCCGGGAAGAATTTCTACAAAGGCCCCAATAGGTATTATCCTGGTTACAACACCAGAGAAAATTTCCCCTTCATGAACTTTTCTAGTGAGTCCTTCAATAATCTTTTGCGCTTCTTCAGCAGCAGCACCATCATGAGATGCGATAGTTACGATTCCTCCATCCTCGATATCTATTTTTGTATTAGTTCTCTCTGTTATGCCCTTAATTGTTCTGCCGCCTGGGCCAATAACAGTCCCTATAAGTTCAGGATCAATCCTAAAACTTAAAAGTCTTGGGGCATGAGGAGATAAGGCTTCTTGAGGTTCATTTATTGCCTCTTGCATCTTTTCCAAGATATGTAATCTAGCAGGTCGAGCTTTTTTGATCGCATCAGAAATAATTGAGACTGGTAAACCTGTAATTTTCATATCCATTTGCAGAGCTGTTATTCCTTTTTCGGTTCCTGCTACTTTAAAATCCATATCTCCAAGAAAATCTTCAATGCCTTGAATATCAGTGAGAATTCTTACTTCTTTACCCTCTTTAATTAATCCCATAGCAGTACCGCTCACAGGGGCTTTTAAAGGAACACCTGCATCTAAGAGTGAAAGTGTGCTTCCACAAACTGAACCCATTGAAGTTGAGCCATTGGAACTCAACACTTCACTAACGACTCTAAGTACATATGGAAATGTTTCTTTACCTGGAAGGACTGGAATGATTGCTCTTTCTGCAAGCGCTCCATGACCAATTTCTCTCCTCCCAGGAGTTCTCATCGGTCTAGTTTCTCCCACAGAATATGGTGGAAAATTATAGTGATGCAGATAAGTTTTTTCTGTGCTTGGATTAAGGTCATCCATCTCTTGAGCATCGCTTGGTGTCCCAAGAGTGGTAGTAGATAAAACCTGAGTTAGACCTCTTTGAAATAAGGCTGAACCATGAACCCTTTTTGGAAGAATCCCGGCTGATGCTGAAATTTTTCGCACTTCATCTAATTCACGACCATCAACCCTTTTCCCATCATTAATGATTTGAGACCTCATTAATTTCTTTGTAAGTTTTTTAAAGTCGGAGTGAATTAATTTTTCATTTTCTAAGGTTAGAACTTTTACTTGATTGTCATCTTTAAGTGAATCAATTTTGCTTTGTGTTTCAGTTTTAATATTTTCGAGTTCAAGATCTCTCTCTTCCTTTGAAATTTCAAATTTCTTTAAAACTAACTCAATAGGTTTTGTGCAATTTTTCTCTAAATAAGAGATCAATGTTTTATCTTCTTCAGGGTCAGATGGCTTAATCTGTTTTATTCCTAAATCTTTTAGTAAATCTTCTTGCGATTTAATAAGTTCAGTAACAGCCTCATATCCAAAATCTATAGCTTCGATTGTATCTTGCTCTGATAATTGATTTGCACCTGCTTCAATCATGACGATACCCTCTGGTGATCCAGCAACAACAATGTCTAAATCTCCTTTCTCAATCTCTCTATAGCTAGGATTTAAGATGAAATCATCCCCTATAAGCCCAACTCTTACCGCAGCCATTGGCCCATAAAATGGAATCTCTCCAACTAAAGTTGCTATTGAAGCCCCCGTAACAGCCAAAACATCTGCTGGAACTCTTTCATCTAGAGAAAGGCATGATGCGACTATTTGAATCTCATCCCTCATCCAAGTGGGAAAAAGTGGCCTCATTGGCCTATCAATTAATCTTGCAATTAAAGTCGCTCTTTCTGGTGGGCGACCTTCTCTCCTCATAAAACCACCAGGAATTCTCCCTGCAGCATAAAGTTTTTCTTCATAGTCGCATATCAGAGGTAGAAAGTCTGATGGTTCTTTTTTGGCAGTTTTTGTCGCTGTAACTAATAGTGAGGTATCACCACACTCAATCATTACTGATCCACTTGCTTGAGGAGCATATAGTCCTGTAGTTAGTCGTATCTCTCGTCCGTCAAACGTGATCGACTTATTTTGTCCTTCCACTTTTTAAATTATAAATCTATACATAATTTATTCTTACATTTAATAGGGACATATTGAGTAAATTATTTAGATAAGCTATAAAAATTTTTAAAAATGTCTTATATAGTGACTTTATTTTATAAAAGTGTTATTTTTTCTTGAGAAATGTAGAACTTGAGTTAAAAACTTTTACTACCAACTTGATTTAACTACCCCAGGAAGTTCACCGTTATGAGCTCTTTGTCTTAATTGATTCCTGCAAAGACCAAAATCTCTGTATACTCCTCTAGGTTTACCAGTCGCCCAACATCTATTTCTTACTCTATTTGGTGCAGAGTTCCTTGGCAGACCTTGAATCTTTCTATGAATTTCTAGCCTTTCCATTGGATCTTTTGCAGCATTGAATTCATCTAATAATGCTTTTCTTTTTTCAGCATATTTCTTCACAAGTTTTTTGCGTTTAACTTCTCTCGCAATCATGGACTTTTTTGCCATTTAGTTAGGATATTTAAAACTAATTATTATATTAACAGCTTGGATAACAGTTTTAAAAATTTATTTATTGGTTTAATAATCTTTGTACGATTAATAGTTGACTAGTATCTCTTATGATAAGCAAAACGCTTAGTCCAACTAAAAGAAAAAAACTGGACTGAGTAACAACTATTTGTACCTTTACTGGAACAGGTTTTCCCCTAAAACCTTCAATTAGAGTGAAAACAAGTTGTCCTCCATCTAGCAGTGGTAAAGGTAATGAATTAAGTACTGCTAAATTAATAGAAATTAAAGCCGCAAATAATAATATGCCTGTTCCACCTTGTTGGGATAATTGTGCACCGATTTCAACGATTTTTACAGGACCACTTAATTGTTGAGCTGTTGAGGAGAAATTTGTTATTAAACCTTTATAACCTTGAATTGTTTTTACTAAAAGTGATGAAAATTCATTATTAGTGTATTTAAAAAGTTCGAAAACGTTTTTTGTCTTTTTAGTTTCTTGCCTTATATTCGGTTGCAATTGAGCACCTATTGTTCCTTTCCCATCAGTATTTTTTGGTACCAAAGTTAAATCTTTGAAACTCCCGTCCCTTTCAATTTTTATTGAAATTGGTTCGTCTGGTGAATTTTGAATTTCTTTTACTAAAGTAGAAACGGCTTGATCCCCAACGCCTAAAGTGCTAGTTTCGATTTCTAATATTTTATCACCTGGTTCTAAACCAGCAAGAGAGGCAGCTTTTTCAGGTTGAGTAGCTAAAACTAAAATGCCTGGTTCTGGATCAAATGGAATACCAACAGTAGTTACATTTATAATTAAGATTGAGTAAGCAAGTATCAAGTTGGCAAATACTCCAGCGGAAATTACAATAACTCTTTGAATTATTGGCCTATTTTTTAAAAGATTTGGGTCTTTAGGGTCAATATTATTTAGTTCTTCATCAGGGAAGGATACAAAGCCTCCAAGAGGAAAGGCTCTGAATGAATAAGTAATATCTCTAAATTTTTTCTGAATAATTGAAGGCCCAAAGCCAATTGAAAATCCATCAACATAAATACCTTGCAAGATGGCTGCAAGAAAATGCCCCATCTCATGAAAAAATATTAGGAATCCAAGTACTGTTATTGAAGTTAAAACGTTCATTTTTTTATATTAAGCAGTTTTTAAAAAATTTGATCCAAAATATGGAACCAGAGCATCTGGAATCCTAACGCTGCCATCTGTTTGTTGGCCATTCTCAAGAATCGCTGCCATTGTTCTTCCAATAGCAAGACCGCTGCCATTTAAGGTATGTATATATGTATTTTTTTTATCAATTTTTGATCTTATTGATGATCTACGTGCTTGAAAATCAAGGCAATTACTGCAACTTGAAATTTCTCTATAACATTTACTACTGGGAAGCCAAACTTCAAGATCAAAAGTTCTACTAGAAGAAAAGCCTAAGTCTCCAGTACAAATATCTACTAATCTGTAGGGTAAGTTGAGCTTTTTTAAAATGCTTTCTGCATCAGAAGTAATCTTTTTATGTGCTTCTAAAGATTTACTTGGATCACAAAACCAATAGAGTTCAACCTTATTAAATTGATGAAGTCTTATTAAACCTTTAGTATCCCTTCCATAACTTCCAGCTTCTCTCCTAAAACATGGACTATATGCAACATACTTAATGGGTAACTGCTTGGAATCAATAAGCTCGTTTCTATGAAAAGCAGTTAGTGGAACTTCAGCTGTTGGAGAAAGCCATAAATCGTCATTGGAACATTTAAAACTTTCATTTGAAAATTTAGGTAATTGACCAGATCCGGTAAGACTTTCTGAATTTACTAAAGCTGGCGGCATTAACTCCAAGTAACCATTTTTAGTATGCATATCGAGCATAAAATTAATTAATGCCCTCTCCAATCTGGCACCATTGCCTGTAAGAGTTATAAAACGACTTTTTGATATTTTTGTTGATTTTACAGAGTCAAAAATATTAAGACTTTCTCCTATTTCCCAATGTGATTTTATATTCTCTTTAATTATAGGTTCCCCCCAAGTTTTTATTTGTAAATTATCACTTTCATCTTTCCCAATAGGCGCGTCTTTGCTAGGGAAATTTGGTAAATTATAAATCTCATCATCTACTTCTTTGTCTAATATTCTTTGTTTCTCTTCGAGTTCAGAAATTCTAATTCTGTATTCGTTTCCCTTTTTCTTTAAATCATTTAATTCTTGTGAATTATTATTTTGGGATTTTCCAATAACTTGACCGATTAATTTGCTTAATTTTTTACTCTCAGATTGGAGACTGGATATTTCTATATCAATTTCTTTTTTCTTAACGGTTAATTCGTGTATATGAGATATGTTGTAAACCTTTCCTCTTAAGGATAAATTCTCTTCAACAGATGTTGGATTATCTCTTATTAATTTTTGATCTAACACTCTTTTTTTTTATTACATTAATTAAGATAGTTAATCTCAATTCATTATTTGGGTTTTTTGATTAAAAATTAACTAAATTAATGATTCCTGACTTATGGATTATTTTAAAAATTAAATTTTATTCACGATGCAGAGCGTGCCCGTCCTGTGGATGACCATTCTTTTAGGAAATCAATTTGTTCTTTAGCGGTTCTTGATAAAGGAACTAATTCAGAAACTGCCTTTATTAAATCTTTCTCCATAAGCTCTCTATTCTCAGAGAATGAAATATGCATCCCCTCTATTACTGCTTGTTCAAGTTCTGCCCCTGAGAATCCATCTGTTCTATCGATGATAGTAGATAGAGGAAAACTGTAATTTGGTCTTCTTTTTTTTAGGTGCAAATCCAGAATACTTAATCTTTCTTCGGAATTTGGCAAATCAAGAAAAAATATCTCATCAAACCTACCTTTCCTTAATAATTCAGCAGGAAGCTTATCTATAGCATTAGCGGTAGCAATTACAAATACGGCGGATTCTTTTTCAGCCATCCAAGTTAGCAAACTTGCCAAAACCCTCTGACTTGTTCCTCCATCGCTTCTTGCATCGCCACCAAAGCCCTTGTCTATTTCATCGATCCACAGGATACACGGAGACATGGCCTCAGCTCTTGAAATTGTTTCTCTAGTTCTTGCTTCGCTTGAACCAACGAGGCTAGAAAACAGTCTCCCAACATCTAACCTGAGGAGCGGCATTGACCAACTCTTAGAAATTGATTTTGCAGTAAGCGATTTCCCTGTTCCTTGTGCTCCGACGAGTAAGACGCCCTTGGGAATAGGTAATCCATAATCTCTAGCTTCTTTAGAAAAGGCCCTGTATCTTTGATTAAGCCAAACCTTTAAAACATTTAAACCACCAATATCATCTTGACTTGATTTAGCCTCGAAAAATTCTAAAATTTCACTTCTTGCGATAACTTGTTTTTTCTCTTCAAGAATATCTTTAATATCTTCTTTACTTATTTTTCCTCTTTGAGCAAGGGCCTTTGCAGTGACCTGCTTTACTTTTATTTCGGTAAGTCCACTTGAGGCTATAGAAAGTTCGTTTAAGTCTTGTTCCTCAAGATTTGAATTGGTATTAATAGCAATTTTTTTTATTAGATTTTTCAATTCTTTTTGATCTGGTAAAGGTAGATTTACAATTGTCATTAATTCATCCAGCTCTTCTGATGATGGAAATAAATGAGAACTAATAATTAAATTATGACTAGTTTTCTTAAGCGCTGAAGATAGTTCTTTAATAGTTCTATTGATAGATGGATCATCATAAAATTTGTGAAAATCTTTTAATAATAAAACTGTAGGGACTACGGAACTTTGTTCTTTAAGCCAATTGAGCACTCCTAACGGATTATTAGAAAATTTACCTTCTTCATTTATTAATCCTTTTAAACCGTTAACACAATCCCAGCAAATGAATCTTTTTATATTTAGTCTTTCACAAGAAAAATTAACCAGTTTTTCTAATCTTTCTTCTTCTTTAGTCCTGATCCAAATTAATGAGGTTCTTGATTTTATGAGTAATTCTAAATTTTTACACCAAGAATTCATTATGTAAGATTCAGACTATTTTTTACTATTAGGTTCAAAAGGTAATCTTTTATCTGTGATCGTTGAAGCAGAAGTTGTTATTACTTCATTTTTGGCTAATAATTGCTGATCCAAAATTTTCTGTAAATTCTCAGGAAGAGACTCTTTATTAAGTAAAAAAGTCTGAAATGCTTGGAAAATATTAGCAACAACCATATATAGTAAAACTCCTGCAGGTAGTGGGAAAAACAGAAACATTCCAGTAATCATTACTGGTGTAATTTTGTTTGCCGTTGATTGCTGTGGATTTGCAGGCATCCCTTGACTAGATAAAACTTGAGAGAGAAGTAGGGTTAATCCAAAGGCACCAACTAACGCAGCAATATCCCAATTAATTGCCCCATCCACATAAAAACCTACTTGACCAAGAGCTTTAATAAATAAAAAACCACTTTTGGCAGCAAGACCAGGGATTTTTGCCTCGATTGTTGCATCTCCCGGTTTAATTGCTGTAACTATACCGTCCTGGGAAACTTTAAGGTTTTCGGATCCTTTAGAAACTTTCCAAGTAGGGAGAAATTTTGATCCATTGTCGTATTTAGATAAAACTTCCGAATAGCTATTACCATTTGTTGTTTGTAAATTTATTTTTATGGATTCTTCTGTTCCTAATTTTGTTCCATTAGGGATAGTTGCTACCACAGGAAAATGTGATTTTTCGGTAATGAAAATAGAGTGTCTTGGGGATTTATAAGGTTTTGGATCAATTGCTGCTACTTGATCCTGTGGGACTACCTTAAGATTTATGTTGTAGGGAACATCAGCAAATGGGGATCCCCTAAGGGTTGCAAACAAAGCAAATAGCACAGGCATTTGCACAATCAAGGGAAGGCAACCTGCGAGGGGACTTCCAAACTCATTCATTAATTTTCCAAGTTCTTCTTGCTGTTTCTTTGGATCACCTGAAAACTTAGATTTAATTTCAGCTTGCCTTTTTTGCATTACGGGTTGAGCAATTTTCATTCTTCTTGCGCTTCTAATGGAACCAGCGCTAAGAGGGAAAAGTGCAATTCTAATTACGACTGTCAATGCAACAATCGCTAATCCATAACTGGGAACTAAACCGTAGAAAAAATCTAGAATCGGGATAAGTAATTTTTCAGAAATGAACCCTATCACGATATTAAAAAGAGTGTAATTTTATTAGACATTTTATTTTACAGGAAAATAAGGTTTTTGTAATTAATTTATTTAGGATTTAGTAGCAAATCCCTCTACCTCGTTGAGATTTGGAATTTGAAGTCTTTTATTTATATTTTCTTCTATAAATTTTTGTTTTTCTCTGAATAAAGGTAATGATTTCATTTCAACCTTTGATCCGTCATTAAGGATAAGAACCATATCACCATATGATCCGAATCCTCTAGGGATTGATCTGATTTCTTCGATGTTACTTAATGAAACTTGTGTTTTGTTTTTACCAAACCATCCGCCATCAATTGTAATTCTTTTGTTTGTAATTTTATATCTCAACCACAATGCTCTAACTATTGCGGCAAAGGTAAATGGTAATCCAAGAATAGTTATACCTGCAAGTAGATTTATGATTAAATCACTTTTCGCAGGGCCACCTTCATAAAAGTTTTCCTCGTTCGTATTAATCATTTGAATAGTTTGGATTTGAACATTAAGTTTTGAAATTCCTCCAGTAGTTCATTCTCATCATTGCAGAGATCTACATTTTTTAGGTTAACAAGTAACCAATAAGGTTTGTGGTTATTAATAGCTTTAATATTTTTTAATAACCATTCTTGTAAAGTTCTCCTGATTTTATTTCTCTCCACAGCTTTTTTTGAAACTTTTTTACTGATGGAGATCGCTATCCTAAGATTATTTGGAAAATTTCTGAATTTATGGGATAAGGTAATTTCTGGTTTTGATATTGCCACTTTAAAAGTCATTAATTTTCCATGATATTTTATTGAATTTTTATGTATGTAATTAAAAGTCCTATGACCCTTTAAACGCATATTTCTAGGTAAGGCCATTTAAATA
Organism: Prochlorococcus sp. AG-449-J16; assembly: GCA_003209565.1. GTDB lineage: Bacteria > Cyanobacteriota > Cyanobacteriia > PCC-6307 > Cyanobiaceae > Prochlorococcus_A. The sequence continues at coordinate 39,780 of QCQK01000004.1, read as the reverse complement.
TTAAGTTAGACAGCAATTCTTTCTCTACCTTTTTGTCTTCTGCTTTTAATAACTCTTCTTCCAGTATGAGAACGCATCCTTACTCTGAAACCAGATACACGTTTTCTTTTTCTTGAAGTTCCGCCAAAAGTTCTTTTAGTCATTTTTTTAATTAGCCATAATTAATCTATCATTTAATCGATCACAATAGTCCAGCTTCCTAAATAAGTTGAAATTGATTGCCCTTTTTGCTGACCATATGAATGAAACTGATATAGTCCTGATTTTCTTGGATTATTGACTTTTAAGACAATTGCATAACTTTCTTTATTAGAAGGAATTGGTTTATAAGGGTAAATGTTTATTGATCGTAATGATGATTCATCGGTATTAATTTCAATATCTGCTGGAATATCTTCTAAACATTTTGTTCGACTTTCAAACCCACCTATTTTTACTTTGCAAAAACTTATTTTTTCTTTTTTTAGAGTTGATTTAAAGGATTTAGGGACGGCTAAATTTATTTTTAAGAGATCACTATTTCTATCAAATGGTCTTAAGAAAAAATAAATTGTATTTCTAAAATTTTTTTTATTTTGTTTTTGTAACCACTTTAATCTTCTATGACCAGAGTTTTGATCCCATTGGAATTCTAAGCCAGCTTTAGCGTTTTGGATATTGTTTATGAATGGGGTTGAAAATAAAACTGTAGGTATAAGAAAAAATCTTAAAAATTTCGAATTTAAAGCAAGTTTCTTTGTTCTTTTTAACATTGAATAATTTTTTGAAGGACTAATTGTGACTATCCAAATTTAAATGGAAAAATGTTTTACTAAGGTTAACATCTATCTATCCTTAATTTTGAAGCGCCTCTCAAATAAGGATGCTTTACGGCAAATGTAGGAGGTAATAAAACTTGTGCCATTATTCTTATACAAAAATTGACATCATTAGATACATACATTTGTTGACAGTCTAAAAATGCAACTGAATCAAGAGCATTACATTTTCTTGCAATTGAAGCAGGGAAACACGCATCTAAATCTTTTGTTGAGGTGAATGTAATAGATAACACGTTCTTCTTAATCAAATTATTGCGAGAAATTAATTCATCAACTAATTCCACCACAGCATCTTCTATTTCTTGAACAGAATTCCCAGATGCTGTTGTAGCTCCACGAATGAACGTAATCTTATATTCATCTTTCATTTTTTCATACATATTTAAGGCTTATATAACCAAAGTATTTTATTAGATGAATCAATCTCAAAAAAGATATAGTTGATAAATTTTTCCATAATTTTGCTACCAGGAACTAATCCCAGGATTTTCTTTTTTTTCTTTCCAAATGTTAATGGCTGAATTTTAGGATCAATATTAACCATTTTTGCGGCAAGTTCTCTCGCAACAAATTCATCTCCAATTTCATCAACGAGACCTAGTTCCTTTGCTTGTGTTCCAGTGAAAATTCTTCCATCAGCAAATTTTCTTACTTCTTCTACAGCTAAATTTCTTCCTTCAGCAACAGCTTCAGTAAATTGCTTGTAGCTCTCATCTATCAGACCTTGAAGTAGTGCTCTTCCTTCTTCACTTAGGGGTTTGTCTGGGGAAAGAATATCTTTAAATATGCCGCTTTTAACAGTTTCGAATTTAATTCCTATTTTATCTAACAATTCAGATAAATTATTTCCTCTTATAATAACGCCAATAGAGCCTGTAATCGTGCCTGGATTAGCAACTATTTTGTGAGATGCAACACCAATGTAAACCCCTCCAGATGCTGATACATTCCCAAAACTAGCAATGACTTTACATCCTTTATCTTTTAGTCTTTTAATAGCAGAATATATTTCTTGGCTATCCCCAACAGTACCTCCTGGAGAATCAATTCTCACGATTAAAGCAGGAAATTCTCTATCCTCAATTTGTTTAAGTGCTTTAAGGACAGAAACTCTTGTTGAACTTGTGATAGGCTCATCAATTACAATACGAGCCATTCTTTTTTTTGACTTTCGTCTAAAAGGCCAAATCATTCTTTTAAGGTAAATACATAAAACTACTTTAAAAAGATTATCAGCAGACCTAATGAATTCAATCTTAAATTGGTTTTTAATGATACTCCCTTTTGCACTTTGGGGAACTTCAATGGCGGCTATGACTCCTCTAGTATCTAGTGCTGGGCCAGAGTTTGTGGCTTCTTTACGATTACTCCCCGCAGGAGTTCTTGTTCTAATTACAACATATTTGTTTAAAAGAGATTTGAAAATTTATAGGTGCGATTTGAAGTGGTTTTTTGTCTTCACAATTGTCGACGCTACTTTTTTTCAGTTGTTTCTAACTTATGGAATTGAAAAAACGGGAGCAGGACTAGGCTCTGTCCTAATTGATTCTCAGCCCCTTTTAGTGGCTATTTTAGCAAGGGGAATTTTTGGAAATTTAATTAATCCAATAGGTTGGTTAGGTTTACTGTTTGGTTTGGGAGGAATAGTATTTTTAGGAGTTCCACAAGAATTTTTAGGAAATTGGTGGTTGATGTCTGACAAGTCTATGAATGATGTTGCCTTTAACTTTGGAGAACTTTGGATGCTCGCAGCTTCTCTAGCTATGGCACTAGGAACGATTCTAATAAGATTCACATGTACTAAAAGCGATCCAGTTGCAGTTACGGGTTGGCATATGGTTCTTGGGAGTGTGCCCTTAATCATGAAACATTGCTTACAATCAAGTTTTAAAATAATCCCTGATTGGTCAATAATTGATTGGAGTCTCATGTCATTTGCAAGTATTTTTGGAGGGGCAATAGCTTATGGATTATTTTTCTACTTTGCTAATAATAAAGAAATAACTGGATTTAGTACCCTTGCATTTTTAACTCCTGTATTTGCTCTTTTAAGTGGAGGTGTTTGGTTGGATGAAAGGCTTACAATTGTTCAGTGGATAGGAGTGGTTTTTGTTCTTTTCTCGGTATTTTTTGTTAGTCAGAGAAAGACTTTGTGGGAAAATAAATTTTCTGACACTACAATTTAATTAGTTTCTTTTCTGTAAGAGTCTAAATAATGCGAATAGTTTTAATTAGTACTCCAATAGGATTCTTGGGGAGTGGGAAAGGTGGGGGAGTTGAATTAACTTTAAATTCCTTAGTTTCAGGTTTACTTTCTTTAGGACATTCTGTCGATGTCATAGCTCCAAAAAAATCAAAGTTATATGAAAAAAATAAAAAAGCAAAATTACATTTTGTTGAAGGTGAGGAACAAATTAGTTGGCAGCATCAAAATTACAATTCTTCCGTAAGTATTCCAGATAATTCTCTTTTGGCAGGTATGGTTGAAAAGGGTTTAGATATTGCTAAAAAAGCAGATGTATTATTAAACATGTCTTATGATTGGCTTCCTATTTGGATGACACTAAATGTAGATACGCCCATCGCGCACATTATAAGTATGGGTTCTGAGAGTTCATTAATTAGTAATTTAATCTCAAAGGTATATGGTAAATATCCATCCAATTTTGCTTTTCATTCAAAAATTCAAGCTAATGATTATCCATTTATAAAAAAACCAATAATTATTGGTAATGGTTTTAATTTGAATAATTATACTTTCCAAGATTCAGTGAAGGGACCTTTGGCGTGGGTTGGGAGAGTGGCACCGGAGAAAGGTTTAGAGGATGCTGTTTATGTCGCAAATGAACTTGGAGAAAAACTAAAAGTTTGGGGAGTTACAGAAGATGAGACTTATGCCTCAGAGGTAGAACAATCTTTTCCTGAAAAAACTATAGATTGGATGGGTTTTTTATCAACCAATGAGTTACAAAAAGAACTTGGCAAATGTAGGGTGCTGCTAAATACTCCGAAATGGAATGAGGCATATGGGAATGTTATTGTTGAAGCTTTGGCCTGCGGGGTGCCTGTTATAGCTTATAAAAGGGGAGGGCCTAGTGAAATTATTCAGCATGGGGAAACAGGTTATCTTGTTGATCCTGATGATAAAAAAAATATGATTTCTTGTGTAAAGATTATTGAAAAAATAGAGCGTAATAAATGTAGAGAATGGGTAGAAAAAAATGCGTCTACAGATATATTTGCTAATAAGGTTGTGAACTGGCTTAATAAGGTAATGCACGAATACAAATAGAATAAATATTATTAAATGCTTCTTCTAGAATCAAAAAAAAGGCTGATAACCTTATTGATAATTTTAGTTTGTGGAATCATTATATTTTTTTTAGGTTTAGGCAGTACAGGACTTGTGGATGAAACTCCCCCTTTATTTGCTGCTGCTGCAAGGGCTATGAGTGAATCTGGTGACTGGTTAACCCCAAAAGTCAATGGAATTTTCCGTTTTGATAAGCCTCCACTAATTTATTGGTTAATGGGTTTTTTTTACTCATTACCAAAAAATGAGATTTGGGATAGTTTCGGGACACTCTCAGCAAGGCTCCCTTCTGCGCTTGGATCATTATTTTTAATGTTGATGATTGGTGACACGTTGTTTTGTTGGCCACAGAAGGGTGATAGTCAATTCCTCACACCAATAGTTGCATCATTAGGCTTTGCACTTTCTCCATTAATAATCATCTGGAGTAGAACCGCTGTAAGCGATGCTCTTTTAACTGGAAACTTAGGGATAAGCCTCCTTTTGTTTTGGAGAAGAATGGCAAGTGAAAAGGATCATCAATGCATTTCAGCTTGGGTATTTTTAGGATTCGCAATTTTAACTAAAGGGCCTGTAGCGTTTGTCTTGGCATCAATGACTATTACATCTTTCTTAATTAGCCAAAAGGATTGGAGAACGTTGCTCAGAAAGATAAACCCTAAGAAAGGTTTTTTAATAACAATACTAATCAGTGTTCCATGGTACTTATTAGAATTCATAAAAGAGGGAAAGCCTTTTTGGGACAATTTTTTTGGTTATCATAATTTCCAAAGATACACTTCGGTTGTAAATAACCATACAGAACCATTCTGGTTTTTTCTATACATAATGATATTGGCTTCATTACCGTTTACCCCTTTTTTGTATCATGGCATATTTAAAGCCTTTGAGGGTTTTATTAAAAGTTCAAAAGAAAATTCAAATGTCACTGAAACCCTCGATTCATATTCTCTATGTTGGTTTGCATCGGTTTTAATCTTTTTTAGTATTTCTGCTACGAAACTACCAAGTTATTGGTTGCCAGCAATTCCAGCAGGGGCAATCCTGATTAGTAATAGCTTTATAAACTTAAAAAATTCAAATAAAAGTTATTCATATTTGTGGATTTTTAATATTTTAATTTTATTTGGTATTTCAATTGCATTCTTTTTCTCAAATATTTGGTTGAATTTAATAAATGATCCCGAAATGCCTAATCTTGGATCTGAATTGGTAAGTTCTGGGACAATTTTCAGAGCCAAATTGTTTTTCTCTTTATTTACACTTTTAGCAATAATTTTATTTTCTTTGAAATCCAAAAATATTTTGCTTTATCTTCAAATTTTATTTTTAATAGGACAATCTTTTTTGATGTCCCCATTGAGAAAACTAGCTGATAATTATAGGCAATTGCCTTTGAGGAATATCTCAACATTAATTTCAGTTATTCGTGAAGGGAATGAAACTTTAGCAATGATCGGGATAAGAAAACCATCATTACATTATTATTCAAGGCAAATAGTTTTTTATGAACCAAATACTAAAGAAGGATTAATTAATCTTTCAGATAGGCTTAATAACGATAGGAGAGAAAATTATGAGGATCAACCTGATTATGATTACAAATCTTTATTGGTGGTTATTGATATATATTCTTCCCGAGAAAAGCACTGGTCAAATATTAATCATCAAAAGTTGGGAGGATATGGGATTTATAATTTATGGCGTGTCCAGAAAAATGACTTGAATAAGTATTCGGAATTTTTAGTTAACAGCGGTTATAAATCCAACTGGAAAAATAGAAAAGTCGAGAAATTTTAACAAAGCTTCTTTTTAAGAAGAGCGTTTTTAAGATCATCAAGACTGCACTTAGTGGGGATTTCAATTTCATTCAAATCTTCAAGCAATTCTAGATCGATGACGGAATCTTCGGCTAAAAAACTAAAAACTTCATTTATACTTATTCCCATATCTTGAGCCATCTCTGAGATTAGCCTTAGAGTATCCCTTCTCACAGAAATCCTAAGATCTAAAGGGATATATTCATTTTCAGGGTTTGCTGACTTCATAATCTAAATCTTAAGACATTATGTAGTTATCAGGATATAAACTTTACAATTTTCATTAATCATGCTTTTTATTTTAAGAAATTCATTAAAATTTTTAAAAGAGGAATTGTGAGTATTGAAATTAATGTTGTAGTAAAAAGAATTTTGGAAGCGACTTTTTGTTTTACGTCATAAGCTTCTGCCATTAAAATTGTAGATATTGCCGTTGGTGTCCCTGCCTGCAGTATTACTGCTGATGATTGGTAGTAGTCAAAATTAATAAATTTGCTTACTAAAAAAACAATAAAAGGAAGAATGAATAACTTTAATAAAATTGAGAATTTAATTTCTTCATTAAGATCAAAAATTTTACCCCTTTGATTTGTTATTATTCCTAGTCTTGTTCCCACAATTATTATTGCCAATGCGATAACTACTCTTGCAGGTATCCAAAGATAATCGCCTAATATTTTATCTAGATTGAAAAGATATGCTAAAAGTACACCAATTATCCCTCTTGATGCAGGACTATTTATCAATGCGTTTATTAATCCTTTGATATTTGGGATGTTCTTCTTTGGGGATTTCACCTGGAGAAAAAAAGGTCCAAATATCCATGCGAATAATGTTGTGCCTAAGTCAAATCCGATAGTGAAGTTAATAGTTGTTGAAGGTAGAAGAGCAATTGCAATTGGGATTCCAAGAAATGATGTATTGCCTATTAAGCCTGCGAGTTGCAAAGTATAATTTGAAAGTCTATTTTTAAATATTGGGAATATATTTATCAGTATTAGCAAAAAGCCAATAAGTGAAAATGCTAAAAATGCGCTTTTAACAAGGTTTATATCAATACCTTCTTTTAATAAAAGACCCATTACACTTAATGGAATGCCAAATCTTATTAGAGGTCTTGCTATATATTTAGAAATTTTTGGATTTTTTTTTCCAAGAAAAAAACCAAAAATCAAGAAAGGGATGATATTTATAAATAAGGAGTAAATGGTATTAATTAAGTATTTAATAAAGCAATATTAACTTGTCGTAGCTCAGGCATAAAGTTTTTATGCATGGCTAAATTAAATTATTTTCCATATTGCTTTATCAGGAATTAAAGGAGATTTATTTAAATCTTCTGGTTCTTTAGTCATAACTCTCCAATTTGGAACTCTACAAGTTACGTAAGCAGGGCTTTCTATTAAAACCCCTGGTTTCTCATCAAAAGTACAGGTAAATCCTTCTTTCCAAAAACCACCATTGTTAAGGCTACCTTTAAACCAAACCCAGCATTTTGAAGTTTTCAAGATCAGCAAAAATTTAGTACCATGATAATTTAAATTCAAGTGATATCACTATAAATTTCATACTATTAATTTAACTATTGTTGATTGAATGTTTTTGAAAAATATACTTTTGCGATTAATATCAATAGATTTAAGATTAAGGTAATTAAGTTAGCTATAAGTATTGGATTTGAAGAAATGTTATAACCGTAAATGATCCAAGACAAAACTCCCAAAATAAACATGACTAAAGTTGTTAATGAAACATCATTTGCCTTTTTTGTTTTTAGCGTCTTTATCAATTGAGGTAAAAATGCAGCAGTTGTTAGAATTGCTGCAAAATATCCAAATATTTCTACATTCATAAGGGTTCTAAAATTATTCTTTAACTAATTCAGATAAAAATCTTAAAGGATCTCTCATATTTGATGAATATCCAAGAACATCATTTGAAAAAAATTTATAAATAATTTGATTTTCGTTATTTAATAAAAAGGAAGCTCCTCTTTGAGGAAGATATTTTTCATTTAGGATATAGTCATTCCAGTTTTGAATTATTTCACTCATATTGTTTAATCTAAATGTTGCCAATTCCAATGGTCTCAAATAACCATCCCCGAAAACCTGTTTAAAGGAATTACCCGAAAAATTTAGAAATTTTAAAACGTCAATTTTGTCGAATTCTGAGTAGATCTGCTTTGCATTTCTATCTCCCGTATAACCTCTAATAACTTCTTTTATTGTTTTAAGAGAATTAATTCCAGATAACATTAGAAGCATATTGATCCAACCTCCGAAACCTATATCTAATCCTCTTGAGACATTTAGATTATTGTGAATTTGGTTATCAGTAACAACAACTAAATTATCTTTAGGAAAACCAGTGAAGTTACAGAATTTGTCTTTCCCCTTTTGGTTCCCAATACCTATGGCAAAAATATCTATATTTTGATCTTTATGATTATCGATAAAATGTTTTAAATTTATTGCATATTCAAAACTATCAAAATCTCCTAATAAACCAAATAAAACAATTAATTTAAAAAATTTTTCCCCTTTAAGGTTAAATTCTTTAATAAGATTTTTTATATCATTTGAAAATTTGTCAGCCACAATTTAAAAAATTTTTTTTGAATTATTCTTAAAAAATTTTTCATACTTTAATTAGTATAAATTTTTACATGAAAAAGTTTTTTAAGAAATTAATTTAATGTTTTTAGATTTTATTATTTTAATGTAAACAATTTGAAGTTATGACTGTAGGAATTTATTACGCAACTACAACTGGAAAAACTGAAGACGTGGCAGATCGTCTTCACAACTTTATTTCTTCAGCAGAAGCACCTAAAGATGTTTCTGATGTGGATGATCTTTCAGAGTTTGAAGGTCTTGATGGAATTATTTGCGGAATACCAACTTGGAACACCGGGGCAGATGAAGAAAGATCAGGTACTGCATGGGATTCAATTTTGGAGGATATTGGTGAACTCAGTTTATCAGGAAAAAAGGTTGCAATTTTTGGTTTAGGAGATTCTTCTACCTACACAGAAAATTATTGTGACGCCATGGAAGAGCTCCATAGCTACTTCACTAAGGCAGGCGCTGAAATGGTTGGATATGTAGATAAATCTTCCTATACATTTGATGAGTCTAAAAGCGTCATTGGAGAAAGCTTTTGTGGATTACCTCTCGATGAGGATAGTGAATCTGATTTAACTGATTCACGTCTTGAAAACTGGGCTTCTCAGCTTAAGGGCGAAATCCCCTCATTGGCGTAAGTTTTCAAAGATATTACTTTCTTAAGTTGTAACATTTGTTCTTTCAAAATATGTTTTTTTTACATAAGTAATTAAATCTGTAAAGAACATGTAAAAAACTATTCTGATTAGCAATAAGCTCAATTTGCTGTTTACTTAAATCAAGTGTTACAAACTTACGGAAAATCTGATGTCACCTATGACTGGTACGCAGGGAATTCTGGTGTTGTTGGCCGTTCAGGTAAATTCATAGCAGCTCATGCCGCCCATGCAGGATTAATGATGTTCTGGGCAGGAGCTTTTGGATTATTTGAATTAGCTCGTTACGACGCCAGCATTCCAATGGGTGCACAGAAAGCAATTGTCTTGCCTCATCTGGCAGGTATTGGAATTGGTGGTATTGAAAATGGTGTTATTACGGAACCATATGGAATTGTTGTAATTTGCACATTACATCTAATTTTTTCAGCGGTGTTAGGCGCTGGTGGATTATTACATTCCAATAAATTTGCAGGTGATCTTGGAGACTATCCAGAGAATAGTAAGCCACAAAAGTTTGATTTTGAGTGGGATGATCCAGATAAATTAACTTTTATTCTTGGTCATCATTTAATCTTTCTTGGGCTTGGAGCAATAATGTTCGTTGAATGGGCTCGAATTCACGGAATTTATGATCCAGCAATAGGTTCTACCAGACAAGTTGTCTATAACTTAGATATTGCTGCTATCTGGAATCATCAGTTTGATTTTTTAAAAATAGATAGTCTAGAAGACGTCATGGGAGGACATGCTTTCTTAGCTTTCCTTGAGATTATTGGAGGAGTTTTCCATATTTGTACTAAACAATTTGGAGAATATACAGAATTTAAAGGAAAAGGATTACTTGGGGCTGAGGCTATTTTGTCTTACTCAGTAGTCGGTGTTTCTTATATGGCTTTTGTTGCTGCTTTTTGGTGTGCTTCAAATACAACTATATATCCAGTTGATCTATATGGAGAGCCTTTAAAGCTTCAATTTGAATTTGCACCTTATTTTACTGATACTGTTGATTTAGGTTCAGGCTCATATAGCTCAAGAGCTTGGCTTGCTAATACTCATTTCTATTTGGGATTCTTTTTCTTACAAGGTCATCTTTGGCATGCTCTACGAGCAATGGGGTTTGACTTTAAGAAAATTGGGCAAGCATTTGACAATATTGAAAATACAAAAATTACTCAAAACTAGTTCAATTTAATAAAAAACCTCTCTTCTAAAAGAGAGGTTTTTTTTGTAAGATTATTTTGTTTACTTTTTTGATAAATGGAGAATTTAAGAGCAATTAATTGTAAGGAGATTTTCCGAAGAGCCTATGAAAATAGGTACACCTGGAAGAGTAAATTTAATGGTTATAAAGGTAAATGTATTTTTTTTGTTAATAATGCTATTTATGAAGGTGAATTCTTATTAGGCGAAGACTTTAAACCAAATATTCAAAAAATTGAAGATAAGAAAATTGTTCAAAGTATCGCTTCTCAGTTATTTGAAGTATGTATACACAGGGTAAAGAGAGAATTTAAATCTGTTCATTCAGAAAATTATTTTAATTTACTCAAAGATACTGAAAGTGGTATTGAAATGAGTGTTTCAGGTAAGAATCAAGGAGATAAATATAGAGTGAAAAATAATTGTATTAATATGGTATACAGAAAAATTCATGGAAATATCATAGAAATTTTTGTAGAAGAATTTTTAGATACAGGAATAGGCTACCTTAGTAAAAAATACAGTAGTCAACAAATTGACCCAAATACACTTGAAACAAATTCTCAAAAATTGGAATATGAGGATGAATTTCTAAATATGGATAAAGACGATTATTGGATTTTAAAATCGAGAACAATAAAATATTTAAACCTAAATCAAGAAGAAGAAACACAAAAGTTTGTTTTCGAGGATCTACGCTTATTAAAATAGGTTTTTTATTCAACCAATCTAAACCCTTTATCAAGTAGTTTTTGATATAAAAGTCTTGCTCTAAAAGCTAGAATTTGTTCTTCATTTTCATTACTAATCACATGAAAATAATTATTATCTAATTTATTTTTGCTGAAGCATACATTTGCTTCTCCTAATCTTAAAGTCCAGTTCTCTTCTTTTGCTAAATGTTGATTAGGACCAAGATCCCAAGGACATTTTTCAGGATATTTTTCTCTTTTTGATCCCATATGATTAATTTAACTACCCAATATTAGTAAATATTTAAAAGTATGGCTATGAAAAATAGCTGATAACTTTTTCATAGATTTTTTGTTTAATGCAATGCAATTAAAAATTTACTCTTTGGTAGCTATTAAACAATAAAATGGGTCTTTATTTAAAAAATTAAAGATATTAAGTGCTGGTTCAGTAAACTTTTTGATAATTTTTGGCTCGTTAAATCCGTTTGAGATTAATACTTTTCTTACATATTTGACCCTCTCTTCTTCGGTAGATGAAGTCCATATGTTAGGAGCTTTATGCCAAAATGCTCTGTTTGAAAAAGCAATAATAATCTTGCCATTTCTACTCAATATTCTTGCTATTTCTTTGGTTAAATTTTCTGGATATTGTAAATATTGCCATGCGGCTACCATCAAGCAATAATCAACGCTTTCATTATCAAGATGAATTTGTTGACTTAAGTTAAAATTTTGAATCCAAAAAGAATCAAAAATTTTGTTTTTTTCAAGTTCTTGTTTGTTTAAACCATGTCCAATAACTTTTTTATATTTTTTCCCTTTAGGTAAATAACTATCCCAACTGGACATTAAATCAAGGACGGTTGAATAATTATCAATTTCTCTTTCATATAAATCTGATAAATATTGCCTGAAATTTGCATCTAGATGATAAACAAATTTTGGATCTGAATAAAATTCTTCATCATTACTCTCATCGAGTTTTTTCCTTTGATAATTATTTAAAACTTCCAAAGCAAATAATTTAGATTCTACTTTTCAAATCTAGTAAAAAGAATTTCTAATTGTGTATTAGCAATTTTTTTAAAAAATTAAAAATTCTCAAAAAAACTAGACATGTATTCAAAAAAAGTTAAATTATTAATTAATGATTAAATAAAGATGATTGAGTTCAAGAGGAGTAAAAAAAGCAGGTCTAAAAATGCTCTTTTCAATCCTTATAAAAACGGAATAAGTTCATACGATATGGCATATCTTTCATCAAAAAGAAATTTAAAAAATAAAACTGTTTTTCTAGAAAATAATTCTAAGGAAGATTATCTTGCTGCATAGAGATGCCTTATATTAATGTTTCGACTTCAGCAAAAGTAAATGATAAAGGTAAATTACTTGAAGAAATTTCAATACTTATTTCATCTTTAACTAACAAATCAAAAAGTTTTGTTATGGCGAAAATAGATGATAATTGCCAAATGTATTTTGATGATAAGACACCTTCTTGTTTTTTAGAAATCAAATCAATAGGGTCTCTAAATCCTTCAGAAATGGCAAAGCCAATATCAGATTTTGTATATGAAAAAATGGGGATCCCTATAGACAGGATTTATATATCTTTTGAGGATGTGTCAGCTTCATTTTGGGCTTGGAATGGAAGAACATTTGGTTAAGAATTTTTTAGATATAAACTAATGGAAATAAATAAATTAGTCGATTTAAATAATTTTAGAACTGCACCTCAATTAAGTAATTTTCAAGAAAAAAAACTTTTAGAGGAACTAGAATCAAATATTTTTAATGCAGATTGGATAACAATAGGAATAATGGCACCTAGTGATAATAAAGCTATTAAAGCATTGCAATCAATTTCTAAGAAATATTCCTCAGTTAAATTTGGGAATCTAGGTTCCCTTCATGCTGATGGAGGTGTTTTTTTAAAAGCTAATCAAAAAACTAGCAATGTTTTTGTCAGATCTGAAAATGGTCTTGGAGAAGGAATTTTAATAACATGTCAGTATGACGAAGGTGCTAAAGAATCTAATACTTTTGGACCATTGCCATTAGATTTTTTTACGTAATTAATTCCTCATTTATTTTTATCAATGACTTATTTTAATATAAGCTTTTTAACCGACGATATTTTGAGAAATTGAATTTTTAAATTTTTTTTACTTTAAAGCTTTGTTATTATGTCTAATGGTATTGATCTAAATTTTTCCACTATTTTAATTAAATGTTTTTTCAGGATATAATTCAAAATTTAAATAATTTTTGGTCAGAAGAAGGATGCTTAATAATGCAACCGTATGACACTGAAAAGGGTGCTGGGACGATGAATCCGCATACTTTTTTAAGGGCCATTGGACCTGAACCTTGGAGCGTTGCATATGCAGAGCCATGCAGAAGGCCCACAGATGGAAGGTTTGGCGATAATCCAAATAGGGCTCAACATTATTTCCAATATCAAGTAATAATCAAACCTTCACCAGAGGGAATACAGGAAAAATATTTAGCTTCCCTAGAAAAATTAGGAATAAATCCTAAAAGTCATGACATAAGATTTGTCGAAGATAACTGGGAGTCCCCTACTTTGGGCGCTTGGGGAGTTGGTTGGGAGGTTTGGTTGGATGGTATGGAAGTTACACAGTTCACTTATTTTCAACAATGTGGTGGCTTGGATTGTAAGCCTATTCCAATTGAGATAACTTATGGTTTAGAAAGAATTGCAATGTTCTTGCAGGATAAGGAAAGTATTTGGGATTTAAATTGGAACAAATATTTAAAATATAACGATATTTGGCTTCAATTTGAAAAGAGTCAATGTGCTTATAACTTTAGTGAATCCAATCCTGAAAATATAATAAAATTATTTGAAATCTACCAGAATGAAGCAAATTCTTTAGTAGAAAAGAGACTTACCTATCCCGCGCTTGATTTTGTATTAAAATGCAGCCACTCTTTTAATTTACTGGATGCAAGAGGGGTGATATCTGTTACAGATAGAGCTCAGTACATTGAAAAGATTAGAAAATTAGCCAAAGATGTAGCTCTGTCTTGGATTGAAGAAAGGGAGTCTTTAGAATATCCATTAATTAAAAATAACAATCTCATTCATTCTCCTTCAAAATAGAAGGGTGTATCAAAAGATACTCCATTACATATCTTATTTTTCTTTCCTCTTTGGTTACGCACGATACAGTATGGTTACCCATTCGTATGGGTTTTTTCCGTGTGAGGTAAAATGAAACTCTTCCAACAATTGTTGGTTGCTAGTACAGCAATTGGTCTTTTTGCTCCAGTAGTTGCACAAGCTTCCGAAACAATGAATCTTGAAGATATGAATAGTTACGTACGTAAATCTTCAAAATCTCAAAGATTCGATAGTAAAACATTCATTAACGAAGTTAGTGAAGAACTTGCAACTCTTAAGGGTCGTGTTGACGGTTTAGAAGCCAATCAGAATAATCTTGAAGCTGGCGGTTTCTCTGATACAACAACTCTTGATGGTAAGGCTGTATTTACAATAGGTTCATTCGATACAGATGACTCTGGCACAACAGATGATGATACCGATGATCTGTATGGCAAAATTCAAGGTATGTACAGTTACACCATGAATTTGAATACAAGTTTTACTGGTGATGATAATCTTTACGTAAGAATTAAAACTGGTAATGCTGCTGGTGGCGCTGTACTTAAAGGAGAAGAAAATACTTATGTAAGCGCTGCTAAAGGTAGTAGTGATGCTCTTAAAGTGGACAAAATTTGGTACACAACACCAGTTGGAGAAAGCAACACAATTTGGATAGGACCAAAGATTGAAAACTATTACATGCATGCAACAACCCCTTCAATTTATAAGCCTGTTTTAAAGGCATTTACTCTTGGAGGTAATGCTGCTGCTTATGGTGCAAGTACCAGTCCTGGTGCAGGTTGGGCTTACAAAGCTGATAATGGTTTTGCAGTAAGTTCAAACTTTACAACTCAAAGTGGTCAATCTACAGGATTACTAACAGATGAAGGTAAAACAAGTTGGGCTACTCAAGTTGGATTTACTCAAGATAATTATTCAGTTTCCGCGATACTTAATCAAAAGTATAATGGTTGGGCTGACACTTCTTATTTCACATCTGATGATGGTGGTGCAAGACCAGGAGATGGAAGCAGTACAAACATTGGTTTAAGAGCTTGGTGGAGACCAGCAGATACTGGAACAGCTACCCCTTCAATTTCAGTAGGTTATGACACTTCTGAAACTGATGCTACTGGTAATTCCAATACAACTGCATATTTTGTTGGTGTAAACTGGCAAGATATATTCAGTCCTGATGACAGAATTGGTATTGCTTATGGTCAGCCTCAGACACATGAGGATGATCCTGTAGATCCGACTTTGTATGAGATTTACTATGAATATAAGGTTAATGACTCAATTACTGTAACTCCTACCATCTTTGGGGGTACTTACAATGAGGCTTCTACAGATGTTGAGGCTGATATGTTTGGTTACCTTGTTAATACAACATTCAAATTCTAAGTTGCTCTTAAAGAATAAAAAACGCCCTTTAAAGGGCGTTTTTTTTTGTAGAAAATTATATTTTTTAATTATGTATAAATATTACCAACAATTCTCTCCTTCTCCGATAGGAATACAAGCACTTGATTTGGCTGCTTCATCTGCAAGTCTTTGGGCTTGAGCATCCAATACAAAGTCTGCATCAATATCCATATCTGTATTCCATTCTTTAAGGCCACCCATGTCATTCTCTCCGCTATTTACAGAAGAAGAAATTGCTAAAACGCTTGTAGCTGCTAAGAATAGTGCAATAGAACCTTTTTTTTGCATTTATAAAGTCTTGAATTTATACTATTCTAGATAGTTTTAATTAAGTTTTCTAATCAATGTATAAAATGATTCCTTAGTTACCAAGTAATCTCAATAGGTTTGAATAAGACTTGAAAATTAAATCTAATTCGTCTGATCTTCCATTTTTAGCAAGTAATCCTCTGGCTCCTGCATCAAGATCAAACAGATATTCTCTTTCTTCAATTGATTTAACATAACTTTCAATCCAGCCTACACAAACTAATCTTTCTCCCTCTCCCACTTCCTTTACTGAATGTAAATGAGTACTTGGGTATATAACTATTTCACCGGCATTTAATTTGAATTCCTTTTCATCATTAAGCTCTTCAATAATAAGTTCTCCCCCTATATATGAACTTTTGTCTGTTAAAGAGATGGTAAAAGACAAATCTGATCTGCCAGTTGACATAAATGGATTATCTATATGTCTCCCATACTTCATCTTTTTTAGGGATTTAGTAAACATAATCCCATGAATTGTTTTAGGTAGGGCAAAACTTTTTATTAATGGATTTGACTGAATTTTTTTTATGATTAGTTGGCTGCATTTTTTAGAAGTTTCTGAGCCCCTATTTAATTGCAGATTATTTTTTACTTTTGATGCATGGCTACCTGCGGTTTTTTTGCCATCCTCCCAAGATTTTGAATCGTTGTTAAGTTGTTTAATTATTATTTCAATTTCTTCTTTAGTAAGAAGTTGGGAAGTTAGATAGTTCATTTTGGATATAAAAAATGATACATTTCAAGGTATAGAAAATATCTTTAAAAGGCTTTGTAGTGGAGATAGATATAAAGTAACCATAGATACTATTTTGTAAAATTGCAAAAATTTAAAAAATTATTTTATTCAGCCTTATCATTAACTTTTCTCTTTAATTTTGCCCCCCCAGTAAATTCTAGTGAAAGAGAAGTTAAGGTTTATTCAGGAAGACATTACAACACTGATAGAGAAATCTATAAAAAATTTGCCGAAGAAACTGGAATTAAGGTTCGACTAATAGAAGCTTCTGGCATCTCTTTAATTGAGAGATTGAAAAGAGAAGGGAAAAATTCTCAAGCTGATGTAATTTTGCTTGTTGATGCAGCAAGAATAACAAATGCAGCAAAATCCGACTTGCTTCAAAGTATCCAATCATCGTCTCTAGAAAATGATGTTCCTAATGGACTTAAAGATCCAGAAAAGAAATGGTATGCACTAACCAGGAGAGTCCGGGTTATGGTGGCAAACCCTAAAGTAGTAGATGTAGACAAAATTAAAGATTATACAGACTTGGCTGATCCTTCTTTAAAGGGGAAGGTTTGTTTAAGAAATAGAAAAAGTCCTTATAACCAGTCTCTTGTAGCTAATCAAATAGTGAATAAAGGTGTATCGGAAACGAAAACTTGGTTGAATGGAATGATTTCAAATGTTTCTCAACCTTTTTTCCCAGGAGATATTTCCATCGTAAGAGCAGTTTCAAAGAAAAAATGTGGAGTAGGGATTGTCAATCATTACTATGTTGCAAGAATGCTTGCAGGAGTTAATGGAAGAAGAGATTCTTTATATGCAAAAAAAACTTCTGTAATAACACCTAATCCAGCCCACGTTAATATTAGTGCAGGTGGAATAGCTAAATATGCAACTAATAAAACTGAAGCTGTTAAGTTATTAGAATTTTTGGCATCTCCTGAAGGAAGTAAAGGTTTAGCCGCCCCTACTTTTGAACATCCATTAAAAGAGGTTAATCAGAATAAAATCGTCAAAAACTTTGGTAATTTTATACCTGATAACGTAACTGTTGAAGATCTTGGAAATAATAATGCTCTTGCAATAAAGTTGATGAAAGAAGCTGGATGGGATTAAAATTAAAAACTTGTAAATAAAGTAATATTTAATATATTTTGGATATATTTTTTAGTTAAGGAGAGGTGGCTGAGTGGTCGAAAGCGAACGACTCGAAATCGTTTAATAGTTATACTATTCGTGGGTTCGAATCCCACCCTCTCCGGTTTTTTTTAGTGTCTGACAGAGTAAGATGAATTCTATTAGAGTCAAAATCTTTGTAAATAATTGCAATAACAACAATTATTGTGTTTTCTTCTTAAAAACTGTGTCTGATAATGTTATGTGAATTCAGACAATGTCAGACCTTTTTTTCAGAAAATGTTGGTGGAAATGTTGGTGGAATTTTGCTTATTTACGAGAATAGCAGTGTCAATAGGTGTCTTGTAGTGTCTCATGTATTCATCTCAACTAACACCCTCTCCGCTCCATTAGTAATCTTTTCAAGTGTTTAATCTGCGCAAAGAGTATTAACTTCATTAAACCTTTGATCTCCGAAGCGATCTCCACCAATTTGATTAAAGTATTCGTAATAGTTGCTTGGATCCGAAAAATTAGATGTTATCCCAGGTACCAATGCTTCTGACATTCTTAACTGCATATCATCAAGTTTATAAAGATCATTTTTGTGATATCTGATTTGTCCAGTTTTGCAATCAAATTGTTCACGCACTCCGCTATACATTTCGCCTTCTAAAGTAATAACTTTTCCTGTTACTGCTGAACATCCAGAAATAAAAAAAAGAGGTACGGTAAAAAATCTAAAAAAAGTGTTTTTCATTTGCTTTGATAATTCTCTTGATTTTATCAGGATAGGTTAAAAAACAATGTCAGACTTTTTTTATCTAAATATGTTCGCGGAAATATTGGTGGAATTTTAAAAGTGTTAGCGGAATGGTTCCAACTTAATTTATAACTTAAAAATAAATCTTATAATAGAAATAATATCTCATTAAATATGCTTACTCTTTTAAAGAATTTTAAATTGAGTTCTTTCGGAGTGATTCTTACTGTTATTCCTTTAATTTCTCTTCAAAAAATAAATGCATCAAATTATTGGACCTGCGAAAATAAATATGGATTTGTATCCGTTTTTAAAATAAATACTTATCCTGTATCTGTTACACATATATCTTCATATGATTCAGGTAATGGAGATAAATGGTCTGTTAATAAACCATTGCAGGTAGTTTTTTCAAATAGAAATATAGTATCAACAGTAGATGTATTAGTTGACGAAGAAGTGATGTACTTGGATATTTTTAATTTACAAAGCAAGTCGTTTATAAGCAAAGAAACTTTTTTTGATGGAAGTGAGGGAATTACCCAATTTTATAATTGTCAATGAGAGAGGATTGCAAAGAACAATATCAAAATATAGTGTTGGCGGAATTGTGTTTTTTCCTAGATCATCTACTTCATCGAGTGTCTAAGAATTTCTAGTAAAAACATATCAATTATCAACCTCGCAGAGTTTATATGACAATTAGTCCTCCTAATTTTGAAATCTACTTTAAACACTAACCATAGAGAAGAAATCTAAAACTCTTAAATTACAAATGGCTTTTCTTTTAATTATTTTGGCAGAAATATCTTGAATCATGTAAAAATAAGTTGTAATTAGTCAAGTCTCTGCTCAATTGTATTGAAATTGAAAACGTTTTTTTTCAGTATTCTGTTCAAATTTTCATAATTGATAGATTTAGTTCATAAGAGTTATCATTTAATAGGAGATTTCCTAAAAATAAAAAATTTTCAGATGAGGTTAATATTTTATTTATTTATATTCAGTCAATTATTTAATTTACTTGATGTTTTAGCAGACAAAATTCAAAAACAACCAAGTGAGCTAAAAATCAAATGGGAGAAGGTTATAGATAAAAAATCAAGTAATTTGAACAAAATTATTTGGAAATCCTATAGTGGTGATGAAACAAATTTTGAAAATATAAATAATGTAGAAAATAATTTAGAAAGAATTCATTATGATAAAGAAAAAAATAAATTCATAAAACGGACAAAAAACAAACAAGAATTACTAGAATTACAACCACATATTCCTTTAAATAATTTTCTGAGCTACGGCGATTATATTATCTCTACTAACTGGGTCTCTGCTTTTAGCGGTGGTGCAGGAGGGGGAACTGGACATCAAAACTATGGGCTTAAATTTCATTATGGTTTAAGTGATTATTCATTACTTTCTTTGTATTTCTCTGAAGCTGATGATCCACTTTATAACTCTATTAATGGAGAATTGATCCCTAATAATTGGACAAGTGTTGCTCTGGCATATAAGAAAAAATTGTTAGAATCTAAAATTTTAAAAAATTCATTATCTTTCTCTAGTTCCTTAGAATATTGGGTTGTTAGTAGTGGAGCTTCTAATAAGAAAAGTATTTATAACGAGATCGATAATTCTGTTGGCCTAGATAGATACGAGAAATTTATTTATTCATTTTCTTTCCCATTCACCAGTGAATTGAATAAGCAAACAAAATTCTCCATTATTCCAGGATTAACTTTTATGCCAGACGTAATAGGGGATAAAAATGTTGGAAAAAATTTTTATGGAAATAATTATTTTTTAGCAACAGGATTAAATTTAGATATCGCAAATAATTTCCAATTAACAAGTTCATATACTTATTTATTAGGTCCAGGGAATAATAGCTTTGATGAAAATTTAAATTTTGGGAGAGAATCAATTTATAGCTATGGTTTTAATTGGGATTTAAGTCCTGTTGTGGGAATTGAGGCAAAAATTACAAATGGATATGGCCTTACCCCATCTACTTCTTTATTAACAATACCTTCAGATAATAAACCACTTTATTACATAGGTGGAAACTATAAACCTTTTTTAGAAGATACTAAATTTTCTCCATTAAATAAAAATAATGAGTTATTACTCTTTGGAGGATTGACTGTAGAGAATGCATTGTTTCCTGAAAGAGGTATTACTCAGTTAGGTTTAAATTATGATGAAAAAGGAAACTTATTTGCCTCTTACGGTTATTCTTTGTCAAATTTGTTCCAATTAGAAATAAGCACTGGATCTTTCAATGAAGTTAATCCAAAGAATGATAACAATGCTAACTTAAAAGGCATTTATTTAAATGAAAATACTTTTAGTTATAGATTTGGCGGGAAATTATTAATTTTTAGCCCTCAAAAGGATGATCTTTTTTGGATGACACTCAGAACATCTTTAGGAAGGAATGAAGGCTTAAACCATCAAGGATATATGTTTTCTGAATTGATAAATACTTTTAGAGTAAATAATTGGATGGCATTAAATATAACCCCTAAATATTTTCTTAGTGGGGTAGAAAGTTTTGGAGGGATTGGCCTCTCAAGCAATATAAATTTACTGGAAAGTTTTCAGTTTATCCCAGAAATAAATACTTCATTAAAGGATAATTCGGATTTTAATACTACCTACGCACTTAGATATTCTTATGCGCAAGATAAGTCAATTGATTTATATTACTCTAATGCTGCAGGTATTCAGGATATTGGACAACTTCTTGAAAATAAGGAATTTAGATTTGGTATTAAGTTGAATTTTTTATATTAAAAAAATTTTAACTTTCCCAAAATGGATCAGTAGTCAAAGAAACTTTTAATAAAGATTTTTTGTTACTTTTAATATTACTCACACAAGCCCTCACTGTTTCACCATTTATATCTATTTCACAAGCACCGCAACTGCCTGTTAAGCATCCTGTGGGGATATATATACCTGCTTTTTCTGCAGTAGAGAACCAATCATCTCCATCTAAAGCATATGTCTCCTTATTATTTGGCCATCTAATTTTAATTTTTGTTTTTTTTCAATTTAATAATGCTTGTATATCTAAATGTTTATTAAATTCATTAGCAAGATTATCAATAATCGATTCTCTTTTCATTTTATAAGATATTGTTTTTGCATTTAATATTGGCAAATTTTTGGTCTTCCTTATTAAATTTATATATTGATCTCTCCAAATATCATTTTCGAAAATCCCATGAATGTATGTTCCTGCAATTGTCCCACCCTCATTATTTTCTTTATACCAACCCAGATCAGAGTCTTTGAAGATAGGTTTAATATCTAATAAGTTTTGAGTTTTATCTATGTGGGTCTGTCCATTGTGAATTTCAAATCCATTAATTTTTGTTTTGCAGGGCCATAAAGATTCTGAGTTAATTTGACGAGTTAATTTTTTCTCAAGGAAAGTGGTTTTCAATGGCAGTAATCCAATTCCTTTTGTTTTTTGTTCAGAATAAACTGTGGAACCCTCTTTAGAAAAAGGATCTTCAAGTGTTGTCCCTAACATTTGTAAACCGCCACATATCCCCACTATATTTCCATTACTATTTGAATATTCTCTAATATCTTGAGATAAACCTGAATTTTCAAGGAATATTTGATCTTTAATAGTTTGTTTACTCCCAGGAAGAATAATAAAGTCGTACTTCTTCAAGTTTTGCGATTCTCGAATCCATTCAATTAATATTGATTTTTCATTTTCTAATGGATCAAAATCTGAAAAGTTACTTATAGATGGCAATTTAATAATGCCAACTTTGATTTCAGGATTTGAGAAACGTGATTTTTTTTCTATTAAATCTAAAGAATCTTCAGGAGGGAATGAATCATTTAACCATGGAATAATCCCAATAACAGGTATTTTAGTTTTACTTTCTATCCATTTTTTCCCTTCTTCAAATAATGAGAGGTCTCCTCTGAATCTATTTATTAAAATACCCTTTATGAGTTTTTTCTCTTCGGGTTTCATTAATTCAAGGGTTCCGATTATTTGTGCAAATACTCCTCCCCTCTCAATGTCGGTAACCAAAATGCAATTTGCATTTAAATACTTAGCAACTCTTAAATTTGTAAGGTCTCTATGAATCAAATTCATCTCCACTGGACTTCCAGCTCCTTCGATAATTAAACGGCAATTCGGATTCCCTTCGTAAATAGACTTTAAACTTTTTTTAATTACTTCCCAGCCTGGGGAAAACCAATCTTTGTAGTAATTTTGTGCGGTTGTGGTCCCTATGCTTTTGCCAAGGTGAATCACCTCGCTTATTGAGTTTCCTTGTGGTTTTAATAAAATGGGATTCATCTCTGCAGAGGGATTAATACCACAAGCAAAAGCTTGAAGTGCTTGTGAATATGCCATCTCTCCACCTTCCCAATCAACCCAAGCATTGTTACTCATATTTTGTCCTTTAAAAGGTATTGGTTCTTCTCCTAAATTTTTAAGAATCCTGCAAATAGCAGTAACAGTTAACGATTTCCCTGCTCCACTGGAAGTACCTAGGACCATTATTGGTTTCTTTATTTCATGTAATTTTGCTTCTGAATTCATTAGTAATTTATATTAATTTTAAAATTTATTAATTATTAAATTGAATTATAATTTGGTAAAAAATTTGTGTTAATTCTAGCCTCTGCTTCTCAATCTAGAAAGAAATTACTAGAAAATTGTCAAATCGAATTTATCCAAATATCAAGTGACTTTGATGAAACTACTATTCAAGAAAAGAATATATTGAATTTAGCTTTGGAATTATCTTTTCAAAAGGCTAATAGTTTATCTGAAAATATTCAAAACAAATCATTACCCGAAGAATTCAATTGTGGCCTTTTGGAAATACTTGGGTGCGATTCAATTTTTGAATTTAAAGGGGAGGCTTATGGAAAACCATCTAATAAAGAGGAGGCAATTTTGAGATGGAAAAAAATGTCTGGAGAATTTGGATTTTTACATACTGGTCATACTCTAATAATTGGGAATTTTGATTCAACTTCCAAAATTTTTAAGATCACAGAAATAATAAAAAAAACGGTAAGTTCCAAAGTTTATTTTTCTAATTTGGAAGATTGGGAAATCAAGAGTTATGTAGATACAAATGAACCTTTATATTGCGCCGGAGGATTTGCCTTGGAAGGTATAGGCGGTAAATATATAGAAAAAATAGAGGGTTGTTACAGTAATGTAATGGGATTAAGTTTGCCATGGCTTAGAGAAAATTTATATAGATAATAAAATTGAGCAAAAAAAAACCCTATCCGAAGATAGGGCTTTTTTGTTGAGATAGAAATTAATCTAAATCAGGCATTTCTAGAGCTGGTTCACTCTTTCTGTCGATTCCTTTTTCGAATCCAGCAGCGGCTGCTCTAGCACGTCCAGCGTGCCAAAGGTGACCGATGAACGTAAACCATCCTAGGAAGAATTGAGCTGCAGCTAACCATTGTCTTAGGTTAACAAAATTAACAGCATTAGGCTCAGTAATGATTCCACCAACAGAGTTGATAGAAGCGTTAGGAGCATGAGTCATATATTCAGCTGCTCTTCTTACCTGCCAAGGCTGAATATCATTTTGGATTTTCTCAAGGCTTAATCCGTTAGGTCCTCTTAAAGGCTCTAACCATGGGCCTCTGAAATCCCAAAATCTCATTGTTTCACCACCAAATATAATTTCACCAGTAGGAGATCTCATGAGATACTTACCTAAACCAGTTGGTCCCATTGTTGAACCTACATTAGCTCCAATTCTTTGATCTCTCACAAGGAAAGTAAAGCTTTGAGCCTGTGAAGCTTCAGCATTTGTTGGGCCATAAAACTCTGAAGGGTAAGCAGTGTTGTTAAACCAGATGAATGTTGAAGCAATAAAACTTGCTACACAAATTCCACCAAGAGCGTAACTTAATAGACCTTCACCGTTCCAGATAAAGGCTCTTCTCGCCCATCCAAAAGGTTTGGTAAAGATATGGAATATTCCTCCAATAATTGCAGTAATACCCACGTAAACATGTCCACCAACAATATCTTCAATGGAGTTAACACCGATTATTGAACCAGCTCCTCCCCATGGAGATCTAAATAGATAACCAAGAATAACTCTTGGATCTAAGGTTGGGTTTACAAGTCTGACTTCACCACCACCAGGCGCCCATGTGTCATATGCACCTCCAATAAAACACCAGTTTACTGACCATGCTAATGCACCTACACCTAATACAATCAAATGATATCCAAGGATATTTGTCATTTGATTTTTATCTCTCCAATCCGTTGAGAAAAATGGAAAATCTTCTTCGAGTTTTTCTGGACCTGCTAATGAATGATAGATACCACCAAAACCAAGAACAGCGGAAGCTATCAAGTGAACCACGCCTGCTTGGAAGAAAGGCATGATATCAGTAACTTCACCACCTGGGCCTATTCCATAGCCAAACATTGCGACGTGTGGCATACAGATTAAACCTTGCTCCCACATTGGTTTATCAAAAGTAAAATGATTAACCTCAAAGAGCATCATTGCTCCTGCCCAAAAGACTATTAGTCCAGAGTGAGCAATGTGAGCTCCTAATAAACGTCCAGATAAATTGATTAATCTAGCATTACCTACATACCAGGCATAACCAGTTTCCTCAATACTTTGGTTTGGAGCTCTTAATAAATTATTAAAGGGCGTTTCCACGTGGAAGAACCTCCTCAGGGAATACAAAGTTTTCGTGTGGTTGATCCACAGAAGACATCCATGCTCGCATACCTTCGTTCAAAAGTATATTTTTTGTATAGAAAGTTTCAAATTCTGGATCTTCTGCTGCACGGATTTCTTGGCTTACAAAATCATAAGCTCTTAAGTTTAGTGCTAAGCCTACAATACCAATTGAAGATGTCCACATACCCATAACAGGTACAAATAGCATCAAGAAATGCAAGAAACGCTTGTTTGAGAAAGCAATACCGAAGATTTGACTCCAGAACCTATTCGCTGTAATCATTGAATAAGTTTCTTCTTCTTGAGTTGGGTCAAAAGCTCTAAATGTTGAACTTTGAACCTTACCATCTGTATAAATACTTGTATCTTCATACAAAGTGTTTTGTACTGTAGCTCCATGAATAGCGCAAAGTAGAGCACCACCAAGAATTCCAGCAACACCCATCATGTGGAATGGATTTAAAGTAATATTGTGAAAACCTTGAATGAACAGGATATAACGGAAGATTGCTGCAACACCGAATGAAGGTGCGAAGAACCAACTATGCTGTCCTAAAGGATAGATTAGGAAAATACTTGTAAATACTGCAATTACTGCTGAGAATGCTAAAGCGTTGTAAGGTCTAATTCCAACAAGGCCAGCAATTTCAAACTGACGAAGCATAAAACCAATTAGGCCAAATACTCCATGTAATGCAACGAAGTTCCAAAGACCACCAAGCTGTAGCCATCTTACGAAACTACCTTGGGCTTCAGGACCCCATAAAAATAGAAGACTGTGTCCCATGGCATCACCAGGGGTACTTACAGCTGCTGTTAAAAAGTTACAACCTTCAAGGTATGAGCTTGCAACTCCATGTGTGTACCAAGAGGTAACAAATGTTGTTCCGACGAACCAACCACCTATAGCAAGATATGCACAAGGAAGTAGAAGTAGTCCGGACCAACCAATAAATACAAAGCGGTCGCGCTTCAACCAATCATCAAGGACATCAAACCATCCTCTTTGTGGGGCGCTACCAACTGCGATCGTCATGAGAAATCGTTTTTAGCTTCGGGATACGCAGTGACTGTAACAAAGATTGAGAGTAATGTGGGGAAATATTTGTATATCTGAAATGCCTTGTAAAGCTTTCCTGACTTTTTTATTAAAAATTAGGTAAGAATACTCCCTTAGTTTGTTAAATTATCTGAATTAGGCTCTAAAAAAAGATAAAAATGAATTCAGACCTCACGTCTTTCGATAAAATCGAACAAAAAATTGGCGGATCAAGAAAAATTTCAAATTATATTATTGGAGGAATGCTTACGATAGGTGGTATTGGTTTTCTTTTAGCCTCTATATCTAGCTACACAGGAAGAGATCTATTACCTTTAGGAAATCCTTCAACTTTATTGTTTATTCCTCAAGGAATAATAATGGGAGCATACGGAGTCATTGCCAATTTATTAAATTTTTACTTATGGTATTTGGTTTACATAAACTTTGGTTCAGGAAGTAATTATTTTGATAAATCATCAAAATCTGTTGAGATAAAAAGAAAAGGATTATTTAAGGATATTGAAGTTAAATTAAGTTTCGACGAAATAAAATCGGTTAAATTAGATATAAGTGAGGGATTTAATCCTAGAAGGAGAATTGCATTAGTACTAAAAGGCAGAAAAAAACCTCTCCCTCTTAGCGGTGCAGGGGAACTTAAACCAATACTTCAAGTTGAAGAAGAAGGAGCGCGTCTTGCTAAATTCTTAAATGTTAATTTGGAGGGTTTAAAATAAAAAATAATTATTCATTAAGAGTATTAACTTTCATACAAGTTTTAATTTTGGTATCAGCTTGTAGTTATAAAAATAAGATTGATTCAAATTACTACTGCCAAAAACTTAAATTCAGTTGTGTTAAAAATAATAAAATAGCTCTTTTTGAGACTTCAAAAGGTAATTTCGAAGTTAAATTATTTGGTGAAGATACCCCAGTAACAGTTTCAAACTTTCTAGAGAATGTAGACAAAAATATTTACGTAAATAAAAAATTTTATAAAATTATAAATTATCCCCATATAACCTTTATACATGGAGGTCTTAATCCAAAAAATAAGTTTTATATTGAACGAAATCAAACATTAAATAAGATAAGTCCTACAATCCCCTTGGAAATAAAATTCCAAAAAGAAATTAAACCAAGATACAATTATCAAATTAAGAACCCTTCTGAAACAAAGAATTTAGTTAATGTCTTTGAGAGAGGTTCAATAGCCATGGTTAAGAGTGGAAAGAAAAACTCTTCTACTGAATTTTTTTTTGTAACAAATAAGATTCCAGAACTTGATGGAAGATATTCAGTTTTTGGGAAAATTGTTAAAGGATTAGATATACTTGAAAAAATAAATAAAGAAGATTTTATTAAGGGAGTTAAGATATCTAATTAAATTTCTAAAGAATATTTGTTGATTTTTAACATTTCTGTATTGACTCCTGAAGAGCGTTTAAGCGCTACTTTGCCAGTTCTTGCTATTTCAAGAATTCCATAAGGCTCAAGTAATTTTTCTAAAGCCACTAACTTCCCAGGGTCTCCAACCACTTCGAGGGTTAATGCTATATCTGAGACGTCAACAACTTTTGCACGGAATATTTGAACTATATCAAGGATATTACTCCTTGTATCTTCTTTCGATGAAACTTTTAATAACATCAATTCCCTCTCAACAGCAGCGAGATTGGTAAAGTCTACAACTCCCAGAACATTAAATAACTTATTAAGTTGCTTAGTCATTTGTTGAAGAGTTTCATCGTCTCCTTCTACAACCATTGTTAATCTTGAAATTCCTTTGGATTCTGCAGGGCCTACTGCGAGGCTATCTATATTGAATCCTCTTCTAGCAAAGAGACCTGAGATCCTACTCAAAGCTCCAGATTCGTCTTCTACAAGAACTGATAGTGTATGTTTCATATTTAAAAGGTTTGTAAATCTCTAATCCATTCATAAGAAATCCTATTAAATACTGAAGGATCTTCATCATGGATACAATGGCCTGAATTGGATACTATTTTTAATTTTACCCATCTATGAAAATTTGCAATCTTTTTACCAACAAACAAAGGTATGAAATTATCTTTTTCGCCCCAAATCAATAAAAATGGAACTTTTTTTGAGGCGCTAAGTTTTCTTAAAAGATAAGATGCTTTCAATTTTTCATCTCTTAAAGTCATTCCAATACACATTGCTCTTAATGATCGAGCTGAAGTTCTCCTTAAAACTGGTTTTGTTACCAAATCTACTAGTTCATGATCGATATTATCTTTTTTGGAATAGGCAGAATGTAGACCAAGTTTTATTACCCCTAATTTGGTTATTAAAAATAAAATAATCTCTAAAGGGAAAAATATAAAAAATATTTTTATAAATCTATCTTTAGATTTTTTTAGAAATTTACTAATAATAATTTTCTTTTTGCTAAGTTTGATTTGATCTGGTAAAGGCGAAGCAATAACTTTTTCAATCTGATCCTCAAATAAAACAGCACATGTTAAAGCAACTAATGATCCAAGGGAGTTGCCAATAAGAATGACTTTTCTGGAATTCTTTGGTCTTATAACCTGTGCAATAAAGTCTTTAACCTGATTACACCAAATCTCATTATTTAATCTTTCAATTTGTTTTATCCCAGGTTGATCTGAATCCCCAAAACCTAATAAATCTATTGAATAAGAGGCGCAATTCCTTTTTGCAAAATATCCTAAATTGTTTCTCCAATGTTTTCGATTAGCGCCAAATCCGTGGAGAAAGATAATTGGAATTTCATTATCTTCTCCAGTAACACTCCAACAAATTTTAAAACCATTCCAATTCCAGTAATTAGGAGAGTTGATATTATCTTTTTTGGAATAAGGATTCATATATTTAAAATTTTCAAGATATTTGCATTATCTACTTTTTTAACAAAAAAATGTATATTGAATGTAAATTATAGTAATCATTCAATTTTACTATGGCTAAAGAAATTTTTAGTATCGCAGCGGTTTTTTGGATACTCATACCAATAGGATTGGTTGGGGGTGCTTTATTATTGAAGTTTCAGGGTGATTGATTCTCACGAATACATAATAAATTTAGTTATGGTCTAAAAGTTAAGAAAAACTTAAATATGAAGATTCTTTTAGTAGGAGCAACAGGCACACTTGGAAGGCAAATAGCGAAACAAGCTGTAGAAGATGGACACGAAGTAAGGTGCTTTGTAAGAAATCCAAGAAAAGCTTCCTTTCTACAAGAATGGGGTTGTGAGTTGACAAAAGGTAATTTATTGAATTCTTCTGATATTGAATATGCATTGCAAGATATTCAAGTTGTTATTGATGCTGCAACCTGTAAACCAGATGATCCTAAAAGTATTTATGAAATAGATTGGGATGGAAAAGTTAACTTGTTCAATGCTTGTGAATCTTTAAATGTAAAAAGAGTAATATTCCTTTCAATTCTCCTAACAGAAAAATTTAGAAATGTTCCATTAATGGACATTAAATATTGTACTGAAAAACTACTTGAGAAATCTGATCTAGAATATACAATTTTCAAATGTGCAGCTTTTATGCAGGGAGTTATAGGTCAATTCGCTATCCCAATTTTAGATAGTCAAGCAGTATGGATGAGTGGAACTCCCACTAAAATCGCATACATGAATACTCAAGACATGGCAAAAGTTATTGTCGCGGCAGTTAATAATCCAAAAACTCATAGACAATCATTGCCATTGGTTGGTCCCAAAGCATGGGATTCAAATGAAGTCATATCCTTATGTGAAAAATTTAGCGAAAAGAAGGCTAAAATTTTTAGAGTTTCACCTTTTCTGATAAGTATCACTCAAAAAGTAGTTTCTTTTTTCCAAGACTCTTTAAATGTTGCTGAAAGATTGGCTTTCGCTGAAGTAACTAGTAGTGGTGAATCATTAGATGCTGACATGAACATTACCTATGAAATATTGGAACTTAAAAAAGAAGATATGACCTCACTAGAGAGTTATATAAGTGAGTACTACCAACAAATACTTAAAAGATTAAGGGAAATGGAAGCAGATCTAAATATTGAGGAAAAAAAGAGATTACCTTTCTAATATTGCAATTTTAGACTTATATAGTATATTTGTACTATATAAGTATTTTGATTATGTCTGTTTCTAAATCTAAAAATCTTGAACGAAAACTAGATAATTTTGCAAAAGAAGCAAAAAATGAATTGAATAATGTTTGCGGATCTTCATTATGGGAAAGCCTTGGGTTTGTTTTTTTTGATCAATTAGAAGATCCTGAAAAAATTGCAAAAGCAAATTTTTACTACGGTCAACTTCAAATTATTAATGAAATTAAATTTTCAATTTGAATTGCATTTTATTTTTTACGTTTTTTATTTTTCTTAAATCAATTTTGTCCAATCTTTTTCTGATAATATAAACTTAGTAAAAGATTAATTAATGATTGAAACTTCAGGTGTAATAGAAAAAGAGCAGGGAAATGGATTTTATTTGGTTACCTTAGAACAACCTGAAGGACATCAATGTTTATGTAGAGCTGCGGGTAAATTGACTAAATTTAGAATAAAATTACTAGCTGGAGACAAAGTGCTAGTAGAGATAAGTCCTTATGATCTTTCTAGAGGAAGAATAACTTATAGAGAAAGAAATGCAGGGGGTGCAAAACCTACAACTAATAAAAATAACCCTAAGAGGAATAATAAGTAAAAAAAATATTTTAGATAATATTTTTTATCGCTTCTTTAAACTCACTTCTTTGTTTAACACCTTGCCATTGTTTTTTTAATAATTTTTCTTTAAAAAGTTGAACTGTTGGTGTGCCGTTAATACCAGCTTGTTTTGCAATATCTTGATCTTTATCAATGTCTATTTCAACACCAAGCACTGCACCATCAAGTTCTTTAATTACTCTTTTTAATTGAGGTTTCAAAACATGACATGGGCCGCAGCTTGGAGAACTAAAGATTACTAAGATAGGTTTTTTACTTTCGTGATAAAGTTTCCTTAATGCATAACTGCCTTTTTGCCATTCAGAATTTGAATCGAAGGTATCTTCATTAACTTCTTCTTCATTAAAATCTGACGAATTAAGTTTTTTTTCTGGTTCGGGTGTTTCTCTTACTATTGTTTTTGCTAAGTTTTTCTCGGCTAGCCACCTTTCGGTAGCTAATGCTGCCATGCACCCAGTTCCTGCAGCAGTAACTCCTTGTCTCCACTCAGAATCAACAACATCACCTGCTGCGAAAATGCCTTCAATAGATGTCTCTGGTCGTCCTGATTTGCAAGCAATGTATCCTTTGTTATCTAAATCAATTTTGTTACCTAAGAACTTCGTATTTGGTGTGTGTCCTATCGCGTAAAAAAGACCTTTTATATTGATTTCCCCTTTACCTTCTTGAGAGTGAATAGTTTCTATTCTCTCAAGCCATTCAGAACCATCCGCTTTATCAACTTTCGTGTTCCAGTGAATTTCTATCTTTGGATTAGCTTTTACTCTATCTACCATTGCTGCGCTAGCCCTTAATTTTTCTGATCTAACAATCAAATGCACTCTGCTTCCATACTTTGTGAGATATGCTGCTTCTTCACACGCAGAGTCGCCACCTCCAATAACAGCTAATTCTTCATCTCTAAATTGAGGGGTCGCTCCATCACATATTGCACAAGCACTTATTCCTTTACTCCAAAATTTATCTTCATTTATCACGCCTAATCTATTTGCACTTGCTCCAGTTGCAACAATAATTGAGTTAGATTTTATTGTTCCTTCTAAAGTTTTTAATTCAAAGGGATGAGAATCAGTATTTATTGAGACAACATCACTTTCGTATAAATTAGTGCCCCATCTTTCGGCTTGAGCCTTCATGAGATCCATTAATTCAGGACCTAATACACCATTTGGAAAACCTGGATAATTTTCAACAAATGTTGTAGTCATTAATTGCCCACCAGGAATTCCACCTGAATTAAATCCTGTAATGAGTAATGGTTGAAGATTTGCTCTTGCTGCATAAATCGCAGCTGTATAACCTGCAGGACCTGAACCAATAATTACAACATTTTCTACATTAGAATTTTTTTCTTTATTTTCCATTTATTTGCAAATTTCACTTCTTATAATAATAAACAAACCCAAATAATGTAGGGCGGATTTCACTCGATCGATTTAGTAATTAATCGTTGACTTTTTGGTCAAACAATTTTTTTAATTCCTTTGGGAAATTTAAGACAGAATCTTTTAAATTTTCGTTCTTTTCCCCTATATGTAATATCCACTCCCTAAATTCTTCTGCGATTGCGTAACTATCTTCATATCTTTCTAGAGTATCCATTGCAGATATTCTGTTGGTAGCCCAACAGGTTGCAATGTCGATCCTTTTTCTAATGAAATTGTCCATTGAAACTTCTAAGTTTTATATAGATAAACACAAAGGATGGCGAATGTATTGTCTAATAAGTTACAACTTTGTACTTCCAAACAATAATTTAATCTTTAATTAATATTTGAGCCAATTTTTGAATGAATTATAAAAAAAATATAAAGAAATAGGGTTAAACTGCCTCGCTGTGATTTGCGAGTAATCTTTCAACTTCCTCAAAACCCTCTTTAGCTGAATTTATTGCAAGTTCTTCGCTAACTTTTTCTTCTGAAATTAATTTTGCGGATATTTTTTTTAAAAGAGATTCTTTCTTTTCTCTTAGTGAAATGACAATTTCCTCTTCAATGATAGATTTTATTGCTTTAGAAATTATTTTTTTGTCATTTGCTTCCTCAAATGTTCCCTGGACTAATTCCTGAATAAATAATCGATGCACCTCACTACTTCTTAGAAAGCTTTCAGTGGCATTAATGATTCCTTCAACAAGAGCTTCATCAGGTTCAGAATCATTTTCTGCGAGCTTAAATTCCCAATCTAAATGTCTTCTTTGCCAACCTGCTGAGTGGAGACTAGGCATGACTGTCTGAGAATAAGTATCAACCGACATTTCATAAATTCTCTCTGCTAATTTTTCGCACCAGTCCTTACCATGCTTTTCTAGATTTTTCTGCATAGCTTGCCTTGGAACAGCATGACCACCATGATGACTGTGACATACTCCATCTGGACATTCGATTGCTTTTATACTCATTGGAATATTTAGTACGTATATATTCTAGATAGCTATTTTTTATAGAAAAGAAAATATATTTTTAACAAAAATCCAAGACTTTTGACTTTCTTCAAATTATATTTAGTATGTTAAAAAAATAAATAAATTGACAAAGATACTTATTCCTTCCGAAACAAGCACTGGTGAAAGGAGAGTTTCAGCTACTCCAGAAGCGGTAAAGAAATTAAAAAGCCTTGGATGTGATGTTTATATTGAAAGTTCAGCGGGAAAATTATCAGGATTTAGTGACTTGTCATATGAAGAATCGGGTGGAACAATAATAAGTAACTTAGATCAAAAAATTTGGGGTGAAGCTGACCTAATATTTTGTGTACAAACTCCATCAGAGGATAATTTAACTAAATTAAAGAAAGGTGCGGTTCTTCTTGGTCTTCTTAACCCATATGGTAATAAGGAGCTTCTCAAGATTATAAATAATAATAAGATTTCAGCTTTATCACTAGAATTGCTTCCGAGGATTAGTAGAGCGCAATCTTCTGATGTTCTTTCTTCACAGGCAAATATCGCTGGATATAAAGCAGTTCTTTTAGCTGCAAGTGAGTTAGATAGATATTTCCCAATGCTTATGACTGCAGCAGGCACAGTTCAACCTGCCAAAGTAGTGGTTCTTGGTGGTGGCGTTGCTGGATTGCAGGCAGTAGCGACTGCAAAAAGACTTGGTGCAATAGTATTTGTATCTGATATTAGACCTGCTGTTAAAGAACAAGTAGAGTCCCTCGGAGCAAGATTTATAGAACTTCCTGAAGTGGATGAAAAACCTGGAGAAGCTGGAGGTTATGCAAAAGCTGTAACACCAGAATTCCTTTCAAAACAAAAGGCTACTTTAACTAAATATTTATCTGAAGCTGATGTCGCTATATGTACTGCGCAAGTTCTAGGTAAAAAGGCCCCTGTTTTAATAGACGCTCCCATGATTGAAAAAATGAGACCTGGAGCAGTAATTATTGATTTAGCAGTTTCTCAGGGAGGGAACTGCGCAGGAACAAAATCAAATGAAACTATCATCAAAGATGGGGTAAAACTTATAGGAGCGGGCGAATTACCCTCTTCAGTTCCTTATGATGCAAGTTCACTTTATGCTAAGAACTTAACATCTTTAATTACACCATTTATAAAAGATGGTGTAATTAAATTAGATAAAGAGGATGAACTCATTTCTGGATGTTTATTAAGCGATGAAGGAGTTGTTCTTCAAAATAAAGTTTTTGAAAATTGAGGTTTTAAAATTATGTCTTTTATAAGTCTTCTTTGGGTTCTTTTACTTGGTAGTTTATTAGGCCTCGAGTTAATTGGAAAAGTTCCTCCTACCCTTCACACACCTCTAATGAGTGGAGCAAATGCAATTTCAGGAATAACAATGCTTGCAGCCTTAACTTTAATTGTAAAAGCAGAAGGTAACGTACCACTTTTAATCATTGGTTCAGTTTCTCTTGGATTTGCTCTTTTCAACGTTGTAGGCGGTTTCTTTGTAACTGATCGAATGCTCGCGATGTTTAGTCGTAAACCATCAAATAAGAAGTAATTTTTAACATGAATCTACCTGTAATCACTAAATTCGTTATTGACCTTCTAGCAGTACTTTTACTGGCCTTGGGAATAAAAGGGTTGTCAAAAGTAAAGTCAGCAAGGGATGCCAATAGATTAGCTGCATTTGCAATGTCGCTATCAGTAGTAGGATTACTTTCTTATTATTTAGGCACTTCTGGAATTGCTATTCAGTCTTGGATTTGGATAATAATTGGATCAATCATAGGTAGTTTGTTCGGAGCAATTCTTGCAAAAAAAGTACCTATGACCTCCATGCCTGAAACAGTGGCATTGTTCAATGGATGTGGAGGAATGTCATCACTTTTAGTGGCCTTAGGAGTAGCTATTTTTCCTATATCTAGTGTCCAAGAAAATTTTGATTTTTTTAAGTCACTTATTAACGAAGTTTCAATATCCGTTTCTATATTTGTTGGTGCCATAACTTTCACAGGTTCAATTGTGGCGATGGCGAAGTTACAGGGTTGGTTGTCAACTCCAGGATGGACTCAGAGCAAAGTTAGGCATTTTGTAAATATTGTTTTTGCAGTTGCTTCCTTGATAGCCTTTTTTGATTTGATAAACGGAAATACAAGTTCAATTTGGCTTTTAGTTATAGTTTCTTCTTTATTAGGTATTGGAGTTACTTTGCCAATTGGTGGAGCGGATATGCCAGTCGTTATATCTTTATTAAATAGCTATTCAGGGATTGCAGCAGCAGCAGCAGGTTTCGTTGTAGATAGTCAGCTTTTGATAGTAGCAGGCGCAATGGTTGGAGCGGCAGGTCTAATACTTACTCAAGTAATGTGCAAGGGTATGAATAGATCATTGGTCTCAGTTCTTTTTGGAGGATCTTTATCTGCACAAAGTACAGCCTCTTCTGGTTCAGGAGAATATACAAATATAACTTCTTGCAGTGTTGAAGAATGCGCATTGACTTTAGAGGCAGCCAACAAGGTAATTATTGTTCCTGGTTATGGTTTAGCAGTAGCTCAAGCTCAACATACTTTAAGAGAAGTGACAAAAAAACTAGAGCAAAATGGTATTGAAGTTGTTTACGCAATTCATCCTGTAGCAGGGAGGATGCCTGGACATATGAATGTACTTTTAGCAGAAGCAGATGTTCCTTACGAACAACTTAAAGAGATGGACGTTGTAAATCCTGATTTTCCAGCAACGGATGTTGTTTTAGTTTTAGGAGCAAATGATGTGGTCAATCCTCAAGCTAAAAATGATAGCTCTTCTCCTTTATATGGCATGCCAGTTCTTGATGTGCAGGAAGCAAGAACGGTATTTGTAATTAAACGTGGTATGAGTGCAGGTTACTCCGGAATAAAAAATGATTTATTTGATCTGCCAAATACCTCAATGGTCTTTGGTGATGCAAAAAAGGTACTGAATGATTTGATTGGAGAATTAAAGGATCTTGGAGTTGGGGAGAAATAATAGCATATCTTTTAGTTTTTCAGATTACGTAAAAAATAAACCATTTCGAGAAGTCTTACCTTGGATAGGTGGCGACTTACAAACTTTGAGAGATACTTTTGTAATTGATTTTGGTAAATCTAAAAAAAATAAAAAAATATTCTTTCCGATTAATAAAATTCTTTCTAAAAATTTTGAATGTGATTATCTTTTAGGTTTTTTAGAATTACCTGAAAACTTAAACTCACTTAGGGGTTTTGTAATCGTTACTCATGGTTTAGGGGGCTCAACTAAACGGTTTGGTTTAAGAAGAATATCTAGGAAATTAGCAAATAATGGTTTTGGAGTTCTTAAATTAAATCTAAGAGGATCTGGATCAGCGAGATATTTAGCTAAAGGAAATTATTGTGCTAGATGCTCCAGTGATGTTATTTCAGCAATTAATTATTTTAAAAAATTGATTAATTTAGAGTTCAAGGATCTGATGAAAAGGAATAATAATCTTCCAATTTACGGCGTTGGATTATCTTTAGGCGGAACAATTCTTTTAAATGCTTGCCTAGATTACGATGAAAACAAAGGAGAAAAACTTTTAGATGCCCTTGCCTGCGTAAGTACACCATTAGATTTATCATCATGCAGTCTCTGTATTGAAAAACCTAGAAATTATATCTACCAAAAATGGTTACTTCACCGCTTGAAAAATCAGTTATGGGAAGGATTTAATGTTGAGGGCAAATTTCTTAATAATGAGAAATTAAGAATAAAAATTAGAAATTTAAAAAGTATAAGAGAATTTGATCAGAAATTTACAGCTCCAAGTTGGGGATTTAATTCTTTAGAAGATTACTATATTAAAGCTTCTCCAATATTTAGAATCCAAAACTCAATAAAAAAATTACCTCAAATGCTTTTTATTCATGCCAAGGATGATCCCTGGGTTCCATATAAGGATACTTTTAATTTAAGGAAAGAACATATTGATAAATTCACTATTTTTATAACTGAAAAAGGAGGTCATAATGGTTTTCATTCGATTAATGGCTGCTGGTCAGACGAAGTCGTAAAGAACTGGTTTATAAGTATCTAGGACTATTTAAAAATGGTGTTTTTTTGAAAATCCATTTTTCTATTGGCTTACCGTTAATAATATGTGAGGTAAAAATTTCAGAAATTTTTTCTGGAGAAACTTTCTCATACCAAATACCATCAGGCCAAATAAGAAGAATTGGGCCGTTCTTACATACCCTTAAACAATCAGCTTTTGATCTTAATATATGAACGTTTTTTGTAGAGGGATCATTCTCAAATTTTTTTAAAGTCTTTTTTAGACATTCCCATGTTTTTTGTCCTTCATTGCCTTTAAAGCATTTCTGTTTTGTGGGTGTTGCGCATAGTAGAAGATGTTTTTTTATATTCACTTTTATCCAATACTTACGTATTTTTTCCCTTTTTTAATTTCTTGCTCAACAAAAAGTCTGGCCCATTTGTCTACTTCAAGAATATCCTCTAATTCGGGACTCAAGTTCAAATTCTCCATATGTGATTCACAAGCTTTACTTATAAATGTTGGAATTTCTTGAAAAGAAATTTTTTCTTTGAGGAATTGTTCAACAGCCATTTCATTAGCAGCATTTAGGACTGCAGGCATAGTCCCAGAAGATTTTCCTGCAGCATAGGCAAGTCCCATGCATGGATATTTAAACTCGTCTGGCTCTTTAAAAGTTAATTTTCCAATTTCACTTAGGTTTAATCTTTTCCAATTTGTTTTAAATCTTTCAGGCCAACTCATCGCATATAAAATGGGTAGTTTCATATCTGGCCAACCTAATTGAGCTAATACTGAAGAATCTTCCATCTCAATCATTGAATGAATAATACTTTGAGGGTGGATAACTATTTCGATATTTTCGTAAGATGTCCCAAATAAATAATGAGCTTCTATAACTTCTAATCCTTTATTCATGAGAGTTGCAGAATCTACAGTTATTTTTTTTCCCATATCCCAATTAGGATGTGAAGTCGCATCTTCCACTGTGACATGCTTTAAATCCTCAACGGCCCAATCTCTAAAAGCACCACCAGAAGCCGTTAAATGTATGGCTTTTAAACCCTTAGGCATCTCTCCTGTTGAAAAATCTGCATTTTCATAATTAGGTAATCCTTGTAAACATTGAAAGATAGCAGAGTGTTCTGAATCAGCAGGTAAAAGCCTACTTTTGTTTTTCTTTAATGCAGGAATAACAATTGGTCCTGCCGCAATTAAAGTTTCTTTGTTAGCAAGTGCAATATTTTTCCCCGCATTAATTGCTGACATTGTTGGAATTAAGCCTGCACAGCCTACTATCCCTGTTACTACAGTATCTGCCTTATCCCATGCTGCAACTGCGTTAATTCCCTGCTTTCCACCTAAAACCAAGGGAGGATCATCCAAATCTAAGTTATTAATATTATCTTTTAAATCTTCTACAAGACTTTCATCCTCAATTGCAACTACTTCTGGTTTATGTGTTTTAACTTGTTCAGTTAATAAATTAATATTTCTTCCTGCCGAAAGAGCTACGGCTTTAAACTTTTCAGGCTGCTCACTAGCTATTTCGAGAGTTTGAGTCCCTATCGAACCAGTAGAACCGAGCACAGTAATGTATTTCAATTTTCTCTGATATTTCTAATATCTTCCCATTTAAAGGTGTATTTAAAAAACAAAAATTTCAAATTGGTTTTTTTCTTAAAATTTAGACCCTTATCCATGTTGTTATTTCCTTTGATTGATCAATAAGTTCAATACCTTTTTCTTTTAACAAATTCCTGATTTCATCTGCCTTCGCATAATTCTTTTCCATTTTTGCCTTCAATCTTTCATCAATAAGCGATGATATTTCGTCTTCTTTTATTTTACTTTCTTTTACTAAAACCTCTTTTTTAAGACCAAGTACCTCGGTCAACTTTTCAAGAGTTTTAAAATTCTCAAGTAGAAAGAATTTTTCATTTAGGTCGATTTTAAAACCTTCAACCCTTTGAAATTGGTTTAAAAAGTTTTTTAATGGTTTCGCTAAATCGTAAATAATTGCAATAGCGCCTGCTGTATTAAGGTCATTTCCCAGAGCCTCAGAAAATTTAAGCTTTTTTTGAGATAATTCAAAACTTATTTTCTCTTTATATTCATCTTCGAGAGATTCATTTTTTTCAATAGATCTAAAAGCACCTTTTGTAAGGTCCATAAAAGAAAGGGCTGCATTAATGTTTTTCCAAGCTTCTGAAGCACTCCTTAAAGCTTCTTCAGTAAAATCGAGTGGTTTTCTATAA